>JAIPKB010000099.1 GCA_021733795.1 Akkermansiaceae bacterium | reverse complement strand
CTGGACGGCACCTCCGCCTGCCGCATCAACCTGGTGGCGGGCGAGTATTCATAATCCTCTTTTTCGTTGTTTGGCATGTGGGCACCCTCTCTGGAAATCTCCGGGGAGGGTGTTTCATTTTGACAATATCACACGATCATGCCCCTCGAATCCGACATCCTATCCGACTTCCAGCAGCTTCTATCCGAACACGGGGTGGCTGCCAAGTGGAAGACTCTCGACCTGCTCGTGCTGGCCAGCCGGGTGCGCGGCGAACAACAGATCGACCTCGGCGGCATGGTGGAGTCGCCGGACCTGAGCCTGCGGGTTGCCAAGGCTTCATTCCCCGATGCCCTGCCGAAGTTTGGCGAGCGGATCGAGGTGGACGAAGTGGCCTACCGCATCAGCAAGGTTTCCAATCATCCGCGCTCGCCGCTCCTCACCCTAACCCTTTCGAGCACCGATGAGTGACGATTACATCCGCTACACGGCGAAGATGAAGGGGAGTTTCACGGTGGCCCGCCTGCTCAAGCGCTATCCGGAGAAGATCGGCCGCACACTGGAGTCCCTGGTGAAACAGGAAGCCCGTGGACTGGCGGTAGAACTCGCCCGCAACACCCGGCCGTTCGGGTTCTCCCAGAAGGCAAAGCAACGGGGCGAAATGGCGGTGGCCGGTGACATCATCCGGGTGTTCGCCCTGCCGTCGGACGCGTTCACCGAGATCCGGAAGTCCGATCCAGCCGCAGCGGATAGATTCTGGGCGAACATCCAGAACCGCCGGTTCAAGCGGGCGCAAACCGCACTCAGGTCGTCAAACTCGCAGTGGAACGTGCTGTCGGTCGGGCGGCTTGACCCGAATTGGCATAAGGACGCCCGCACGGGATACGGCAATGTCAGCCGCCGTCAGCGTCCACTCCAGGTGGTGACGAGTCCGAAGGCACTCGACACCTACATCGCCAAGGTCATGAAGCGGGTCGGCTTTGCCAAGGGTTCTTGGATCAACGCCGCGAAGGCCATCGGCGGACGGGTCAGGGGAGCGGCTCAATGGGCGACGAGGCACAAGCAGTCACCGGGCACCGCCACCGTGAAAACCGGCGACAAGCCCGCCGTCACGCTGGTCAACACTTCCGATCAAGTGCGCCCTGCTCAACCGGGAACGCCTGGTGGACAAGGTGAAGCAGGACGTGCCGCTCGCCTGCATCAAGCGCCGGGGCAAGATCGCCTTCATTCCGCTCAACGCCAGCCCCGCCACCGAAGACCTGTTCCTCCGTTACCTCTGAACAAGATGAACCATCCAGAATCCAACATCCAAAATCCAACATTGGAGGAGCGTCAGCGACTCCTCTCTACCGCCTTCCATGATGTGGAAACCATCGTCGGGGGCCATGCCATGCGCCCGCTTTCACTCGCCAGCTACGATATCCTGCTGCGCATCGGCAACCCGCTGATGAAGGGCAAAATGCCCAAGGATGGCCCGCCCGAGTTCACCTCCGCCATCATGGGGTTCGTCTATACCCACTGCGCCCCGTGGCCGGAAGTGGTGCGGGCGTCATTCAACGACCAGGCGTTCCGCGAGGCAGCTCTCATCTTCTGCGGCGGACTGACGCCGGCCGATTTCCAGACCGCGTTCAAGCGACTGGAAGAACAGAGCCGGGAACTGGAGGCGGCCCAGGTGGATCCCGTGGCCGGCATCGGCGGAAAAAAGCCCCGCCCTGCGACGAGCCCGGCTTCCTAGCCGCCCAGGTGTTCGCCATCGCCGCCGAAACCGGCTGGCCCGAGAATCGAATCCTGTTCATGCCGCTGGCCCGGTTGTTCCAATACCAGCATTGCCTGCTGCGGCGGAATGGCGTCCGGGCGCACTGGAGCGGGACAGGAGAAGGGCCGATCAGCTTGCGGGAGCAGATGGAAGCGTTGCGGGTGCAGTGGAGCGCGTCGGCCGAGCCATGAGAAAAAAACTACCTACCCGCAGATTATGCTTGCCCCTCAGTCACTGAAAGCCGAAATTGACCCCGTAGAGAGCAACACGGATACAACCTTTTTCTGGCAAGGCCCGAAGCGGTGGGGTGGAAACCCTCCCATGAACGGTCGATCCGGAGAAGTATCCATCCGGGTCGTTGATCTACCAGAACAACGAACGGTTCGATTAACAATTGTTAAACCGACGTGTCGTTGAACAAAACGTTATGCTTCAGAAAGAACTAATCGGTTGTGGAGAAAGGTAAGTATTGTCGTCATTGCAGAAGCGTATGGGTATACGACTGGGAGTATTGTCCGGAATGCGACCGCAACTACGGCGGTGCAGTCTATCCAGCACTGCAAACAGAAGAAGAACGGATGGAATTGCTGGTCATTGCTGCCGAAATCGAGCAAGCGTTTGAGCGAGTCCAACTTGAGGACGGGAAAACAATTCATGAGGCTAATCTTGAGGGCTGCTACCTGAATGAACAAGAGAGGATGGATGCCCGCGCCAAAGACACGGAACATAACTGGCAGGAAGTGGCCCCAGAAAAAATTGAGTCATTTCAGTCAGTCCTAACGTTTTTCGATTCAAAGGGTTGGAGGTTCTACATGCCGGCTTTCATGATCTGGGCGCTTAAGAACTGGCGAACGACCAAATCCGTTACCGCGGACTCTGTAGTCTGGGATTTAGCCAACGTGGAACCGCATTTCATGGATCGGTATAAGTTGTTGACTGCTGAGCAGGCGCGGTCGGTGTATCGATTTCTCGACTTCATGGATCGACACAATCCTGAAGATGATGCAAAGAAGGGCATCGACGCTTATTGGTATAAATTTGCCCCCGAATCGGGAGACCTACAAGAGCAGTAAAAGATGCATAACAAGTCATGGATGTCAACCGCCCAACCGCATCTAAAAATCCAAATCAATCTCCCCGCAATGACGCGGTGACATCACATCAAACGTACACTATACCAAGTTGAATGAAAGGAACGAAGAAAAAGAATATGAGGAAAGGACCCGAGTTCATACAATTCTTTAAACCGATTGTTGAAATATTGAAATCACTCGATGGTTCCGGAACCGCCGGTGAAGTGGTCGATATGGTTATTAATAGAATGAACATATCTGATGAAGAACTTGCAGTTCAAAATAAGAATGGCGGATCGAGAGTCAAGAACCAGGTCCATTGGGCGCGACAATATTTAGTGGATTATAACGTTATTGATAATTCCGCTCGTGGAATCTGGTCGTTAACTCCGTTCGGAGAAAAGTTGGAAATAAAAAACCATGAGCATGCATTGCAAATATTTGATGAGATACAAGCGAATCGAAAAAAGACAAAGTCGGAAGTGAGTCAGGATGATGGACCAGTAGCTGAAGAAGACGAGAAAACAGACGAAACAACGGATTCAGATCCTGACTTGCCTGGGGATTACCAGGCCAAATTGATCAGTTTATTAAGAAATATGCCGCCATCGGGATTTGAAAAATTGTGTCAACGCTTTCTGCGTGAATCTGGTTTCAAGAATGTTAAAGTTCTGGGCAAGACAGGAGATGGTGGAATAGATGGGGAAGGATTATTAGAAGTGAATCACCTGTTGAGTTTTAAAGTCCTGTTCCAATCAAAAAAATATGGACCCAATAATTCTGTTCAAGCCCATCATGTCAGAGATTTTCGTGGTGCAATGCAAGGACGAGCGGATAAGGGGATTATTATTACTACTGGCACCTTTACCAAAGGTGCGAAGGCTGAGGCAGTTCGAGACGGTGTTCCGCCAATTGAATTGATTGATGCAGAATCTCTTGTTGAACTGTTTGAAAAGATCGAGCTTGGTTTGAAGCCAGTTCGAACTTGGCAAGTCGATGAAATCTTTTTCAATCAGTTTTATGAGGACTAATCTTGTGACAAGAAAATGCAGCGGACGGCCTAGTCCGCCGCTGATTTGGGTGTTCTGATCTCGGTTGACTCCACTCCCGGCGCATGCGCGCCCTCACCGTCACCCTTGGAGCCGACATCACCTCGCTGAAGCGGGCCATGGCCGGAGCCACTGAGCTTGTCAGCGCGTCCGCTCGCCGCATGGGGAAACTCTCGGGCGCGGGACTGGCCGGACTCGGTAAGGGTGGTGCGGTGGCGTTGCAGAAGGGGTTCAGCCTCGCCGGGACCGCGTTCAAGGCGTCCATCGGTGCCGCGATGGCGGGTGGTGCGGCGGCTGTGGGCGTGGGTATGAAATCGGTCACCGCAGCCGCCAATTTCGAGCAGACCAAGGTTGCCTTCGCCACGCTGATCGGTGACGCCGCGAAAGCCGAGGCCACGCTCGCCAAACTCCGCGAACTCGGGGCCGAGACGCCATTCGAGTTTCCGGAACTCGCCGACGCCGGCCGCAAGTTGATCGCCTTCGGTGAATCCGCCGACACCGTGCCGGAAACCCTGCGGCGCATCGGCGACATTTCGGCGGGCGTGCAGGCACCGATCAACGAAATCGCCGAACTCTACGGCAAGGCGCGGGTCCAGGGGCGCTTGTTCGCCGAGGACATCAACCAGCTCACGGGCAGGGGGATTCCGATCATCGGCGAGTTGGCGAAACAGTTCGGTGTGTCGGATTCCCAAGTGAAGAAGCTTGTGGAAACCGGGCAGGTAGGATTTCCGCAGATCGAGCAGGCGTTCATCAACATGACCTCGAAGGGCGGCAAGTTCTCGGGCATGATGGAGGCGCAGAGCAAGACCACCTCCGGCCTGTTCTCCACCCTCAAGGACACGATCAACGAGGTGTTCCTCACCCTTGGCCAACCGATCAACGACGCGCTCCGCCCGCTCATCGCGGAAGCCATCGCCCTTGCCGCCAAGCTTGCCCCGATGGCAGCGGCGGCCGGTGCGGCGGTCAAGGATGCCATTCAATTCGTCATCGCCGCCTTCCAGAGCGGGCAGGTGATGGACCTTGTTGCCTCGTCGCTCAAACTCGGGTTTGCCATCGCCATCAACTCGCTGGTGAACGGGTTCCGGCTCGCCGTGTCGTTCTTCTGGCACCTCATCACCGACGGCGCGATGTGGGGAAGCCTGGCCACCACCCTGTTCGGTTTGGTCGCCGGGTTCGGGGCCGCGCTACTCAACGCCTTCAACACTCCAATCATCTATCTCCAGGCGGGCATGGAATGGGTGATCGCCAATCTGATGAAGGGCCTGCTCAAGATTTCCGGCATGAGCGACCTGCTGGGCTTTGAGGCAGGCGACTTTGATGGAAACTTCGACTCGATCCTCGAAGGCTGGAAGGAACGGGGGGCCGAGTTGTTCGGGATCAACTTCAAGGAGATGGCTGCCGCCGCCGGTGAGATCGTGGGCAGCGGTGCCCCAGTGCTCGGGGAACGGGTGGCCGAGGCGGCGCGAAAGGCTGGCGAATCCGGCACCGGCGAACTGATCGACACCTCCGGCCTCAAGGAGAGCGTGGGCAAGGTGATCGGGTCCATTCGGGACGCCATGCCGAAACCGGAGGAAGTGAAGCAGGCGACCAAAACTGCGGAGAAATCCGCCGACGGCTCCAACAAATCCGCCGCATCCGCCACAGCCGCCCGGCTGGCCCCCATCGTCACCTCGCTCGGCAAGGTGGGCGGCGGCGGCTATTCAACCGGCACGCTCGATGCGCAACGGGAGAACAACCGGCTCACCGGCGAAACCAACCGCCTGCTCACCGACATGACCCGCAAGATCGAGAAACTCGGCGGCACTGGTCAGGCGGCGTTCGGTTGACTCGGGCCACCGGGGCAAGATGCCCCACCATATCGCCATCCAGCCGGGAAAGCTCTACCCGCAGCCGGGATACACCCTCCAGATCGACAAGGAGGGCAAGTGGACCGCGACCCAGATTTACCTCTGCCACCGCAGCTCGGCCATCGCCCTGATGCCGCGTCCCGGCACCCCTCACCCGGAGGTGTCGTTCATCACCGTCTCCCAGTCCAGCGCCACCATCACCGAGGGCGACCTCGCCGAAATCACCTGCCAATACGCCGGGGCCGAGGAAAAAGGCGAGGAGGAAGACGAAAAGGCCAACGCGGTTTACACCATGGGACTGTCGCTCAGCGAGGAACCGCTGCTGTCCCACCTCCGCTACCAGGACGTCCCGCAGAAAGAACGCGAGGCGATCCAGCTCATCCAGTCGGGCAAGGACAAGGACGATCAGGGCAACAAGCTGCGCGACAAGGTGGAGAGCGATCGGGGCAGGGAGGCACTCGGCAAGATCGACCGAGGCCAGACGAGCTACTACAGCCCCCGCGTGACCTGGCGTGAAAGCTGGGTGCGCGACAAGCCCGCTTCCGCCGCCGAACTCAATGACATTGGCAACATCGCCACCCCGACCGGCCCCGTGCCCGGATTGGCGGGCGGCCGCAACTGGCTCAAGAACGGCATCACCCAGACCCAGGACGGCAAATCCTATCGCCTGGAAAACGAATGGCTCGCCAGCGACCGGGGCGGCTGGGACGCCCAAATCTACAACGAAGGCTTCCACTACTATCCCAATGACCCGGAAGGATCGGGTGCCCCGGGCGACTGCTACGTCAAGCTCCTGAGACTCGACAACGACGGCGGCGTGCCACGGGTGAAGTCCTATCAGCAAAGCGACATCGAGCACTGGGCGCAACTCTGGACCGGGGTGGACGTCGGCGGCCGTTGCCGTGTTTACAAGGAGCACATGCCCCATGACGGGCTGTGGACGCGCCTGTCCCACCGCAGCGAGCGCCCCGGTATCGGATGGTTTTCCGATGCCACAACGCCGCCGTGGGGCGACTGGTATTGCCTCGGGGCGCTCTTCCGCGTTTCCGCCCGCGCCATCGACTGGTGGGAGGCGTCCGCCATCGAGACCCGCGAGGTCTTCACCGAGATCGCCGCGCCCAGTGTGATCGCCAGGGCCGGCGGCACCATCAACCGGATCAACCGCCCGCACCATCCTCCGCTCTATCACTGTGGCACGATGAAGTTCAACCCCGGCCACGCCACCCGCACGCCGCCGGTCCATCACCCGCGGATGTTCCGCCAGGCGGAGGGTGAGGTTGTATTACTGGAAGCAATGGAAGCAGCCACGCACGCGCCGCCGCCACTTGTTAGCATTGGGAGCGGATCCCGACAAGGTGCACATGGCGACGGGGAGCCGTAAAGGCTACTGGCGTATGAGTCAGAATGAGATTGTGCGATTTGCGCCGAACAATCGTTGGTTAGAGGAACAAGGAGTGCCGGACATGAAAGCCGTCTGGATCGTTCTTCACTACGGGGCAAAGGCCCCAAGCTGATTGGAACCGCCCTGTACGGAGCCGTACGCAGGGTGGTGTGGGACCCGGGAGCTAACTACTCCCGGGGACCCGATTCGCTGAATCTTATTCTATTGGCACAAGAGACCGACTACATACGATATTGCGTTCACTGCGACCGAGTAGATTAGTGCTCTCCGCAAATCGATAGTCACTCCTGCTGTTGCCATTATCGCACGAATGCCAAATGTCTCAGCGACCACAACGGCTGCCTCCGCCAAGAGCGTGCTCCTTGTCACTTTCAGGATTGGGGTCAGAACGAGCAACAGCGTCAGCACATTCAGAATAGCCAAGAAAGCCAGCGTTACCCGGTCTCCATCAAAATTGTGGAACGCACGGCAGAGAATCCACAGAATTGCGACTTCAACTGCGATGCAGATCGCTGCGATCAACCCGAAAACGTAAACAGCCGCATCACCGACGGG
The DNA here is from genome assembly GCA_021733795.1 of Akkermansiaceae bacterium. Classification (GTDB taxonomy): domain Bacteria; phylum Verrucomicrobiota; class Verrucomicrobiia; order Verrucomicrobiales; family Akkermansiaceae; genus Luteolibacter. The sequence goes on along the minus strand of JAIPKB010000099.1, from coordinate 14,710 downwards.
ATCAATCCGGACGGGGTTCGCCGATGCGACGGCGATCGCGCAAAGATACGCGATCAATATGAGGGATACGTTCTTCCAAGGCATTTTCTTGGCGGTCACGTAGGCGTCGCGGTCGTGCGGCTTCATGTCGGTGACGTGCTGCATGCCCGCCTGGATTCGCTGCGCCACGAGCTGGGCCTCTTTTTGGGTGGCGTCGAGCGAGCCGAAGATCTGGCGCCGGCGTTTGCCGTCGCGGTGGTAGGAGATCATGAAGCGGACGCGGGTGCCGGAGGAGGTGCGATAGACCGGCACGGCGGCCGAACCGAACTTCACGAGGGCCGCCGGCTTGGGTTTGGGCTTGGGCTTGCCGGGTTTCGGGCTCTGCGTTGTATTTTGAGCGCTCAGAAGGTCCGGGTTCTGAGTTGTCACCATTTTGTCACCATCGTCTTCCATGACGTGGGAAAGCGTGTCAACCGGAGGGTCTTTTTCCGCCATAAACCATTGAAAATGAATGGGTGAGAAGGTGGTACACCCGGAGGAACTCGAATCCCCAACCTTCTGATTCGTAGTCAGACGCTCTATCCAATTGAGCTACGGGTGCCTTGCAGCGGGGCGGATAGAACTCGATTCGGACCGGGGCGTCAAGTTTTTTGCAGAAAATCATCGAAAAACCTTAAAGAATCCGGAAATCCAGCGCGTAGTGGCTTCAGCACTTATGAAAGCGTTTTTTTCCATTCTGGGGATAGTGGTGGCCATTGTCTTGGGTTATCAGTATGAGCCTTCGATGAGATACCAGCTCACCGGGCACGTATCGGCAGTTGAATCCGTGAAGCCCGCACCTCCGGCTACCGCGGATGGTGTGCCGACACCTGCTTCCGGGTCTGGGCTCGCACCCGTGGTGCCACTGGGGATTGATCTGGCGACGCTCAGCCCGGCGCAACTGCCGGCCCAGGTCACCCTGAAAACCACTGCCGAAGTGACGGATGCGTCCGGCTTGAAGATGAAAATCGACCCCGGTAACCGGGTGCGTTTGCTCCGGGTCGAGAACGGCTGGGCCGTCATCAGCCCGGGAACCAGCCCGTTTGAAGGCAGGGTGCCAGTCTCCGGCACGGACCTGATGGAGCAGCTTGCCGCCAACCCTCCGAGTGCGGCCCTCCCTGCGGTGGCGGTGATCGATCCGGCTCCGATACCCGTCCCGGTACCCGCTCCGACTCCCGAGCCGGTGTCCCCGGTGGCGCAAGTGAACCCGCCCCCCACCGGTGATTCGTTGGAACCCGGTGACGTGGTCACGCCACCGACCCCTCCGATCATGCCGGATGAGCCAGCCCCTGGTCCGCCGCCCGCGCCAACCGCAGCGGTGGATGTGGTGGGGCTGATGAAAGCGCATGTCAGCGGTGGCAACATCAAGGAGTTCACCTTCAACCAGGTTCAGGGTTGGCGGGCCGAGCAGGATGAGGTGATCGACGGCGAGACCTACCAGATCGGGTTGATCCGCTACACCGCGGAGACGATTTTCGGCACCAAGTCGATCGAGGCCAAGGCCTTGATCAAAGACGGAGTGCTGGTGAAATGGATCTGGCCGAAGAGCAGCATGGAGATCAAGTGACCATCTTACTGCAAGCGGCCAGGCAAGCTGACCATGGCTTAAACTGACAGTATTGACCGCCGCCGCCGCCGGACGATGGCGTGGAGGATGACCGCGACCACCAGCCCGCTGGCCGCCGCCCCGGCGGCGATCCAGCCCCACGGGAGCGGCAGTTCCGCCTGAAAGTGGAGGGAAAACCTCCGGAGCGCACCGCCTTCGAGTGAGTGTTCCCAGATCAACGTGCGGCCTTGGTCGGCGGTGCGGGTGGCGTTGGACTCGCCCGGCACCACCGGCAGGTGCAGCAGGTAAACCAAGCTCCGGTTTTTCAACTGCGAGGCGGGCAGCAGGGCGGAGCCCGGCAGCGCCCGGCCCGGATAAATCGTGCGTTGGAACTCCACCCGCGCACCCTGCTGGCGAATCACAAAATCGCCGATCAACGGCTCCAACGGTGAAGTCCCGCCCGCCGGCCTGAGTGCCGAATCCCCGCTCACCGCCGCGATCAAGTCCTGCACGGACTTGAAGTTTGCCTTGAACTCCACCGCGAGCCGGTCGCCGTGCCGGGTGACACTCCGGGTCACCCCCGACAAGGTGGGCGTTGCCCTCACAAACCGATCCAGGACATCCTCGACGCCGGCGATGCCCCCCATGCTTGCCGCAAAGCCCGCCGGCACCTCGTAGCGGACTTCCGCCCGGCCGCTACCGTCGCTTTCCAGCCAGTATTCCTCGCGCCCGTCGATGCAGGAAACCACCAGCAGGCAGGCGGCGGCGGCCAACAGTCGGGTCAACCGGCGGAGCGGATCCATGCAGCGGGGAGGAAAACGTCTCACATCAGCTGCTCGGCGCTGCGGAGCAGGATGTCGGAGATTTCCACGTGCACCGGGGCCTCTAGAATCCCCAGGATGGCCCAGGCCACGTCTTCTGGATCGAGCATCCGCATCGCCGCCCGGGTTTGGCTGAGCGCCTCTTCCCGACCGCGGAAATAATTGTCCAGCAGCGGGGTGTCCACAAACCCCGGCGACACGCAGGCCACCTGGATCGGCAGTCCGGCAGCCTTCAGCTCGGAACGCAGGGCGTCGGTCACCGCCCGCACGGCGAATTTGGTGGGGGCGTAGAAGCCGCCGGAGGGCGGTACCCGGTGCCCGCTCAGCGAAGAAACATTGACGATGCGCCCGCCACCAGCAGGGAAATGCTTCAGCGAGAGCTGGCAGCACAATGCGAGGGCGATCACGTTGACCCGCCACATTTCCTCCCAATCCGCCGGATTGCCATCGATGATGCGGGACAGATAGGCCACTCCGGCGCAGTTGACCAGCGCGTCAATCCGCCCCAGGCCCTGAAAAACCGCCGAGATGTCCTCCCGTTGCGACAGGTCTGCCTTGATCGGCGAGATTTCCTCGGGGAGTGCCGAGGGGCGGCGGGTGACGCCGAGAACGTCGGCTCCGCGTTCGACGAGGAGCTGGCACAAGGCCCGACCGATGCCGCTGGAGGCACCGGTGACCAGCAGGGTTTTTCCTTGCAGCGACGGCATGTCGGGATGTTGCCACAGGCGCAGGCCCAAGGCAACCCCCATCGCACCCCCATCGCAACCGCAGGGATCCTAGGGCCGCTCATCGTCCTTGCCATCCGGGCTCCGGTGGGGGATATTTCCCCGCATGCTCGTTCACGGACAACACTATCGGACGATTTGGGAGAACGAAAACGGCTCCGGGGCCGTCCATATTATCGACCAATGCCAACTGCCACACCGGTTTGAAATCGCCACCCTGACTACGGTGGCGGAGGCCGCCGAGGCGATCCGCGGGATGCGGGTGCGGGGGGCCGGGTTGATCGGTGCCACCGCCGCCTACGGGATGGCGCTGGCGGCGAGGGAATTTGGCGGCGACCCTGCCGCGTTGGCCGGTGCCGCCTCGATGCTCACCGCCACCCGGCCGACTGCGGTGAATCTCGCGTGGGCGGTCAACCGGCAGCTTGCCGCCATCGCCGGCGCGGCGGAACCCGCGGCACGCATTGCCATCGCTTGGCAAACGGCCCGCGGGATCGCTGATGAGGACGCTGCCTGGTGCCGCCTGATCGGTCGCCACGGGCTGGCCCTCATCGAACAAATCAGCCGGGAAAAGGGCGGTGCCCCGGTCAACGTCCTCACCCACTGCAATGCGGGTTGGCTGGCTTTTGTCGATTATGGTTCCGCCACCGCTCCGATTTATGCCGCCCACGACGTCGGGATTGCCGTTCACGTTTGGGTGGATGAGACCCGCCCCCGCAGCCAGGGTGCCAAGCTCACCGCCTGGGAACTGGGTGGCCATGGCGTCCCCCACACCCTGATTGCCGACAATACCGGTGGTCACCTCATGCAGCACGGCATGGTCGATCTGGTGATCGTCGGCACCGACCGCACCACCCGCACCGGTGACGTGGCCAATAAGATCGGCACCTACCTCAAGGCGCTCGCCGCGATGGACAACGGCGTGCCGTTTTATGTGGCACTGCCGTCGTCGTCGTTCGACTGGGAAATGCGGGATGGTCTCCGCGGGATTCCGATCGAGCAGCGCGGCGGGGACGAGGTGAAACACGCCGACGGCTGGGTGGACGGGCGGGTGGTCGAGGTGTTGGTGGCACCCGCCGCCACTCCTGCGGCGAACTATGGATTCGACGTCACCCCCGCGCGGTTGGTCACCGGTTTCATCACCGAGCGCGGTTGCTGTGCCGCCAACGAGGAGGCGATTATCGGCCTGTTTCCGGAGCGCGCCTGAGAGGCAGCCTGAAGTCCGGGAAATACCGGGCCGCCCATTCCACCTCCGCCCGCAGCACCGCTTTGTCGAGAGCCCGGTAGGGCTGGCCGGCCTCGCCCCGCCCTGACTGCCCCTGAGGGAGAGCCGGGCCGCTAAGCGTTGCCACGGCAGGACGGATTTGAGTTATCCTAGATAACCGCGAATGGACGCGAATTGACACTAATAAGATGTTTGAAAATAAGAGAGTTGTGCCAATTACCGCATTCATCCGCCGGGTGAACTTGCGGATTTCTGTAACTCATTGAAAATTCGCGTCCATTCGCGGTTCAATCTTCCTTTTTAGCACCCGAATCCGCGCTGCGCTGGAGTGTGGAAAATTGAGCAACTTGTGCCTGCGCAAGCGAACCGTGGCGGCGGATTGCATCCGCCAAGCCCATCATTCCGGAGATTGTGCTGCTTGTCGGTTCCATCGATTCTTTTGACAAATTCGGGCATGGCGGTTGAAAACCGCCGCCACAATTCCGCCCCGGAAACTTTCAAGTTACTCGGGAGGGTTATGAGGCGGCGGGCCTGGTTGTCATCAGCGGTCATCTTACCACATGTTGCCCTGACAACCCGATTTTTGGCTTGGGTTGACCCCATTGCGGCGAGACGCCACAGCCCCCCCCCAAGACTCATCGCATGGCACCGCAACTTCAATTCGTGGTTTCCAATCCGTCCTACCGGTGGTTTCATCCCCCTGTGGACGCCATCCGGATACGAGGAGCACGCCAGCACAACTTGCGGAACATCGATGTCGATGTCCCGCGCGGCAAACTCGTGGTCATCACCGGCCCCAGCGGCTCCGGCAAATCGTCGCTGGCGTTTCACACGCTCTACGCCGAAGGCCAGCGGCGCTACGTCGAGTCACTCTCGGTCTATGCCCGGCAGTTTCTCGATCAATTGGAGCGGCCCGATGTCGATTCGATCGAGGGACTCAGCCCGGCTATCGCCATCGAACAACGTGGCGGCGGCCTCAACCCGCGTTCGACGGTGGCCACCGCCACCGAAATCCACGACTACCTGCGCGTGCTGTGGGCGGCCGCCGGCACGCCGCACGATCCGGTGACCGGCGAGCGCCTGCAGCGGATGTCCGCGGCGGACATCGTCAACAGCCTCACCGCACTGCCGGAGGGGACCAAGGTGCTGCTGCTCGCGCCGCTGCCGCCGGAGGAACTGGCCGAGCCCGTTCGTTTGTTAGGTGATCTCCAGCGGCAGGGGTTCATCCGCGTGCGGGTGGATGGCGAGGTGCTGGAAATCGAAGAGGCCGCCCGCGGTTGGCCGGACGCTCCGCAGGCGGTGGAGATCGTGGTGGACCGGCTGGTGGTCAGGCCCGGCGCGGAATCCCGGCTCGCGGATTCGGTGGAGACCGCGCTGCGCCTGTGCGGCAGCGAGGCCCGCGCCTCGATCGAGGAGCCGGATGCGGACCATCCGCACGACGTTTCGTTTCAAACCTCCTACCGCAATCCTGACACCGGCTTCATGGTGGGTGAGCTGACCCCCAAACATTTTTCCTTCAACTCGCATCTCGGTGCCTGCACCGCCTGCGAGGGCCTGGGGGTGGAAATGTATTGCGACCCGGACCTGCTCACCGGCGATGCCGGCCAGCCGCTGCCCGCCGGTGGCCTGCGCGGCTGGTGGCCGCAAAAATCCCCGCGTGCCGGCCAGTTCCAGCGGGAGGCCAAGGCACTGCTCGCGATGTTCCGACTCCCGGAGGACGCCACCCTGGCGATGCTGCCCGCCACCGCCCGCACCCTGTTGTTTGACGGAGGTATGTTAGATACCGGCTGGCGTGTGGGCCGCGACCGCCAACCGCAAACCAAACCGATCGAGGGCCTCTGTGTCGAAGCCCTGCGCAAATACCGCGAGGCGAAATCCGAGCTGACCCGCCGTCAGCTCTCGCGGGTCATGGCCCACCGCCCGTGCCGGGCCTGCCGCGGCCAACGCCTCAAACCGGAATGGCTGGCGGTCCGGATCGAGGGTGGCGGCGGACGTTGGCTCGGCATCCAGGATTTCTGCGGCCTCACCGTGGCCGACGCCCGCGCCTGGCTGGCCGGTTGCCCGCCGGACCCCACCAAGGCGGACGTCTGCCAAAGCCTCGCCGCCGAGATTCTCAAACGGTTGTCGTTTCTATCAGAAGTCGGTCTGGACTACCTCACGCTCGACCGCACCAGCGGCACCCTCTCCGGCGGCGAGGCCCAACGCATCCGGTTGGCAACCCAACTCGGTGCCGGACTTTCCGGCGTGATCTATGTGCTCGATGAACCGAGCATCGGCCTCCACGCCATGGATACCGCCCGCCTCATCCGCGCGCTCGTCCGGCTGCGCGATCTGGGAAACACGGTGGTCGTCGTCGAACACGACCGGGAACTCATTGAGGCGGCGGACCACGTGATCGACCTGGGCCCCGGCGCGGGCCTGGATGGCGGCAGCGTGATGGGTGCCGGCCCGCCTGCCGAACTCGCTTCGCCCACCGGCACCTGGCTGCGTGGCGAAACCCTCCTCGCCCGTCCCGTCCCGGCCACCGGGCTGGCCATCGGCTCGCTGGTCATTCGCGGCGCCCGCGAACACAACCTCCAGAACCTCGACGTCGCCATCCCCCTGGGCCGCCTGGTCTGTCTCTGCGGCCCCAGCGGCAGCGGCAAATCCACCCTGGCCGACTCCATCCTGCGCCGCGCCCTCGCCCGCCATTTCCACGGCAGTGGCGACACCCCGGGGGCCCACGACCGCATCGACGGGCTTGGGTTGTTAGGGAAATGTGTGGTGGCCGACCAATCGCCGATCGGCCGCAGTCCGCGATCGAATCCGGCCACCTTCACCGGTGCCTTTGATTTGGTGCGCGCGCTGTTCGCGCGGTTGCCCTTGTCCAAACAACGCGGCTACGGTCCGGGCCGGTTCAGCTTCAACGCCGCCGGCGGCCGCTGCGAGCGCTGCCAGGGCAACGGTCGGCTCAAGATCGAAATGCACTTCCTGCCGGATGCCTGGGTGGCCTGTCCTTCATGCCAGGGGAAACGTTTCAACCGCGAGACGCTCGAGGTGACCTTCAAGGGGAAATCCATCGCCGCCGTGCTCGGGCAGGCGGTCGCCGATGCCTGCCAGTTCTTCCGCGCCATCCCCAAGCTGCACCGGATTCTAACTACCCTGGAGGACCTCGGCCTCGGCTACCTCCAGCTCGGCCAGGCCGCCAACACCCTCTCCGGCGGCGAGGCCCAGCGCCTCAAGCTCGCCGTCGAACTCTCCCGCCCCCAGGCCCCGCACACTTTATATCTATTCGATGAACCCACCACCGGCCTCCACTTCGGCGATGTCGACCGGTTGCTGACCGCCTTTATCCGCCTGCGTGACGCCGGCCACACCGTGCTGGTCATCGAACACCACCTCGACGTCATCGCCGCCGCCGACTGGGTGATCGAGTTGGGCCCCGGCGGCGGTGTCAATGGCGGCACCCTGGTTGCTGAAGGCCCGCCCTCCAGCATCGCCGCCAACCCGGACTCGCCGACGGGAAGAGCGATGCGGTGAGGAGGCTAGGATCACATAAAAGCAGGACATGGCGGCATACCACGTGGCTGGCGCGGCTCGCGCCAGGCCGTCTTGGGGGCGGCTCGCCCCCAAGATCTTGTGAAGCTGGATCGATATCAAAGCCAACTCATTCCAAAAACAGGCTGAAACCCCGTTCTCCATGACAGGCTGGAAGCCCATCCTCCACCAACCGCTCATCCCGCTGCCGAAAAACCACCGCTTTTTCACACATCCTTCATCCTCGTTTCACCTGAGAGTGAGTTGATCTCCGCATGACCACGCGCACACTTCTCCTGGGAATCTCGGTTTTATCCATCGCCCCCACTCTAACCAGCCAATCACTGGACGATGCGGAGGTCCGCCTGCCTTATGCCGAACTCAAGGCACTCCTGTCACAGGTGGAGCCCGCTGCCAAACCTCCCGCCCTCGCCCCGGCGCTGCTTTCCGCCCGGCTGCGCTTGTCGATCGAGAACGATCGTCCGGTGATCGACGCCACTTTTCGCGCGACCAGCTTCAGTGACAACCCGACTCTCATTCCTCTGTTGGGCGGCGACGTGTCACTGGAGAAACAGGACCCGCAGGATGCGTCGATCCTGGTCCATGAGGATGCGTTGAATCTAGCCGCCGACCGGGCGGGAATCCAGACCCTGCAATTGCGACTGCTGCCAATCGTGAGTGACGGAGCCTTCCGGATTTCCCTGCCGCCCTGCCCGGCGGCCATTCTGGAAACGGGCGAATTGCCGGCAGATCAATCGCTGGTGCTCCAGACTACGGATGGCGACGTCACCCTAACCAGCGGGACAATCCGTCCGCTTCCCCATCGTGCCCAATCGCTGGCCTTCCGCCTGCTCGACCCGGATCAAACCCGCGAGGCGCTGAGGCCGCCGGACCCTTCCAGTTGGACCTGGCAGCACCAGGCGTTGGTCAGGCCCCGGGAGGGCGGCCTTCACTATCAGATCCTAGCGCATGCGACCGCTGAATCCGGGTCCGGCGTGGCGGCCACCCTGCCGCTGCCAGCCGATGCACGGGACATCGCGGTTACCGGAGACGACCTGGTTTCACAGGTCAAAACCCGGGGCGAGAACCGCACGCTCGGGTTGTCGCTCGCTTGGAAAACCCGGGGCATTCTCGATCGGCAGTTGCTGATATCCTATCACCTTCCGCTGCGCCCGCTGGACCGCACCTGGCACCTCCAGGCTCCGGGGGGCGAGGGCACCCTCACCCGCTTCATCGTCGCCACCTCGCCGTTGCTGGCCTATTCCGCACCCGGATTGTCCGCCCCGCTCGCCCCGGAAGGACTGCCAGCGGCGCTCGCGGCGGTGGCCAAGGGATCCCTATGCCAATACCTCGAAGGCCCCGCCACCGCGGATCTGCAAGTCACACCGATGCCTGTTGCAGCCACTGCGGAAGGGGTGGCGACCGAGGCCCTGTGGTCGCTCAAGATCGAACCGGACGGCGCCATGCTGGCATCCGGCGCGATGACCATCCAACATAAAGGGCTGTTGGACTTTGTCTTCGATACTCCAGAAGGCATGAAACTGTTATCCTGCGAAGTGAACGGTCGGCCAGCATCACCCATCGATCTCGGCGAGGGAAAACTCAAGCTGACACTGCCGCCCGATGGTGAGAAATCAAAGATCGAATGTTCTTTCACCGGCAGCATCACTCCGCTCGACCCGGTGGAAGGCACGATGAAGCTGTCCCTGCCCAAGGTGGAATTGTTCATCCACTCACTGCAATGGATGCTCGACCTTCCGGCCGGCTACCAGGCGGAAACCCAGGGAAACCTGACGCGTTCCGCCACGCCCACCGGCAAACCGTCGTCACAGATTCACCTCCAAAAGAACCTCTGCCGCGATGAACGCCCGGAAGTCCATGTCTTCTATCAACGCACCGATCTGAAACGCTAAACCACCCAACCCCCCTGTAATTATGAAAATCAGTCACCTGCTCGCTGCCATCGGCATCATCGTCTGCACCACCGTCGCGTGGTTTGTACTTGGAGCCGCGCTATCCTACCGGACCATGCAGTCCTCCACCAACATGAACCGCGAGGTTTCCGGAGTTTGGGGACCGCAGTTGGACCAACAGCATCCCGAAGCATGGTTCGAGACCCCGAACGCACCGGGCGGCAAAGCCAGCGTGCTGCCGTCATCGTCCCGAATCAATGTCAACCTGGACTATTCGCCGAAACGCCGCGGCCTGCTCTGGCATCGCACCTATGACCTGGTGTTTAGGAGCGAGTATGTGTTTACCAACCCCACCAAAATCCCCCAGACACTTTATATTAACTTCCCACTTCCGGAAAACACCGGCGGGCTCAAGGACTTTGAGTTCGCGCTCGGCGACCAGAAACCATCCGCACGGGAGATCCCCGGGGAATCGGGAGTCGTCACCCGCGCCATCCTGCTGCCTGCCTCCGGATCGGTGGAACTGCACGCCGGATACAAAACCCGCGGCACCGACACCTGGCGCTATTTGTTTCCCGACAACCGCCGGATCTCCGGCTTTCATCTGGCAATGGTTACCAACTTCGAGGAAATCAATTTTCCCGTCGGCACCGGATCGCCGAGTGAGCGCACGCTGGACGATGGCAGCTACACCCTGGCCTGGGACTACCCGGACATGCTGGCCGCCACCGCGATCGGCATGGACATGCCCAAGCGCCTCAACGCCGGGCCCATCGCCTCGCGGATCTCATTCTTCGCCCCGGTTTCGCTCCTGCTTTTTATCACGCTCATCCTGCTGATCGGTGGTATCAAGGGCATTCCACTGCATCCGATGCATGTGTTTTTCATCGCAGCTGGATTCTTTGCCTTTCACCTGCTGTTCGCCTATCTGGTGGACCTGCTGCCGTTGATGACCAGCTTCGGCATCGCGGCGGCGACCTCGGTTCTGCTGGTCTGCGGATACCTCTGGATGGTCGGCGGCAACGTCCTGTTCAAAATCGCGCTGCCCGCGCAAATCGTCTATCTGGTGCTTTTCAGCGCCTCGTTTTTCATCGATGGCCTCACCGGTATCACCCTCTCCGTGCTTGGCGTGTTGACCCTGGCACTGCTGATGCTTCTAACCGCGCGCATCGACTGGAAGGTCTTCTTCACTAAGAAGCCCGTGATCGCTGATCGGGTTTTTGAAGAGTCGAAGGTCTGAAGGTCGGGAAGTCTGAAAGTCGGAAGGTCGGAAGGTCGGAAGGTCCTAGACGTGATGCAGGTTGAAGATAGGGAGCGACGACCTTATTGTCGTCGTGCGAATGGAAAGCGCTTGTGTTGCCGAGGAAAAGCGCATTTCCATTCGCTCCCGGACAGTCACACCTCAGACCACAAGGCCAGTCTCGGTGCGGCAACGCCGCCACGCCCTACCCCCGCACCCGCTGCGGAGGCCCAAAAAGACGACCGGCCTTGAACAGTCACTTTTCGACATATTTGGATGTCCAATTCAAAGGCGGTGTTCTCTCGATAACTATGGTCCGAGTCTTCGATGAATCGACCGTAACAACTCCCCTTACCTTGCCTCCTACGGCGCGCAACAGATCATCACGACGGTTCTGATCTAGAGACTTTCCGATGCTCCCGGAATTACCAGTGCTGTCTTCGACAATCACTTCAGTCCGTCGCAAGGATTCCGTCACAACAATCCTACAGCTTTGCGCATTGCCTAGCTTGAACTTCCACATTCTTGGCGTAGTCTCATATACCCTCCCCGAAGGGTCCACAGTATTCTCGCCCGACTTGTAAGAAAATCGCAGTTCGCTCTTCGAATCAACAACTCGTCCATCAATAAATAGTTCGACATCCCCGTATGCCAAATTCATAGGGGCTAAAAGGCCATATGTCTTGCTCTCTTCATCAAATTCAAGCCGGACCAGGATCGCACCAAAAGGACCTGAAGCCTTGGTGTCTGTGTACCAATAAACAAGCTGGGATTTCGGATAGGCTTTGGCAAGCAACACAGCAAATCCAAGTCGGCTATCATAATCATAACTATCCAGACCACCAGCAACCATGACATGTGTCGTCGTCATGGAGGTCATGAATTTTGTTGAGAATGCCCCAACACCAACAAGCGCAACTCCAACTAAAATTCTAGGAATCAGTATTTTTGCCTTCATCGATGTGATTGATAGGTTGGATCTGTTATGGATTTGTCGTATTCGCTCACATTGCCGTTCCCGTCATACGTCGGGTAGTGGCGGGGGCCCTCGGCAGCATCGACGATGGCGAGAAGTCCGCCGACTCCGCCCGCGCCTTGCATGCTGCCGGAAAGATCCATGCGCCAAGCGTGGTTTTTTGCGAGGTTTTGTCCAGAATATTCCCCGATCCGGTTCCAGCCGTCGTGTGCCGCCGGATTGGCCCGGGCTGGGGCGACTGCCGGAATGGTCCGCTCCGCGGCGGCGGCTGTCAGCGGACGAAAGGTTATCAGATGGCGGCCCGGGGAGTCGGCAGGGCCACGGGGCAAAATCAAAGGTCCTCTCCACGCCGGACCCCGCAGGCGGTTTGTCCGGAATAGACGATGCATTCATCCAATACCGCATCCGCCGCCACCTCGCAACCCGGCCAGACGATGCTGTCTCTAACCACCGCGCCCGCCCGCACCACTGCGCCGGGGCCGATGACCGATCCTTCCACCCGCGCACCGTCCTCGATCACGGCGAGCGGGTGGACAGCCGGTCCCAATGCCAGCTCGCGATGCGCTTGCAGGTAGGCCGTGCGATCACCCAGATCCAGCCACAGGCCGTCGTCCAGCACCACGGTGCCCAGCCGGCCCGCTTTGGCGAGTTCCAGAAATGCGGGGATCACCGAGATTTTCTCCCCGGCCGGCAGCATTCCCAACAACTCAGGACTCGCGCAATAGATTCCACTGAACACGTGAGTCCCATCGGACCGGTCCAACATGCGGCGGATATCGATGCAGCGGCTGCCGGATGCATCCAGCGCGATGTGCTTGGCTTCCCCCTCGGAACGCAGCGCCAGCGTCACCGGCAGTCCGGAGGCCGCGTGCGCCGCAATCAAGTGCTCCAACGGCATCGTGGAAAATATATCACCGTTGTGAACGAGCACCGGCTCGCCACCCAGCCAGCCCTCGATGTTCTTCAAGCCGCCGCCGGTTTCCAACAACACCGGCTCATGATACAAAGCCAAATTCCGCCCCTGCCACATCCTCGTCCGGCCCGGCAACCCGTTGCCTCCCTCCGGTAGCGGCAGTCCATCTGCGGCAGCCGCACCGAAATCGTCCCACGCCTCCGGCAAATGATGGGTGTTCACGGCAAAACTTTCGATTTCCGCCCGGGCACAAGCCAGCATCGCCCATTCCGCCAGCGGTCGGTGAAACAACGGCACCAACGGCTTCGGCAGCCGCTCCGTGAGCGGCCGCAACCGTGTTCCCAACCCCGCACCCAAGATGAATCCCTTCGTCACGCGGCAAAGACTGCCCGGTTCAGCCTACCCGGGCAAGTCGGAAAGTCGGAGGACGGAGGGCGGAGGACAGAGGACAGAGGACAGAGGACAGAGGACAGAGGACAGAGGACAGAGGTCAGAGGACAGAGGTCAGAGGTCAGCTTTGTAGCGTCGCTCTATGAGCGTCGATGCTAATGAAGTGTCGGAGGTCGGCGACGCGGTCACACTTCTTCATTGACCATTGACTGAACGCCATCGCCTTTCCATCCTCCCTCCCGCCGCACCACCCAATTGATAATCCTAAATCCTAAATTTGAGATTTGAGATTTGAGATTTGGATCCCATTCCCCCATGCCCGAACTCCCCGAAGTCGAAACCACCCGTCGCGGGATTGAGCCGCACGTTGCCCGGACCACCATTCGGGAGGTGATCATCCGCCGCCACGACCTGCGCCAACCGGTTTCGCCAAGCCTGGCTGAGACCGAGGGCCGCCGGATCAAGGGAGTCACCCGCCGGGCGAAATATCTGCTGCTGGCGATTGCCGACGGCTCCACCATCCTTATTCACTTAGGCATGTCCGGCAGCCTCCGGGTTGCCCAACCCAACGATGATTGGAAAAAGCACGATCACGTGGCCATCACACTGGGCAACGGCGGGCAGCTCCGGTTTCACGACCCCCGCCGCTTCGGCCTGGTCCTTCATCTAACAGATACCGAGCCGCTCGACCACCCGCTGCTTTGCAAGCTGGGACCGGAGCCGTTAGAGGAGGCGTTCACTCCGGCCTTCTTGAAAGCCGCTTGCGCCACCCGTTCCGCGGCGATCAAATCCGTCATCATGGACAACCAGGTGGTGGTGGGCGTGGGCAACATCTATGCCGCCGAAGCCTTGTTTCTGGCGGGCATCCACCCGTTGACCCCGGCCGACCGCCTCACCTTGCCCCGGCTCCGCTCCCTCACCGATGCCATCCGCGCCGTCTTGACCGATGCGATCGCCGCCGGCGGCACGACCTTGCGGGACTTCCTCCGCAGCGACGGATCCCCCGGCTATTTCAAACAGCACCTGTTCGTTTATGACCGCGCCGGCCAACCGTGCCGCCGCTGTGCCACGCTCATCGCCCGCACCGTGTCGGGCCAGCGAGCCACCTGCTGGTGCCCCAAGTGCCAGCCGAAGATGAGGAACCGGAGCAATGTATCCTGACCCGGGTAGATCCGTGGCGGCGGTTTCCAACCGCCATGCCCATCCTCCCCGAGCCCAGAGGGCCGGAAACCAAAACGGCGGACAGCATGTCCGCCTGACTCAGCGTTCAGCATGAACGCGCTCCGGAGCGCCGACATGCTGTCGGCTATGTGGGGCCGACATGCTGTCGGCGTGAGTACGTGAAAGTGTGAAAGTGTGAAAGTGTGAAAGTGTGAAAGAGTGAAAGAGTGAAGGAGTGAAGGAGTGAAGGAGTGAAGGAGTGGGTGGCG
>JAIPKB010000098.1 GCA_021733795.1 Akkermansiaceae bacterium | reverse complement strand
AGCACCTGGATGGTGCGGTCCTGCGGGCTCTGGCGGAGATCGAAGGCGGCTGAATCCAACACCTTGAGCAACTTGGTGGTGCCGGACTCGGCGGCGATGAGGAGATTCCCCTGGCGCAGCGCGGGCGGGAGTTCCACCGTGGTTTCTCCACCGTCCTTGGCCAGCGGCACCTGCAAGGTCTGGTTGGCGCGGATGGCCGGACGGCCGCCACCTCCGGCGGCGCCGGTTAGAAACGGATCCTTGGAGAACATGACTTCCAGATCGACGCTGAATACCTCCAGCGTCGCGGCATCGAGCCCGCGGTGCTTGATCAGCAGGCGGTCGCCGCCTGCCATGGCCAGCTCGAGCTGCGGCGCGACCGGGGCGGCGGGCGGTGCCACGGCCTTTGGATCGGTTAGGGCGGCGAGTTCATCGACCTGATCGACCACCGCCTGGAAGCGATCGTACCAGAGTCCGGGCGGAAGCGTGGGCAGGGTGGTGATGGCGATGGCGCGGGCCACAGCGGGCTTTTCGCGGTAACACAGGACCACGGTGTGGAGGTAGTCGTAGTGGAGGCGGCCAGGGAGTTTGGCGGGGTCGATCCGGTCGAAGCGGGCGAGGGCCTCCTCCACCCGGTCCTGAAGGAACAGGAAGGCGGCGAGGGTCAGATGGTCGCTGGCGTCGAGGGCGGGTTTCCACGCGAGTTGGTCGAGGAACGCGTGGTAGTGGTCGCGCGCGGCCTTGTGGGTGAGCCGGGAGGCGGCGGTGAAACGATGGGCGCGGGGGTTGACCAGCGGATCGAACTCGAGCGTTTGCCAATCGTGGTGGATCCGCGGGCGGACGGTGATGAGCGGGCTGTCGAACCACGGCCCGAGCTGGCGGACGGCTTCCGAGTTTTCCAAATATTCGCGGATGGTGGCGGGGTCGTGGTGGTGAAAACCATAGGCGGCGACGGCAGGGGAGAAATACAGGCGATCACGGAGGATTGCCGCCGCCTTGAGGAAAAACCCGCGGTCCTTGAGCCGCCAGCGGATGGCGGATAGCTCGATGGTGCCGAGGTTTTCGGTGGCGAGGCGCTTGAGCACCTCGGCGGCGGTGCCTTCGGCGGCGAGCACCGACCATGCGGCGGCATCGCGGGGTTCCGGTTTGTTGGAAACGCGGAGGGTGCGCGGGCCGGTGTGGGCGAGCACGGTGCCGTGTTGGCTGACGTGGAGCGGATAGACCGCGAACTCGCCCGGGGCGGGGAAATAGCAGGTGAGTTCCAGATTGAGCACGCCATGGGGTTTCAACTGATGGGTTTCCGATAGGGTGGCCGGGTTGCCGCCGAGCGGGATGGCCCCGGCGGGGATCTGGGCGAGCACCTCGATCCGGCGCTCGATGCCGGTGGGGTTGGTGATCGTTAGGGAGGAAGTGTAGGGGACGCCGGGGCGGAAGTCGCCGGTCACCGGGTTCTCCACCTGTTCCCCGGCGACGGCGCGGAACGGTTCGCCGAGTGGGCAGAAGGTCTGGCGCACCAACAGCGGCGACTCGGGGGCGACCCGTTCGGCCCGACGGATGTCGCGATAGAACAGCAGCATCGGCTCGCGGGCCTTGACCCGCAGGGTGCTGCCGTCCACCACCACTTCCGGGTGGCCGGCCTTAAACGGCAGGTCGAGCATGGCCAGGCACATCAGCGCCTCGTTGGCGTTGCCCGTGCAGGCGTTGAAATGCGGCGAAAGGAACGGCCCCTTGCCGTCCCAGGCGGCGAGATCCAGCCAGAAACGGTTGAGCTTGATGAACTTCGCACCGGTGTTGCCACTATAATGGTAGTAGTTGGCCTCCCGCCAGACAAGGGTGTGATCGCGGAATACGGGATTGGCCGGCGACCTCGGTAAGACTGCACGGCCGGTGGCGTCCGGTAACAAGGAGCCGAAGGGGTCCGCAGCGGCGGGTTCGTCGCCGATCGGGGGCAGGATTTCCATATCCATGTCCAGTGATCCATTCCGACTGTCGGCACGCTCACGAGCGGCGTCACCGATAATATTCACGAGTGCCTCGATCTTGTCCATTTCACTGGCTGTGTTGCTGACGATCAGGCCGCCTGAGGTCAAAGTGGCTGAGGCACCGTCGCCAAAAGTGATGCCACTCCGTTTCAATAGATCGATGATCGGAGCCTTCGCAGAATTGGCCGGACGGCGTTCGGCGAAGGGATCGGAGTCGTCCCCACCCGGATCCGACAGCATCTTGTAGAAATCCTTCGGCACACGGAAGGAACGGGTGAACGTCTCGCAGCTTACATCGTTCATCGGGATCACGGTGACGGCGTAGTCATCGTTTTTGTAGCGCAGTCTGGCAGCCTCGCAGATGTACTTAAGCACCTGCCCGACTGGTAGATTGTTGAGGCGGAGGGATTTGATCTTGATGTCTCCGATGCTTGCTGCTTCAGTCCCCGGGAGTGATGTTCCCTTGATGAGGAAGTTGATACCCTTTCTGCTTGGATCGATCTCAAGGGTATCGAGTTCCCTCGACCGCGCGCGGAGGAAATCGACGGCCTCCTCGACGGTGATGTCATCGAAGTTCACGCTTGGGATGACGATACGGCGGAGTTTTTCGTTGATGTAGGCGATGCCTGAGGAAATGGAGGGTCCGTCAATGAAGCCGCCCACGGCGAGCCCGAGCGAGTCCATGCCTTCGAGGCTGGCACCGCGGAGGGTTTGGGTGAAGAGGATGGTTTCCTGTTCGGGGGTGGGGGCTTCGAGTTCCCAGCGGAGATTGAGTTCGCGGACGATGCGTTCGCGGGCGGCGGGCAGGGCCTGGGCGGGCAGGGCCTGGGCGAGCAGCGCCTGTTCGGCGGCGTTGAGGCGGCCCCAGGCGTAGGGACGCAGGTAGCTGCTGAGGTCGCGTTCCAGCAGATAGTCATCCATGAACGTCGGCTCCGGTTTCTGCGCGAGCAGCGGTTTAATATGTTTTTCGAAGAAGGGCTTGTCCTTGCGGGCGAGAAATAGATGGAACTCGTGGCAGGGGTGGGAGGCAAGCAGTTCGAGCCTGCGTTTCTCGCTGAGATCCGGCCAATCGGCGAGGAAGGCGAAGTCCTGAAGTCTGGTCTCACCGCAGGCCCCGTAAAGGAATTGGTGGGCGTCTCCAAGGGTGGTGAAAGCGCGCCAATCGGCATCCAGCAGGTTCTCGATGGTGGCGCTGGCGCCCTTGGCCAGATAGGCCGCGCGCCGGGTGGCCTGATAGTGGATCTTCGGGTCGAGCGGCCGGGCGAGACGGCGGTCGCGCAGCGGAGGATCGCTTGGCGCCAGCGGCAGCGTGCGGGTGGTGACCGCAAACGGCGTGGCGGCGGTGATTTCCACCATCTGGCAACTGCGGAAGGCATCCAGCGGCAGCGCCAGGGTGCCGTCGGCGGCGGGTGTTAGATCGAAGTGGACCACGGCGGTCTGGTCGAGGAAATCGCAGACCGGCGCGTAGGGGAGCCCGGCGGGCTGATCGCGTTTGCCGGGGCGGCCCGCGCCAAAGAGGGCACCGCTCCCCGAACCCGCCGCGTCGCCATCGTCGGCGGATGCGCCGGTCACGGTGATTTGCGCGGTTTCCTCCTCCTGCCAGCGGTTGAGCAGCAGGCCGGGCCGGGGCAGCATCGAGCCGGGGAAGGTTTCGGCGTTGCGGCGGTCGAGGATGTAGCGCAGCTCGTCGCTGAGCAGTTGGTCGGTGAGGTAGGCGCAGGTGGTGTAACCGGGGCGCAGTTCGCCGGACACCGCCTCGACCAACGGATCGAGCCCGAGACCGGCGTGCCATCCGCTGTGCCGGTAGCGGCGGCCGACGAGCGAAACGCGGGTGGTGGCATCGTAGTCGCGGAGTTGGATGGTGAGCTTGCCATCGGCCGCCGTGGCTTCGGCGATCACCGGATGGGCGGGCTGGTGCAGGGGCATGATCCGCACCGGTGAACTGAGCAGACCGTCGCGGGCGGCGGCGGCGGAAACCAGCAGCTTGACGGTGTCACCGTTGTCTAACACTAGTTGGAAATCGCCCGGCGGCAGTTTGCGGATCACGAGCTGGCCGCGGTCGATGGCAAGCTTGTCGAAATGGTCGCGTGCGGGCCGGCCGCCGACGGTTTCCAACAGCGAGAGCCGCAGGCGGTCCGGTGCGGGCATGGGGTGGACAAGCGGCAGGCGGAGCGTGGCGCCGGGGGCGAGGTGGAAGGCGGGTTCAACGTGGAAATCATCCGGGCGAGGATGATAGAGGGTTTCGTCGATGTCCGCGCCGGTGACGGTGATCGCGTCCACGGTTTCCAGCGGGCCGAGATCCAAATGGCCGTGCGCGTCGGTGCGGACTTCGGTGCGGATGGTGCCGCTGTAATCGTGGCGGTTGCAATTGAGGATCAGGGCGCGGGAGGGCAGCGGTTCGCCGTTGCGGCCGCGGAGTTCCAGCCGGTGGCCGGCGGTGGTGGGCGCGATGAAGGCGGTGGCCACGGTGTCGGACTCGAGCGCGTCGTTGAGTTGATAGAGGGTTTCCTCGGTCAGGGTGACGGGATCGCCGCCGGTGGCCGGGGTGGCGGTGGCGCGCAGCACGAAGCTCAGTTTGCGCAGGCCGGCCGGCACCTGGAAGGGAATCTGCTGGGCGGGCTTGAGGTGCAGGTTTTCCGCGATCACGCGCTCGGTGGTGATGCCGCCGGACAACTCGCCGCGCAGGATGAGGCTGGGGTTGCTGAGGCGGTCGAGCGGCAGGTCGTGGCCGTGGTTGCTGAGCCGCACGCGGAGCTGGAGCGTGGCCTTTTTGTCGGCGATGAGCTGCTCGCGGTCGAGGTGGAAGACGGCGTCGAGGGTGAGTTTGTCCTCGCGGGAGCCGAGCGTGACCGCCGTGGCGAGCTTGGCGGCGGTGATCACCCCCGCGCAGCGCAGGTGGCCGCCGGCATTGGGAATGGTGATGAGACCTGCGGCGGTGGTGGTGAACCGCTCGCTGCCGAGCAACAGCGTGGCACCGGGCACCGGATTGCCGGATTCATCGGCCACGCGGAGGGTCTGGCCGGTGGCGCTGCGGTCCGGCCAGGCGATGAGCCGGCCCTTGCGGATCAGCGCGCGGGCGGAAACCCGGCCGCTGACAAACTCGACTACCCAGGTGCCCGGACCGGCGAGTTCCGGCAGCGCGATGCGCTCGCGGTGTTGGATGATCGGGGCCTGCGGAAACGCGAGGCGGCGCTGGTGGTGGGGCACCAGGCCGTCGAGGTCGAGGTCCACGCCCGGCTCTTTCTCGCCGCGTGCCAGCAGGGCGGGCAGGTCGATTTCATAGATGCGGACCAGCAGATCGGGAGTGTTCTTGAGATCCAGATCGAGCGCGACCTTGGCGGCCGATCCCAAGAATTCCGGCTTGTTGCCGGCGAAGCCGATGGCAGTCCGCTGCTGCAGTTCGCGGAAGTCCGCAGGGCTGAGTGCTCCGGCCCAGCGGGTGGAATCGGCACCTGCCAGCAGCCGGGCGCGCGCGTGGAGCGGGGCGAGGATTTCCTTCGGCACGTAGGGCGCGAACTCAGCGGCGGTGTCGGAGTCGGCGAGAAAATGGTGGAGGTAGTCGCGGATCAGTGCCTCGTCGCTGCCGATCCGCTCGCAGCCGGTGGCACCGCGCAAATTGAGCGCGGGATCCATGACTGAGCCATCAGCGGGGTGGGCCTGGCTTCTGAGCAACGGGTGTTTGCCGCGGGGCAGGGCGAGGAAGGCGAGGAAGTCGGTTTTCGGATAGTTGCCGGCAAGTGCCTGGAGGCGGAGGTGATGGTAGAGCACGTGGGCTTTGGTCGAGTTCTGCGCTGGCGGCAGTGGCATGACGAAATCCCGGCAGCGTTTCAGATGCTCGCGGTGGGCGGCGGGATCGAGCGCAAAGTCGGTCTCCACGCCGGGGCGGAGCTTGGCGAGGTAGTCGCTGACAAACCGGCTGCTGGTGGCGAGGTCCGGCACGAGTTTCAACAGGTCGGCGAGCTGGTCCGAGGTGAGTTTGTCATGCAGCGGCGACTCGCCGAAGGGCACCGGGGGGTCGAGGGCGAGACCGCGGTTGACGAGCGGTACCACGCCCGGCAAGTCGGCGCGGTCGAGGTGGGCGAGAAACCACCGGGTTTTCGGGTCATCGAACTCACGGACCTTGGCCAGTTCCCGGTAGCGGCGCTCGCGCCGATAGGCGGTGTAGGGTTGGTCGGTGTTCTCCTTGTCGGTTAGGGACTGGAATGCTGCCTCGTTGATGAGGGCGGGGTCGAGACGGGTGGGCAGGTTGTTGGCCGCCGCGGCATCTGGGCGGGCGTCATCGAAGCGCAGGTCGAGCCGCCGGATCAGGTCGGCGAGGGATGACTCCGGGGACTTTTGGTAGGCGAGCAGCAGTTGGCGATTCTCCAAAATCCCGAAACCGGCGAGTGACAGCGGGTTGTTGCTGCGTTGGCCGGCGAGTTTCCACTCCGCCATGACCGTCTTGAATTCCCCCTCGCGGCCGGCGAGTTGATGCGCTAGGGCGGTGTGGAAAAACGCGTCGCGGGTGCCGGGGATCAGTTCGGCCAGGGCTGCCTCGCGGGTGGCGGGGTCGGCGAAGTGCTCGCGGAAGGTGTCGTCATCGGCAAACAACGGGAGAGCGGTGAGGACGAGGCAGAGGAGGGTGGTTTTCATGGATGAGTACCTAGCAAGGTCCGGCGGGAAGGCGAGCAAAAAACGCGCGGAATTTGCGAAGTCCGACAGGGTTCTCGATTGGAAGTGGCGTTTTGCACCGGTGTTGGTGGCAGGATGGGAAGGATGGGAGCGTCTCTTCAGTAGCCGCGTTGGTCACAACGCGAGTGCCTGAGGAAGCAAATGAACCGGGGGCGAGGACGCCCCCGGTTACGGCCTGCCGCGAGACGCGACAGCCACAACGCGACAGCCACAACGCGACAGCCACAACGCGACAGCCACAACGCGACAGCCACAACGCGACTTGGGCTGTGGCAGTGAGGGGTTCGGAGGGCGAGACGCCCTCCGGCCTTGAGGAGGGCGAAGACGCCCACCCTCCATGAGAAGACGCCCAATGCTGTCAACTTAGCAAAACCCCGGGGTGTCAGGGCAACTTGCAGAAAGACTTCCACTAATACGCTGATACCCACTGAAAACACTGAATTTTCAATATATTAAAGTGCTATCAGTGGTCTTCAGTGTGTCAGTGGTTTCTGGCCTCCGATCTACCTTGAGTGATCCGAATTCAGGCTAGATGAATGGTATTGGACGGCTCCGCCCACTGCAATGGCGTTGGCGGCGGCGTATTGTTGGGTGTGGGTGAGGCTGATCAGGACTTGGGAAATGCCTTGGGCGGCGGCAAACGCGGCGGCGGCTCCGTGGAGATGGACCACCGGCGCGCCGGCGGGGGTGTTGAGGATTTCAATCTCCAACAATCCGGCGTGTTGCCCAATGCCGGTGCCGAAGGCTTTGGATACCGCCTCCTTGGCGGCGAAACGGGCGGCGAAATGGATCGCCGGGCGGGCGTGGGACCGGCAGTAGTCACGCTCGGCCGGGGTGAATACCCGGGTTAGAAAGGCCTCGCCGGGTTTCTCCATGGTGGCGGCGATGCGCTCCACCTCCACCACGTCGATGCCGATGCCGTGGATCTTCATGAGGCGGCGGGGTAGGGGGCCATGAGCGATTTCATGCGGCGGACGGCCTCGGTGAGTCCGCAACTCAGGGCCATGGCGATGATGCTGTGGCCGATGTTGAGTTCGGCGAGGTGGGGGACGGTGAGGAGTTCGGTTAGATTGGAGTAATTGAGTCCGTGGCCGGCGTTGATTCGGAGGCCCGCCTGGTGGCCGTGGCGGGCGGCGGTCGTCAGGCGGGTGGTCTCGGCGGTGCGTTCGGGAGGGAGGGCATTGGCGAAACAACCGGTGTGGAGCTCCACCATCCCGGCTCCGGTGCGCAGTGCGGCATCGAGTTGTTGGAGGTCGGGGTCGATGAACAGGCTCACCTGGATGCCGGCGTCCTGCAAGGTGGTGACGGTGGCCCGGGTGGATTCGAAATGCGCGACGACATCCAGTCCGCCCTCGGTGCTGATTTCCTCGCGGGTCTCCGGCACCAGGCAGGCGAAGTCCGGTTTCAGGCGGAGGGCGATCCCGAGCATTTCCGGGGTGACGCCCATCTCGAAGTTGAGCGGGAGCGGAACCTCGGCGCGGATGCGGAAGGCGTCGGCGTCCTGCATGTGGCGGCGATCACCGCGGACATGCAGGGTGAGGGAATCCGCCCCGCCGGCCATGGCGTCGAAGGCTGCGGCGAGTGGGCAAGGTTCCGCATTGTGCGCGTCCGGCGAACGGGCGAAGCGCGCCTGCCGGAGGGTGGCGATGTGATCGATGTTGACGCCGAGAAGCAATGGCATGGGCTGGATGTAGCGGAATCGTCCGGGTGTGGCAAGGTGGATGAGACGGGAAAGGCGGTTGACCGGCTATTTCCTATGTCTGTTAGGATCGAAGAAGATGCGGATGTCCGCCTTGTCGGTGCCGAGGAGTTGTTGGGCGCGTTTCAGGGCATCGCGGGTGGAGATGTTCGGGTTGCTGGGGGAGTTGAGGAACACATTGCTTTCGCCCAGTTCAAGGTTGCAGCCGTCCTGGATGGTGGCGAGGATGCCGGAGTCCTTGAGTACCCGGTAGACTTCCTCGGTGGCCCCGGAAACGAGCAGGTGGAGCTGTTTTTCCCGCATGAAATGAATGAGGTCCTCCAGCGCCATCACGCTGGTGGCGTCGAGGTGCCGGGCGTTCTTCAGGCGGAGGATGATGACCTTGAGCTGCGGGTCGGAGATGGTGCGTTGGATCTGGGTGCGGAACAGCTCGGCCGCCCCAAAGAACAAATCCCCCTCCACGTGAACGATCGAGATGGCGGGGATCGGGCGTTCCCCCGCTTTGCCCATTTCCCGCAGTTCCCCGACCTCGTTGAACTCATACTCGGTGAGAAACGGACAGCTCGCCTTACGCAGGAACAGGCTGATGGAGATGGCCACTCCAATGAAAATCGCCACATGCAGCGGAGCCAGAATCGTGGCGATGAAGGTGAGGGTCAGGACCGTGGCGTCGTCACCGGTGGAACGCAGGCAGATTTTGATGTGACGCAGGTTGAACAGCGAGAGGGAGACCACGATCACCATGCCGGCCAGCGCCGCCTTGGGCACGTAGTCGATCAATTTGAGGCCCCAGCCAGCAGCCAGCGCGATCAGCACGGCGAAACCGAGGGTGTAAAGGCCGGCGAACAGTGACGAGAACCGGGTGACGGCACCTGAGTCATAGTTGAGCATCGAGCGGTTGAGCGAGCCGGAGGCGGGCATGCCGCCGGCGATGGCGGAGGCCAGGTTGGCCATGCCCACGCTGAACATGTCTTGATTGGCGTCCGGGCGGTCGCCGGTGCGTGAGGCGAGGGTTTTGGACATCAGGCTGTTTTCGAGACAGGCGAGAAAGGTGATGGCGAAGGCGACGCCGAGCAGGGAGGAAACATCATCGAAAAACCCCACGTGCCAGAGGTTGGGGAGTTTCGGGATCAACTCGTCCATCCCGAAGGTGCTGAAGGTGGCGACATGGCGGAAGGCCGGGACTCCGGAGTGGATCAGCGAGCCGAATATCGCCGAGGAAAGCAACAGGGTGAGGGCGAACGCCGGCCATGCCGGACGCCATTTTCTCAACACACCATATAGCAAAATGGTCGAAAGTCCAATTACCAGCGGCACCCAGTCGGTGTGCGGGAGCGCCTTCGCGAGGCCGCTGACCAGGCCGATGAAACTAACCGATGTCTGGCTGTCCAGATAGGGGCCCAGGCCCAGCATCGGGCCGGTTTGGGCGGCGATGATGAGGACCGCCGCGCCGGCGATGTAGCCGACCAGTACGCTGCGTGAGACATATTGCAACAGGTCGACCAACCTGAGCAGCGCGCCCACCACCGCGAACAGGCCGATCATGACTCCAAGCAACGCCGCGAGTTCTTCCGCCCGGGGTGCCAGGGCGGGGGTCACCGAGAAGTAGCTGAAAAGCATGAACGCGGTGGCGTTGGAGGGCCCCATGATGGTATGGCGCGAGTTTGCGAAAAACGGCGCCACCACGGCTGCCACTCCGGCAGAGAGGATGCCGTAGATGATCGGGAGGCCGGCGATCGTCGCGTAGGCGATCGCCTGCGGCAGGGCCAGCATGGTCACGTTGGCCGCCGCCTTGGCGTCCCGCTCGAGTTTGTTGACGCTGTAGTTGCGTGCGGAGTCCACCCATGGAATCAGGCTCACCTGTTCGGTCCCGGCCAGACGCCTGGCCTTGCCGGTCATCTTGGTGAGGAGGTTCTTCAGGTTCATGGCGGGCTCCGTGGTTATTTGAACTTGGTTCGTTTGAACAGCCAGAGACCGATCAGCACGCACAGCACATTGGGAGCCCACAAGGCGATGGCGGCCTGGGTCCCGGTTTCTGCCTCATCGGCCAAAATCGAGAACAGGAAATAGGCGCCGGCCAGCAGCAGGCTGAGCAGCAGTCCGCTGGAGGACTCCCTGCGCCGGGACTGCATCCCCAGTGGCACGGCAATGAAGGCGAAAGCCAGGCAGGCCATCGAGAACGAAAACCGCTGTTGGACCACCCCCTTGAACCGGACTCGCTGCGAAGCGGTCATCTCCGGATGTTCGGCCAGATAGGTTTTGATTTCCCCGTTGGTCATGCTGGAGGGTTTGATCTTCCGGTAGAACATCGCGCTGAACGGGATCAGATAGGGCTCGGCCTCGTCGGCGGAGAACATGTCGAAGCTGCCGTCCGGACGGTAGGTCCGGAAACTGGCGTCGTAGAGTTTCAAGCGGAGCTGCTTTTGTTCCTCGTCGACGATGAAGGTGAATCGCCCGGCGTGGAGGTAGACTTGCGGCGGTTCGTCGGGTTGCGCGTTCGGGCGCATCCGGTAGAGATGCAAGCCGAGCAGTGAGTCGCCATCCTGGTCTTCGATGTAGAACTTCACATTGCTGAAATCATCGGTCAGTCCGGGGCTCAGCAGCGAGCGTGGATCGCGCAGGGCTTGTTCGTAGAGGAGCTGCCGCACCGGGGCTTTGGCCCTTGGCACGACGTTCACATTGAGCCACAGGCAGAAGCCGGAACAAAGTGCCCCCACCACAAAAACCGGGGCGACCAGCCGTGGCAGGCTCACGCCAGCCACCCGGAAACCGGTGATCTCCTGGGCCGCGGACATCCGCCCGATGACCAGCATCACGGCGGAGAGAAACCCCCAGGGGACTGAAAACATCAGCGACACCAGCCAGGCGTTGAACACGAAACTGAGCAGCAGCAGCAAGGGTGCCTGCCTGTCCACCAGCAGCGGGCGAATCTCCTTGAAAAGACTCCCCAGTACCAGCACCAGGCTCAGCACCATCACAGCCAGCAATGTGCCAAAAAGCACCTGTTTGCCGATATATCGGTCGGAGATTCGCATTCGGGGTGACGGCACTTTGGTGCAGTTGCCGCTTCATGTCCAGAAGTGAGCGTGTTTTCCAAACAAAAAGTTGCAGGGCTGGCATGCCAAGCTGGAAATCGCCCCCCTGCAAGTCGATTTTGTCAGGTACCCTCCCCCCGGGATTCCAGCCACCGGGTGAGGCGGAGCAACACCAGGGTCAGCACCACGAATCCCAGATCCGACCACCACCACCAGCGATACGGAATATACGGCCCGCCGAGCACCTCATCCCGCCAGGGCGACAACCAGACGATGCCGCCGGAAACGGCATCGGCGGCAAGATGCCACACGATCGCCAACCAACAGGCCAGTGCCATGATCGTCCGTCTTCCCGTCGCGAAGAAACTTCCCGCCGCTGCCGATGCCAGCATCGCCCCAACGAGGAATCCCAGATTGTGCGTCCAACTCCCGTACCGATCCTCTAATGATAAATGCGGCGAACACAAGTCCGTCAATACGCCAAAAACCGCTACCACAATTAAACTGGAGGATTCAAACCATCGCTCGCTTCCGCTTCGCAACCTCACCTGATCCACCACCAGACACCCGGCTACCGGCAGCAATGCATGAGTTCCGATCAGCATGGGTAAGCCGATTTATTTGAGCCAGCCGAACCAGTCAGGGGGCTGGAGTTTCCACAGGCGGTGGAGGTGCCGGCACGGGGGCTGGCGTTTCCACAGGCGGCGGAGGTGCCGGCACGGGGGCGGGGGCGGGCACGGGGGCGGGCACGGGGGCGGGCACGGGGGCGGGCACGGGCACTTGGAGTGGGCTCGCCCCCGTGGGCACCGCTTCACCGATCGATTTCATCAAACTGAACAGGTCGCTTTCGGTGGTGAAGATGGTGGTGGTGTCCTTACCAAGACTTTCGCGGTAGATCTCCAGGGTTTTGGTGAACTGATAGAACGAGGCGGCCAGCGGACTGCTGTTGTAGGCCTCGGCGTAGATCTTGGTGGCGGTGGCATCGGCCTCGCCCATGATTTCCTGCTCCTTGCGGTAGGCACCGGATTCGATTTCCAATAGATCCCCCTCCTTACGGCCGATGATCGTGGCCGCCTCGCCCGCCCCTTCGGAACGGAAGCGGTCGGCGATCTGGATCCGCTCGGATGTCATGCGGGTGTATATCTTGTCGATGACCCCGGCCTTATAGTTGATGCGTTTGAAACGAACGTCCAGCAACTCCACTCCCCACGGTTCCACTCGTGGCGAGGCGGCCGCGAGAATCTCGCGGTCGAGTTGGGATCGGCCGTATTGGATGGGGGGCAGGGTGCCGTAGGTGGAGTTGTCGGCGGCGAGGTCCTCGTCGCGGACCGGTTCGC
Source organism: Akkermansiaceae bacterium (assembly GCA_021733795.1). Lineage (GTDB taxonomy): Bacteria > Verrucomicrobiota > Verrucomicrobiia > Verrucomicrobiales > Akkermansiaceae > Luteolibacter. The sequence continues at coordinate 9,848 of JAIPKB010000098.1, read as the reverse complement.
GATTTTTGTCGCTGCGGACCACCTCGATCAGGTCGTGTTTGGCGATGATCGAGCGGGTTTCGCTGCCGATGATGTCATTGAGTCGGGAAATGGCGGAGCGTTCGTCGCGCAGGCTGACCAGAAACGCCATGGGATCGACGATGCGCCAGCGGGCGAAGTTATCCACAGTGATGTAGAGCTTGTCGCGCGTCGGCATGTCGGTGGCGGGGCCGTCCCATTCGAGGACCCGTTTTTCAAGGCGGTTGACGTTATCGACGTAGGGCATTTTGAAATGAATCCCTGCCTCGGGCTGTTCGGTGATGGCGTTGATCGGCTGGCCCACGGGCTTGCCGAAACGGGTGATGATGGCCTGCTCAGTTTCGCTGACCGTGTAAAACGAACCGGACAGGGTGAACACGGCGGCCAGGGTCGCGAGGATGATGAAAGGTTTGGCGGGAGTGGACATGATGAATGAGGGAAGGAACTTCAGCGGGCGGGAGTGCCGGAGGAGTTGAGGTTCATGAGTGGGAGGAATTGTTTCGCATCCTCATCGAGGATGATCTTGGGGCCCATCTTGGGCAGGAGCTCGCCCATCGTTTCCAGATAGAGCCGCTGCCGGGTGATGGCCGGGGCTTTTTCATACTGCGCCAGCAGCTCGCGGAAGCGGGCGACGTCGCCCTCGGCCTGGTTGACGCGCTGGATGGCGGTGCCCTTGGCACGGCTGATCCGCTGGGCGGCAAGCCCCTTGGCCTTGGGAATGACCTGGTTGTAGGCCCCATTGGCTTGGTTGATGAGTTCCTCGCGCTCTTGCTTGGCCCGATTGACTTCATCAAACGACTGTTGGACAGGCCGCGGCGGGTGGACGTTGATGAGTTGGATCTGCTCCACCCGGATGCCCATGTGATAGGATTCCATCAGGTTCTTCATCCGCTTGAGGGTGTCCACCTCGATTTCGGCGCGGCCGAAGGTGAGGATTTCATCGACGGTGCGGTCGCCGATCACCTCGCACATCACCGCTTCCGACACATCGCGGAGGGTCTCCTCGGGATTGCGGACATTGAAGAGAAACTCGCGCGGCACCGAGATGCCATATTGGACCACCCACTCGACCTCTGCGGCATTGAGGTCACCGGAAACCATGTCCCGTTCCAGTTCGGGTTCCATGCTGCCCTGATGGTCATTGGTGGCCCCCTTCGTGCCGAATCCGAACTCCAGTTTCAACTGGCGCTTCACCGGCACGATCGTCATCCGGTCAATTCCCCACGGCAACTTGAAATGCAGCCCGGGGTCGTAGGTGCCCTGATAGCGCCCAAAGCGCTGGATCACCGCGACCGATTCCGGCCTCACCGTGTAGTAAGCGGAAAACGCGCCCGCCGCCACGAACAGCACCAGCGGAATGAGCAGCAGCTTGGCAAAGCGGAGCTGAAACCGCCAGCCAGGTGGAACATCGCGGAAAGGGCCGGAAGACGGGGTGTTGTGTGGCGGTGGGGGTCTCATTTGCCCCCAGCATAGGCCATTACCAGCCGGAGGGAAGTATAAGTTTCGGAAAAGATTGGAATCGGCAGGGCTGCTGAGGGTCAGAACACAGCGCTCGACCTCAAAAGAGCCAGTGAGTCGAGCAAGTTGCATGCTCGCCACCGGGCAGTCCTTGAGCCACACCGACAATACCGGTGGCCTAGCGATGAACCGGCGCTTTTGGGTCTTGGTGGCATCCACCGCAAGGTTGAGCCCTTCGCCTTTCAGCGGGAAACCGTCACCCGTTCCCGGGCACGCACAATCCGGATGGGCTCGGCCTGCGCGGCATCCTCAAGCATCCTCCTGCGCGCCAAGAGACCAAGACGTGCCGTCGACGGAGGCAGCCAGTTTCCTCCCGCCGCGACACTTTCAGCCGGACTGAGCAGGATTGAGGCCGTTTTTACCAAAACCGGCTCCATTGCGGTGATCTCAGCCGGGGCGAAACGATGAAACACCGGCTCCTTGAAGGTGACGATCAAATCACCCTCGCTGGTGGGCTCGGTGATAAACCGCGCGTTCGCGTCGTCGCACTTTGCAAGGATCGCCCGGGCCTCCGTCATCGGATTCTGGCAGGGCTCGTTGATGATCACGCAGGTCCCCCTTCTGAAAACGACGAAGCTGCGTTTCGCCGTGACGTGACGCGAACAAAATTGAACCAGATCCTCCTCTACCGCCGCGGTAACACCCGCCGGCGGATTGGATTCAGATCCTTCAGGCCGGTCAAACGCAGAGGAGGCAGCCCCTTCCGAAGGGGATAACCCCGTTTTTTTTGAAACTACGGGGGGCTGAACCAAAACGATGGCCAAACCGAAAAAACCGGCCAACAGCAACGCAGACGGCAGGGCAATCCGAGATGAAAGCGGACTCTTGGAGGCGTATATTGGGTCGAACATGAAAAAAAAGATAAAAAATGTTGACAGTTAGTCAATCTTTATTTTTAATGCCCCTGTCCCATGTTTGCACACCCACATGAAAATCACCACCACCCCATACAGAGGTCTGCTGTCCCGCGCACCTCTTGCTTGCTCGATGTCGATCGGCATCGTCGCAGCAGGATGGCCTGCTCAGGTCAAGTCGGAAACCGTTGATAGTGAACTTGTTCTGCTCGTCGATGTCACCGCGGCGGCACTCAATAACACTGACTTCACAAGCCTGATGGGGGCCTACGCGGCCACCTTCAGCAGCACCGAGATTCTGGATTCCATTCAATCCGGATACTATAAGAAAATCGCCGTTTCGCTCATGATTTTCGGAGAAACGGGCTCACAACAGGTCGGAATCCCCTAGATGGTGATCGGAAGTAGCACGCAAGCGCAGCAATTCGCTAACGCACTCCAGGGTGTGACTCGGCCCGTATGGGGGCCTACTTCGGACATTGGAGCGGCGCTTTCGGCCGCCACGTTGTCGTTTGGCACGGAAACCGGCGGAGTATCCAACGGATTCGAGAGTGCGGTCCAACTGATCGAAGTCGCGGAAGCCAGAAGGCCGCAGAACAATTCGGCGGTGGCCACCGCAGCCAGCAGCGCAAGCGCGCTGGCGGCAGGGGTGGACATCATCAATTCGCTGGCCCTTGGAAACCAAGCCGCCGCCATTGATGCCTTCTACGCCACCAACGTGATCGGCAGCACCATCGAAGGAGTTGTCGCCACCAGTTCCTCCTCCGATCTGAGTGGGGCTCTCACGGCCACCATGAGTTCCGTGCTCACTCAAACCGTGCAAATTGGTGCCGACACATCAGTCGCGGCGGTTCCCGAACCCGGCAGAATGCTCTGCCTCATCACGGGAATCATCATTCTGGTGAAGCGCCGCCGCCATTAATCCGAACCTCACCTGGCATATGAACACCCATTCATTCACCCAAGAGACCGCCACCAGAGTACAAACCAACGCCGATGCCCAATCCGAGGTGGCGAAAACCGTGGGACGGGAGATCCTCGAGTCACGGCTTGATCCGGCAGCCTGGGCCACCGCGCTTGCCGAGAGCGGAGGAAACCGCCAGCAGGCGGTATCCCACTATGCGCGGATCCGGATGGAGTCGCTCGCATTGCAGCTCACTACCAGCGTCGCCAAAATCGCTTCATTGGAGCGCAGGCGCCTGAAACAATGCCTGGGTGGACCGCTAGTTCAGCCAGCCATCGCGGGGTCCGTGCGGGAAATGCTCGACCGCCCCCGCCGCGAGAGGCCGCTGAATTTCCCCAAACCGAGCCTTTCACCGCTGTGGCTTGCGATCCTGTGGGTCGGCTCCACCGGGATGACCGCGACATGCGGACAACTCTTGGTGGCGCACCTTGCCGCAGGGATCGCCAGCCACCTCGTCATGATTTCCGCTCTCTGCGGGCTGGCAGTGGTGGGTGGTGCGCTGCTGCTCCGCCTCAAGCTGCCGAAACCATGGATCCAGCAAGGTTGGAACGCCGGGTTGGTGGCAATCTGCCATCTGGTTTGCCTGAGTTCGCTCTTTCTCGGCACCAAGGTCATCAAACGCTCGATGGCCACGGCTTCGATGGACCACCCCATCCAACGGGTCGCTGCCGCACCGGTGCGGTCCGCCGAGCCGGCACCCAAACCGGCCCCCAAAGCATCACCTCAACTGTCCGGCGGTCAACGCCTGGTCTCTGCCGGATACTCGGCAACCCCGGTGGCGCTGGACGACTGATCGCAGCAACGCTATTCGTCGGGGTAGTTCGTTAGGAGATGCCTAACGGCTCTCGCGGCAGGGTCAGAACTCAGCATCTGACGGCAAAGCGCTTGGATTGCCGCATCAAGGCAGTCTGCGGCCGATGTCGAAGAGATTCCGTCCTTAGAGGCAGTCTGAAAAATGGCAGGGACGCTTTTCCGAAGCGTCCGGGTGAATGAACTGAGAATGAAAATGCCGGATCGGCCCTTCATTCGCTACCCATTCTCGCGGACCTTTCGGAAAAAGGTCCCTGCCAAGCCATTTTTCAGACAGCCACTTAGGGCCTTGATTTTCCATCAAACAATCCTTTCGGGAATATAGGCGGAGGTTGCGGACTCCCACCCAACCAGGCTCCAACGCTTCCTCCGCTTCACCATGAAAAACCCTCGTCTCGCCACCTTGTCCGCGCTGCTGACAGCGTTTCCCGCCTGCGGCCAACCGGACGGCACGCCGCGCGGTGGAACGCCAAACCACCTCGCCAACGAAAAATCACCCTACCTCCAGCAACACGCAGTCAATCCGGTCGATTGGTATCCGTGGGGTGAGCAGGCATTCGCCAAAGCCCGCGAGGAAAACAAACCGATCTTTCTCTCGATCGGCTACTCGACCTGCCACTGGTGTCACGTCATGGCCCGCGAGTCGTTTTCCGATCCGGTGATCGCCGGGGTGATGAACGAGAGCTTCATCAACATCAAGGTGGACCGCGAGGAGCGACCGGATGTGGATCAGGTATACATGACCTTCGTGCAGGCGACCACCGGTTCCGGTGGCTGGCCGATGAGCGTCTGGCTTACACCCGATTTAAAACCCTTTGCCGGCGGTACTTATTTTCCACCCAGGGATGATGATGGCCGGCCCGGCTTCAAGAGCGTGCTGGAACAACTTGCCGCTGCTTGGAAGAAGGATGAGGAAAGCATCCGTTCCTCCGCCGGCAGCATCACCGAACGACTCCGGCAGGTGGCGAGCCGCGGCAGCGGGGCCGCCGACGAATTGCCCGATGCGGGGATTTCCAACTCTGCGTTGCGCCAAATCGCGGCGTCTTATGACCCTGCCTATGGTGGCTTCGGATCCGCACCCAAATTCCCCCGACCCGTCACGATCCACTTTCTCCATCATATTGCCCAGCGTGAAGGACCCGCCACCGATGTTGGCAAAGAAGCGCTCGCGATGAGCGGCGGGACGCTGGAGAAGATGGCGGATGGGGGTATTTACGACCACCTCGGCGGAGGATTTCACCGCTATTCCGTGGACCGCTATTGGCACATTCCACACTACGAAAAGATGCTTTATGACCAGGCCCAACTGGTCACCGCCTATCTCGATGCGGCGCGCCTCACCGGCGATGTCTCCCACCGTGAGGCCGCTCGCGAGACCCTCGCCTACGTTACGCGGCGAATGACCAGCCCCGAAGGCGGTTTCTACTCGGCCGAAGATGCCGATAGTCTCAAAACCTCCAACGCGGCTCATAAAACCGAGGGTGCGTTCTATATTTGGGAAAAGCAGGAAATCGACTTGCTGCTCGGGGATAATGCCGCGCTTTTCAACTACGTTTTCGGGGTGGAGCCAAACGGCAATGCTCCCGATGGCAGCGATCCTCACGGTGATCTCAAAGGCACCAACACCCTGATCCGCCGCCACAGTGACGCGGCGGCGGCGGCGAAATTCAACCTCCCGCCCGCCCGTGCCGCCGCCGATCTGGCATCATCCAGCGGGATTCTCTTGGCCGCCCGCGAGAAACGCCCGCATCCCCACCTCGATGACAAGATCCTCACGGCATGGAATGGTCTGATGATTTCCGCCTACGCCAGGGCCTATCAGGATCTTGAGGACCCCGCCTACCGGTTGGCGGCGGTTCGCGCGGCGCGCTTCATCAAGGATGAACTCTACGATGCCAAGCGTGGGGTCCTGCTCCGCAGCTACCGGGCCGGGCCGGCGGCGATTGATGGCTTCGCCGCCGACTATGCCTTTCTCATCGATGGGCTCACCGCACTCTATCAGGCGGATTTCAACATTGAATGGTTGGAGTGGGCGGATGCCCTGCAAACCAAGCAGGATGAGTTGTTCTGGGACAGCGAACACGGTGGTTACTTCGCCTCCACCGGTGAGGATCCCAACATCCTGCTGCGCTCGAAGGAGGCCTACGATGGGGCGGAACCATCGGAAAACTCTGTTTCCGCCCTGAATCTTCTCCGCCTCGGTTCCATGCTTGATCAACCGGAGCGCCGGGCGAATGCAGCGAAGCTACTCCGGGCGTTCGCTTCTCAAATCGAACAATCACCCACCGCTGCCCCGCAACTGCTGATCGCGCTGGACGCGGTGCGCGCCAAACCCGCACAGATCGTGATCGCGGGGAAGGCGGATGCGCCGGACACCCTCGCCTTGTTGAAAACCGTCCGCGCCCACGCCGGGCCGGATCATCTCGTGCTGCTCGCCGACGGTGGTGCCGGACAGCAGTTTCTCGGCAAACATGCGGCGTTCTATCAATCGATTACCCCCACCGACGGCAAGGCCACCGCATTTGTCTGTGAGAATTTCGTCTGCCAACTTCCTGTCACTGATCCGGCGGCATTGGAGAAACTCCTGCGCGGGCTTGAGGAAAGATGAATGGCGTTGAACAGTGGTTTCGCCGCCGCCGTTAGGGCCGTGGAACGCCCTTGGCTGCGTCTTGTTGAGAACGGCAACTTGTGACAATGCCCGGAAGGCGGAGACGCGCGCGGAGGCCCTCCCCCGGTTGCCGAGATGTAGGGGGGTGAACCTGCGATCTGGAGGCGATCTAACAGATACAAATGTTTCATTGCGGGGACCCCAGAGATGACAGACCCCAGAGATGACAGCGTGCCGGGGGCGCGGAACCAGGGGCGGAGCCGACGAGTGCGGGCGGCGGGCGGTCTGGGAGGAGCGGGCCGGAGGCACTGTTTCAGGAAGATTCTGAGCGCTTGTCACAGTCAAAGAATATTACTCCCATCCCCTTCTCGTGCGTCCCCTTCTCGTGATACGACAACAATTCGGCCTTTAACACATAACAATTCGGCCCTCAACACCTCAGTCATTTACCTCTACGCCAAGCCCTTATCCCAATTCCAATTAAGGTCAAGTCTGCTGCGATTGTAAAGAGAATTACAATAATGGAGAAAGCGTTATTCTTCAGGGTTTCGACAAACGAGAAACTCCACTCTCTGCCGTCCATACCGTATACCGCTCCGCATGAGCCGAGCCATGCAATAGTCAACGTCATTGCCGAAAGAACGGCAGCAACAGAGAACGCTAGTATGCTGTTTAGCAACTTCATCAGTGATCATTCCGTTGAGTGCAAGACATCTATCACTAATAACTCAGGCGTGCGATGTGGACGACACGAACAACGTTCCCGATGCGCATTCCCGGGAGGTGGAGGCGGGATTCTTTCGGGAGGCCGGGCTTGCCGCCTCCCGGCCGGGCGGGGGCTTGCGCGGGGGGAATGCGAGCGGTCAAGCGAGCCTGGAATGCGCGCTGGCGCGGGGGCTGCCGCCGCACGGCAGTTGATGACGGCCCCCGCCGTCACCCTACGGGCACGCCTGTCGGCGTGTCTGTCTCGCTCCGCTGGGCTGTGAGAGAACTTCTTCTCCCGCCCTTCATTGTAGATTCTCTGGTCATTCCGAAGTGTGTGAAAATCTTGTCAAAGAGGCAGAGGACCTCCCGGCGTGGTAGGTATTACCAATCCCGGTGCATCTCCCCAATGCTTCATTGAAGACATCCCCTGCACCAGATGTGGCATCAGCTTCGAATCCGTCCTCACCAGTACCTGCAGAGCAAGAATTTCGCACTGTGTCTTAGCGTTTGATTTAGCGGCCATTATTTGCGCACTCTCGGCTGCGGCTACAATTGCTGCCCCTAGCGCATCTTGGGCATTTGAAATCCTGCCATTTTGCCCAGGATACGGATTGAAGCCTCGCGGTCGTCCGATAGCTGGCCCAGGTGACGGGGGTGGCGGGGGCACGGTTCTTGAGCGGGGAAGCCAAGGTGAGCGAGTAGGATAGAGGATTCCCCCAGTCCCGCCCGAATCTCCGGTTTGGTTTGGTCCTCCACCAGTAGGTAGCATTGGGGTTGGCAGCCAAGGTTTTTTGAATGGAATCCGATCAATTCGCGTTGGCACCTGATTCGGTGCAGGGCCACGATTTGCTCGTGGAATGTGCCTCACCTCCTGTCTCTCCAGCCCAAGAAAATCAGTCCCGTTTATCGCGTCGCTAATGATATAGGCATACTCGTTGAATTCCCCAGTGGCCCAGTTCTCCTCCATGGGATCCCTCGATGGCCATCTACCGGTTAGCGGGTCGTACCAACGATAACCGTAATAAGCTACACCCACCCGTTTTGCCCATACGTTGTCACCATCCTGTGCTGACAAAGCATGGACATTCCTGACCTCACCGTTCGACCGGGAAAGGGACTGGGCGGCCACATTTGGCCGGTTTTCAGCGTCCGAATCCGGTGAATATTCATCATCGGACGGTTTTTGGACCGTCCGGGGCATCGGACAGGAGCTGAAAGGGGTCGCCTGCATGGCTGAGCCAACATCTAGCACCTTCGCCGAGCCTCCGCAAGAGGAATCCACGGGAGATTTATCAGGAGGATTTGCCGGTCCAGGTTGCCGGGGTCAGGCGGATTGTCCTGGGTCGGTTCCCGCCGGGTCTCAGTAGAGTCTTTCAGGCGTTCGCTTCTTCTTCGACGGTCTCCTTTTGGGTTATTGTTTTGATCCGACCCTTTGGTCGGTCCCTCCGGGCTGCCCTTGCGGGCAGTCTATCTCGTGCCGCTCGGTTGTGGCCGGGGCGTCCGCTTTCCAGATCCGGTATTGAACCTCCGCTCCTTTGGGGACGTAGACCACGACGGGGAGACGGCTGTTGTAGCGGATGAGGAAGAGGTCGCCGAGGGGGATGAAGCGCTCTTCCTTTGGACCTACCTCTCCGGAGAGCGCTTGGGGCCTGAGGGGGTCGCCGACTGGCACAGGGGGCCCCAGCTTCGGGACGACGTAGCGGGTGGGGCCCCAGCCATCGACGTTTCCCATGTCTCTGGCCTCGATCCTGCCGAGGAGGATGTGGCGGCGGTCGTCAACCATGGCCTTCTTGCCAACGATGAGTTGGACCTTGGCGAGGGATTCATCCGGGAGCTTTGGAAGATGGATGACATGGCGGGTCTGGCCGTCTTCAGCCGGAGGAAATGCCTTCATGTTGTCGGCAGCGATGGCCGGGAGGCTTAGGAGAGCAAGGAGGAGTGAAATCATTTTCATGCCTTCAGCTAAGCACGGAGAACTGCTGGGAAATTGCTTTTCGGGGTTCGTGCGCATGAGGGGCGATGGGGTAAAAGCTGAAACGCTGAAAACTGAAACGTTGAAAGGAAGAGCAGACCGGGCCGGTGGATCGGCTGGATTCATGGGCGGATCTCTTCAACCCGGAAAATAGCCTTCCAGGCCCCGACGCCAAGGAGAATCGGAGGAAAATCGGGGGAAGTTCCGCCTTCCGTCCTCTGTCCTCTGTCCTCTGTCCTCTGTCCTCTGACCTCTGTCCTCTGTCCTCTGTCCTCTGTCCTCTGTCCTCTGTCCTCTGTCCTCTGTCCTCTGTCCTCTGTCCTCTGTCCTCTGTCCTCTGTCCTCTGTCCTCTGTCCTCTGTCCTCTGTCCCCTGTCCTCTGTCTCCGGAACACCGGCC
>JAIPKB010000097.1 GCA_021733795.1 Akkermansiaceae bacterium | reverse complement strand
GCAAATGGCCGATAAGGACTTACGATTCCCACGCCCCATGAGGAGGGCGGTGGAGGAGGCATTGGCGGATACGCCGGTGGTGGCGGTGCTCGGTCCCCGGCAGGTGGGCAAGAGTACCCTGGTGCGGGAACTGGCACCGAATCGGCCGTTTTTCGATCTGGATGAGTCGGCCTTCGGGGTGACCGCAGCAGCGGACCCGGCAGGGTTCGTCGATGGTCTGCCGCCAGTGGTGACCTTGGATGAGGTCCAGCGCGTGCCGGAACTGATGCGGGCGATCAAGGTGGCGGTGGATCGGGACCGTCGTCCCGGGCGGTTTCTTTTGACAGGTTCCGCCAATCTGCTGTTGCTGCCGCAGTTGAGCGACTCCCTGGCAGGCAGGATGGAAGTGGTGCACTTGCAGCCGCTCACCGAGGCAGAGAAAGAACGGACGGGGGGGCGTTTTCTCGAAACGTTCCTGACCGGAGGCCTGGGACCCGACATCCAACCGGCGGCAGCCTCCACCACCGGTGACCTGGTGAGGCGCTTGCTGCAGGGAGGCTTTCCGGAGGCGTGCACACGGACGCCATCCCGTGCTCGGGTGTGGCATCGCCAGTATCTGCAGGCCGTTCTGGAGCGCGATGTGCGGGACGTCGCCAAAGTCCGGGATATCCATGACTTGAGACGGCTGCTGGAATTGCTGGCAAGCCAGAGCGCGTCGCTGTTGAATACGAGCAACGTCAGCAGGGACCTCGGGTTCGCACGCGCTACGGTGGATCACTACCTGGAGGTGCTGGAGCGGCTGTTCCTGATTCGCGTGCTTCCGGCCTGGCATCGGACCACCGCCAAACGCCTGGTGAAGGCACCCAAGCTTCATCTGCCCGACACCGGACTGGCGGCCACGCTGACGGACTTGCAGGCGGAGGACTGGAACGGCAAGCGCGGATCATTCGGCAGGCTGCTTGAATCCATGGTCGTCCAGCAGTTGGTGGCTCAGGCCGGTTGGACTGATCCCGCAATCCGGTTCTGGCATTACCGGGACAAGGACCAGGTGGAGGTGGATTGCGTGGTCAGCCGCGGTTCCCGAATCTGGGGGGTGGAGGTCAAGGCGTCGCAAACGGTGGCTGCCGCTGACACCAAGGGTCTCAGCCGTCTCGCAGAACAGTCGGGAAACGACTTTGCGGGCGGCATCGTATTTTACTCGGGAACCAGCATCCTACCCCTCGGCAATGGACCGTTCCTCGCCGTGCCGATCTCCAAACTTTGGGAACTTTGAACCTGCTATAAACACAAAGGCGACACCGCTTGGAGTCTTCGCACAACAAAGCAGGGGGAGTGGCCGCAAGCGTCGCTCTGTTTGGCGCGGGGCAGGCGGGAGGTTCCTGTCCGTATCGCTGGTGGGTGGTTGGCTTGCAGCGAAACGCAAAGACGCCGAGGTCGCGGAAGAAGACGCGAAGGGAATGGGCCGGAGGAAAGGCTTCCAGTCCGTTGTTCAGAGCCGGTGGACGGCGTTTGCCGACCCCTTTGGCGTGCGGGTCACCAGTTTCGATAGGTTCGTTCACTGGGAGGGAGCTGCCACTAATCCGGCGGTTGCCGAGAGGAGTCCGGCGGATTTCCCGGTTCATCGTGGCCGTTCCAGGGGGGGCCGTCGGAGACGGGAGTTGCCATAGTGCTTGCGTGCGGAGTGGCGGGTGCTTACGCTCTGCGGGGTGGACAGCGAAACAGCGAACGATACGGGGCGATTGGTCCGGAAATCCTCATGGCTGCGCACGGTGGTGCGGGGTTTGTTGATTTGTGCCGGGTCGGTGACCATCCTATTGCCGGCCTGGCTACCCAACCGCCCGTCCACTCCGCTGGAACGTGGCACGGTGGAGTTGCTGCAGGCCGGCTTGCTGGCGGCGGCCTGTGCGGTCCTCTTCGGGGCCACGGCCCATGCCGGGAGAAACCGGCCGGTGTGCCGGATTCTGGCGCTGGGTCTGGCCGCCGCGGTGGTGGGCGAGTTGGAGGATTTCGTATCGGTGATCATGGGTTCGCCCTTTCCGGAAAGCTGGGTGGTGGGTGCGATCCTGCTGGTGGCGTTGATCACCGGGTTGCGCCACCGCAAGGTGGTGGTGGAATTCATCGGCCTGCTCGGCCGCCATGCCGGGGCCGGGCTGATTGCCGCCGCCTTGCTGATTATTTATGTATTTGACCGGGTGATCGGAGGCCGGGCGTTCTGGCAGGCCGCGCTTGGGGATGGGTTCTCGCCGCAGATTCCGGTGATCTGCAAAAGTTATCTGGAGCTGCTGGCTTGTTATCTGATATTCATCGGCTCGATCGGGCTGGCCCTTACCCTCGCGCGCCGGGAGGAGGCCGCGTGAAAGTGGTGCAGATCCTCCCGGAGCTGAATGCCGGCGGAGTCGAACGAGGCACTGTGGAGTTGGCGGCGTTTCTGGTGGACCGTGGACACGAGGCCGTGGTCATCTCCAATGGTGGCCGGATGGTCCCGCAGTTGGAAGCCGCCGGGGCACGGCATATCACGCTGCCGGTGCATCGCAAGAGCCCGGTTTCGCTGCTGCAGGTTGGATCGCTGCGAAAGATCCTCCGACAGGAACGCCCGGACATCCTGCATTTTCGTTCGCGGGTTCCCGGGTGGCTGGCCTGGTGGGCCTGGCGGCGGATGGATCCCCACTCCCGGCCCGCGCTTGTCAGCACCGTTCACGGGTTTTACTCGGTGAACCGGTATTCCGCCGTGATGACGAAGGGGGAGCGGGTGGTCGCCGTCAGTCGGAGCATTGAGACCTATATTATTGAAAACTACCCGCAGGTGCCGCCCGAGCGGATCCGGGTGGTCCCGCGGGGGATCAACCCGGGACTTCACGCCAGCCGCCAACCGTCGCCGGAATGGCTCCGGGAATGGCAGGCGGCCCATCCGCAATTGTTGGACAAGCGCGTGCTCCTGCTGCCCGGACGCATCACCCGGTTGAAGGGACATGAGGAATTTTTCGGTCTGCTCGCCGCACTCAAGGCCGGGGGTATGCCGGTGCATGGACTGGTGGCCGGCGATACCCACCCGAAGAAACGCGCCTATCTGGAGGAACTCCACCGGCTTGCGGCAACGCTGGGCATCGCCGGCGATGTGACTTTTCTGGGGAATCGCGCCGACTTGCGGGAGATCATGACCGTGTGCGATGCGGTCTGCGCCCTGTCCAAGCAACCTGAATCGTTCGGCCGCACCGTGATCGAGGCGCTCGCCCTCGGCCGCCCGGTCGTCGGCTTCGCCTGCGGCGGGGTGGGGGAGTTGTTGGAAACATTCTATCCGGCCGGCAGGGTCACACCGGGGGATCGGGCGGAATTGTTGGAGAAAACCCGCGCCGCGCTGCGGTCCCCACAACGGCCGGCCCCGGTGGGCCCGCCGTTCACGCTGGAGGCGATGTGCACCGCCACCCTCTCGATCTATCAGGACTTGGTTGGATAGAGATCGGCGAAGACCATGGTGCCGGCGTTGGTCTGGAGCGTGCTGAGCACGATGACTTCCACGCTGCGGCCGATCTCGGCCACGCCGTGGTTGACGACGATCATGGTGCCGTCCGGCAGATAGCCCACTCCCTGGTGTTCCTCCTTGCCGCCGCGCACCAGGGCGAGTCGCAGCCGGTCGCCCACCGTTACCGTCGGCCGGAGCGCGTCATCGAGTTCGAAGATATTGAGCACATCGAGCCCCTGGAGCTTGGCGATTCTGGTGAGATTTTCATTGGCGGTGAGCAGTCTGGCTCCCAGCAGGCGGGCCGTCTCCATCAACCGCTGCTGCACGCTCTCGGTGGTAGGCCCGTCGTGGGAATCATGGATGGAAACCTGGAGATCCGGAGAATCCTGCATTTTTTGGAGGTATTCCAAGCCGCGCTGGCCGCGCTGGCGGGAAATGTGGCCGGAGTCGGCCGCCATCGTTTGCAGTTCGTTGAGCACGAATGCGGGCACGATCATCCGGCCGTGGAGGAATCCCGCGCGGCACACTGCCAGCACCCGGCCGTCGATCACTGCTTCCGCGTCCAGCACCACGGGTTGGCCGCTGGTGGCATCCTGGCGGAAGCGAACGTAGGGGATGATGAAGGCGAAATCATCCCGGTTGCTGCGCAGCGCAAGCACCGCACCGAGAAATCCGAGGCTCGCGAACAAGGTCACGTCGAATGCCAGTCGCAACGCCCCCAGTACCGTTTCCGCCTGCAGTTCGCCGGCGCTCTCATCGCTGAGTAGCCAGCTTTTGAATGCCAGATTGAGCAATCCGGAAATATCCACCCGGGTCAACAGCCAGGCACACAGCAGCCCCACCCCGAGACCAAAGGTGGCAGTGGAAAACCCGCGCAGGGTGAATCCTTTCATCAGGGACTCCACCAGAATGAACACGCCGGCCACGCCCACGCCACCCAGCAACCCCACCCAGATCGGTGCCTCAATACCGCTGCCTTTCGTGCTCAGGGCAATCGCCACCCCGGCCGCCTCGCAGACCAACAAATAGGTCAGCCGGGCGATATTTACCGAGGGCGATGATGACAGGAACTTCTTCGTAGCCGCAGCCTGCCGGATTGCGCCTCCCCGCACAAGCAAAATCCCGCGCCTCAGCCCACGAACAACCCGACAATCGCCGCACTGGTCAGATTCGACAGGGTGCCCGCCACCACCGCCCGCACGCCGAGCCGGGCGATTTCAGCACGCCGCCCCGGCGCCATCCCGCCCAAGCCGCCTAACAAAATGGCGATCGACGAGAAATTGGCGAACCCGCACAGCGCCACCGAACAAATCGCGCGGGTCTTGGCCGTCATCCCGTCCTGGATCCCGGCCAGTTCCACGTAGGCGACGAACTCATTGAGTACCAGTTTTTGGCCGATCAGGCTGCCGCCCTGCGTCATTTCGCCCGGGCCGATCCCGGCCAGCCAGGCGACCGGTGCGAACAACCCGCCGAGAATCCCCTGCAGGCTCCACCCGGGATGGTGGAACCACCCGCCGATCCCGCCCAGCATCAGGTTGAGCAGCGCGATCAGGCCGATGAATGCCAGCAGCATGGCACCCACGTTGAGGGCGAGCCGTAACCCCGTGGACGCGCCGAGCGCTGCGGCATCGAGGACATTGGCCGGGGTCTCGTCGCCGGTGGCAAAAGGCCGCACCTCCTCCCGTGGCTGGCCGACTTCGGGTTTCATCAGTTTCGCAAACAACAGGCTGCCGGGAGCCGCCATGAACGAGGCCGCCAGCAGATATTTCATCTCCACTCCCATCGCCGCATAGCCCGCCAGCACCGAGCCCGCCACACTGGCCAGTCCCCCCACCATCACCGCAAACAACTCGGACGAGGTCATCCCGGGGATGTAGGGGCGCACCACCAGCGGGGCCTCGGTCTGGCCCACGAAGATGTTGGCCGCCGCGGAAAGCGACTCGGCCCGGCTGGTCCCCAGCAGTTTCCGCAGGCCCCCACCTAGCAACCGAATCACCCATTGCATGATCCCCAGATAATACAGGACCGCGATCAGCGAGGAGAAAAACACGATCATCGGCAGCACCCGCAGCGCGAACACGAAGCCGGCCGGGCCGCCGTCCGTCGTCAGCGAACCAAACAGGAAATCCACTCCCGCCTTGCCCGCGCCGATCGCGTCGGTCACCCGCGCGCTCAACCACGCCAGCCCGGCCCGGCCCTGCGGCACGCCAAACACCAGTGCCCCGATCCCGATCTGGATGGCAAACGCCGGGACCACGGTCCGCCAACGGATCTCCGCCCTGGCGTCCGACAGGGCCCACGCCACTCCTACAAACACCGCAATGCCAATCATGCCGATCACGCGGCGTTGCTAGCATGCGGGACCGGCATTGGAAAGCCCGAATCAAGGACCAGCGCCTCCAAGGTCAATCTCAGACAACCTCCAACCAAGCCTCCCTAGCCACGCTATTCTCGGTAAATTGTCAATAGCCGGTTTACTTTCAGGAATTCCCAGCTATTTTCCCGCCGATGAGGCCATCCCACACCGCCGCCCTTGTCCTATCGACATGGGCTTTGCCGATTTCCTCCGGGTTTGCGCAGCAGAACCTGGCGGATCTGCTGGCGGATCCGCAAACCCACCTGTCCCAACCCGCGGAGCGGGACCGGGTGGTGAGGCAAATGGCCGCCATCGAACACGACCGCCGCCAGAACGCCCGGGCCCGGGCAACCCAACTCGGACTGCCACTGCGTCTGACTCTCCCGGGGGGACGGATCCAGGAAATCGCCGACTTCGACCTCCGGGGCCTGCCGCTCTACCTGACCACCGCCAACGCCAACGCCGCCATTTCCACCGGAGCCAACCTCCTCCGGAGCGCACCCTTTTCGCTGTCCGGCTCCGGTTTCACCATCGGCCTGTGGGACGGCGGCTCCGCCCGCTCCACCCATCAGGAATTCGGCATCCGGGTCACGGTGAAGGATGGCGCGCTGGCCGCCGACCACTCCACCCACGTCGGCGGCACCTTGATCGCCACCGGAGTGGTGGCCGCGGCACGTGGCATGGCCAACGGCGCCACCGTCGATTCCTACGATTGGAACAGCGACACCTCGGAAATGACCAGCCGCGCCGCTTCCGCACCCGATCAAACCGGGAAAATCTATCTCTCCAATCACAGTTACAGCTACGTCTCGGGCTGGGACTACGTCAACAGCGGATCGCCAACCCGGGTCTGGGAATGGAACGGCTACGGCACCAGTAGCAGTGCCATCGAGGACGACTTCGGCCGCTACAATACCTACGCCCGGGATAGCGATTCACTGGCGTTCAACGCCCCCTATTTCCTGATGTTCCGCGCGGCGGGCAACGAGCGGACCGACAACCCGACCTCCGGCCAAGCCGTCGCCCTTGCCCCCGGCAGCAGTTCCGTCGTCGCCTACAATCCCGCCACCCACCCCGCCGGCGATGGCAGCTACCGTGGCGGGTTTGAAACCATCGGCTTCAACGCGGTCGCCAAAAACGTCATCACCGTGGGCTCCGTATCCGACGCCGTCACCAGCGGCTCCCGCAATGTCGCCGCCGCCAACATCAGCACGTTTTCCTCATGGGGCCCCACCGACGACGGCCGGATCAAACCCGACGTCGTCGCCAATGGCGAAAACCTGTATTCCCCGCTGGCTTCCAGCAATACCGCCTACGGCAGCTACAGCGGCACCAGCATGGCCACCCCCAACGCCTGCGGCTCCGCCGCCCTGCTCATCCAGCACTACGGCAACCTGTTCCCGGGCCAGGCGATGCGCTCCAGCACCCTCAAGGGCCTGCTCATCCACACCGCCGACGACCGCGGCAACGCCGGCCCCGACTACAAGTTCGGCTGGGGCCTCATCAACGTCAAGGCCGCCGCCGACCTGCTCTCCGACCAACTGGCCGTCCCCGCCAAACAACGCCTCACCGAAAGCCAGCTCACCAGCAGCATCACCACCCGTAGCGTTTCATTTCTGTGGGACGGCGTTTCCCCGATCTCCGCCACCCTCTGTTGGACCGATCCCGCAGGTTCGGCCACCACCACGTCCGACCTCCGCACCCGCCGCCTCGTCAACGACCTCAATCTGAAAATCATCGCCCCCGGTGGCGGCACCTACCTTCCGTTCGTCATGCCATTCGTGGGCACCTGGACCCAGACCGCCATGAACCTCCCCGCCACCACCGGCATCAACGCCACCGACAACGTCGAACAAGTCCGGATTGCCGCACCACCCGCCGCCGGCACCTATCAGGCCGTGGTATCGTTTGCCGGCACCCTGACCAACAGCAGCCAGTACTATTCACTGCTGATCTCCGGCAGTTCCGCCGAACCTCCGCCGCCGCCGCCACTGGTGTTATCCTCGGTCTCCCCGGCCAGCGGCCTTTCCAGCGGCACCACCACCCTCACCCTCACCGGCACCGGCCTGCGGGCGGACACCACCGTCAAACTCACCCGTTCCGGCCAGCCGGACATCCCCGCCAGCAGCGTCCAGAAAATCGGTGAAAACCTCTCCTGCCAGGTCGACCTGACGGACGCGGCCGCCGGTGCCTGGGACGTGGTCGCCACCAATCCGGACCCGGAAACCTCGACTTTAACCGCCGCCTTCACCATCATCGGAGCGGTTTGGAGCGACGACCTTGAAGGTCCCGCCACCGGTTGGTCCTCCGAGTCTCTCACGGGGACCAACAGTTGGTCGCTGAGCACCGCGCGGAGTCATTCACCCGCCACTTCCTACTTTGCCTCCGGGCCTTCTACCAGATCCACCACCGCCCTTGTCTCGCCCGCGGTCTTTGTGCCGACCGGAGCCACCAGCCTCCAACTGCGGTTTTGGCATTGGTATAGCTTCCAGCCCTCCCGCCGGGACGGTGGCCGGCTTGAGTTCCAAATCGACAGCGGCCCCTGGACCGACATCGTCGCCAACGGCACCGGCAACACCTTCGCCAGCAACGGGTACGTCAGCACGATCAACAGCAACTCCAACGATTTCAACAAGCTGCCCGCCTGGACCGGCAGCAGCGGCGGCGCGTTTCTCGAAACCATCGTCAACCTCAACACCATCGCCAACTACACCGGCAGGAATCTCCGCTTCCGCTGGCTGCTCGCCACCAACGCCGGTACTTCAAGCACTGGTTGGAACGTCGACAGCGTCGCCCTGATCGCCGGCGGGGACCTGTCCAACCAGCCTCCCGCCATCACCTCGGCCGCCACCTCCACCTCGGCCGAAACCGTCACCGATCCCGATGGTACGGTCTATCAGGTGATTCGCGCCGCCACTGCGGAGCTGAGTGTCGCCGCCACCGACGACTCCGGAGAACCAGCCCTCACCTACACCTGGAACGTGCTTGGCGGCCCCGCCGTCCCGGTCACCTTCTCCGTCAATGCCACCAACGCGGCAAAAGCCACCGACGTCGAATTCGGCATGCAGGGTGACTATGCGGTCAGCGTCACGGTCCGCGATGAGCAGGGGATCTCCGCCACCAGCATCGTCAACCTCCGGGTGATGCAAAGTGCTTCCGGGCTCATCGTCACCCCGATCGCCGCCACCATCCCCTTTGACTCATCCCAGTCGTTCACCGCCACCCTGATTGACCAATTCACCGGCCCGCTGGACCCGCAACCCGAGTCGTTCCAGTGGACCAGTTCCTCGGGCACGATCAATGAGTCCGGTCTGTTCACCCCCACCACGGCGGGCGGCCCCTTCGTCATCACGGCCGCTGCCGGCGGATTTGGCAATACCGCCGCCGTGACCGTCACCCCCGCTCCGGCCACCGTCGGGCTCTCCAATCTGCTCCAGACCTACGACGGCATCCCGAAAGCCGTGACGGTCACCACTGTTCCCGCCAATCTGGCCGTAGCGGTCAGCTATGGCGAGTTCCCCGACCCACCGACCGAACCTGGCAGCTACGCCGTCACCGCCACCATCACGGATCCAGGCTACCTCGGCGCCACCGCTGGCACCCTGGTGATCGAAACCGCTCCGGGCTGGCTTGGCTGGCAAGCGGAAAACTTCACCCCGGCCGAACGCGCCGCGGGGCTCGCCGACGATCAGGCGGACCCGGATCTGGACGGACTCGTCAACCTGGCCGAATACGCGCTCGGCACCAACCCGCACGCATTCACCCCGCCGCCGGCACCGGAGCATGACGCCAGCTACTTCTGGCTGACCTTCACCCGCCCGTCCGGCCTGCCCGATGTCAGCTACGCCGCGGAGCAATCCACCCAACCCAACAACTGGCTGCCCGCCACCCTCGAGGTGATCGATACCCAACCCACCACCGAGACCCTCCGCGTCCGGGTCCCGCTCGGACCCGGCGATCCTTCCCGCCATTTTCTCCGCTTGCGCCTCACCCGCCCGTAACCGCGGGTGGCGGTCCGGTTTCCATCAGGCGACATCGGGTGGGGCGAAGCCGGATCCGCCCTACCCTTGAGGGGATTGAACTTACTCGGCGATTCTTCCGGTGATCAGCAGCGCGACATAAGGCACGACGTTGAAGAAGAGAAAAACAATCTTGAAAAATCCGAGGAACGAATAGATCACCACGTTGAAGGTTTCCCGGGAGATGGGAAACCAAATGCTTTGGGTCCGGTAGAGCAGATCCGGGGCGAGGATGCAGCAGAGGGTCCAGATGATCAACAGGCTGCCGTTGATGATCGTGCACCACTTGAAAAACGAGGTTAGGTTCTGGATATTCATGGGGTTGATTCATTGAGACCTTCATCATAAAGCAAACGTGCCTATGGATCCATCCCGGCCACCAGCTTGAGTTGGGTGGTGACGCGCTGGTGCAGTTGCTTGAAGGTATTCAAGTCCCCTCGATGATCGATCCATTTACCCGCCACGTCCGTGCGTTTGCGAAGCGCCCGGGAAAAGGTCCGCAGCCCCATCATCAAATCGTTGGTTTGAGCGACCAGTGCTTGATCGCGCATCTCGGCATATCGTTCCATGGATTTCACTCCTTCACGGCCTTTTTCGGCCAGCTCGTTGAGTGCGCCCGAATCGAGTTTATCCAACTCGTCGGTTAGTTTGGCGACCCAGTCCGTGGCGCGGGTGATGGTCAGTAGTTCGTGGGCCAGGATCCTGGTTTCCAACCGGGTGGGGCGCTGACCGGCGCCCTGGATCGTAAGCATCCGGGCGGAAGCATGATAGGGGGCGCTCCGTACGATCTCCTCCAGCCGTGTGCGGACGAAGCGGTTGCCGACATAGCCGCTCACATTCTGGTTGCCGCGCTTGTCGCGGATTTCGGCGAACCGGGCGGTGGCATCCGTCAACCCGTCCTTGGAAACCCGGGCGGTGCGTTCGACCAGTTGGGCGAAATCCGCAGCATACAAAACCTCGTAGTCGAGGAAGAACCCGGGATCCTCGAGGGCCAACACCGCCGAGAGGAAGGGTTCCGCCTCGGCCGGCACCACCAACCGACCCCCGCGTGCTGTGGCGGGCAGGAAACGGAGCCGCCCCCAGAAGTCTGTGGGCAGCCGGAACGAGCCGTCTGCTTGGATGTTGCCGAGCACGATGCCTTGCGGTTCGATGCCGGTTCGAGCCGCGTTCATCAGCACCGCCAGTGCCCCTGAAACGCCCGTTGGATCCTTCGCCATCCGGTAGATTGAGGGGGTGTCGGGACTGAAGCTCATGTGCACATCGGCCGGCATTGGTCCCAAATGTTTCTCCACAATTGCGCGGGCGGCATTGCTGGTGGGGTTGAAGGCCTTGGTTTCCTCATTGCGGGGTGAGTCGGCTTTGGGATTGACCCACTTGCACGAAAACGAGGGTGGCTGTGGTTGGTCACCGTCCTTGCCATTCCCGCCGTTTTCGGGCTCGGAGCCTTTGAGGGTGGCCTCCATGGCCAAGTCCATCACGATGAGCGTTCTGGGTTTGTTGGAATCCGGTGCGGCCCAGACCACTGTGCCGAGGGTGGCCTTGGGCAACTTGATCGAAGCGGTCGGTTCGGCGGATTCATCCGGTTCCGGGGATGGTATTCCAAGCGGATCATCTTCAGCGGTCTGCGTGGGGGTCCTGACCACCGGCGCGGAAACCTTGAAGGCGGCGAGCGGTTTGACCCAGCCAGCCCATGCGCCACGCTCGCCGCGCTTGCGCAAATCCTTAGCCCGCGGATGTTGCGGATCCGCCAGCGCCATCACATCGCCCAGGCAGTGCGCCAGGGACTTCGCGTCCTCGCCCGCATCGGCGGATTCCAACCAGCCGAGGGTCTGCCAGACCCGCGCCCGGACGTTGGCCACGGTCCTGGGGTCGGTCATTGCCAGCTGCTTGCCCTCCGCATACCGCTCCCCGAATTTCCAAACCTGGTCGTCGCCGGGGTTCAGTGCCCGCGCCAGCGCCAGCATCTGGGCCACCCCGCGGCGGTCCGCCTCACCGGCCCCGCCCTGGGCCTTTGCCAGGATCAGCAACTGCGCGGCAAGCGCCTCCATCGAATCCACATCCAAGGTCAACCGGTCCCGCCGGAACACCACCACATCCTCCACAGGCGGCACAAAGGGTGCGGCCGACAATCCACCCGCCACTCCCGCCGCCGCCAGGAGTGCCGCCGCGCAACTCCGCATCAGCCGTCTCGTCATGAGTCCCATTCTCGCCAAAATCCGTCCGTTTTCAAGCGAACATTGCGGATTTTCCAACTCCGGTTCATACTCCCGCCATGCAGACCCCTCCTCCAGCCATTGAAACCCGCGAAGAAGTCATGTTTTTCGACACCGACTGCGGCGGCGTGGTCCACAATCTGGCCTACCTGCGGATGATCGAGACCTGTCGCACCCGGCTGGCCGCGCTGATGGGCATGAACCTCCGCGCCATGGGCGAAACCCAGGAGTATCCCGTCGTCGTCCGCACCGAGATCGACTACCGCCGCCCGGCCAAACTCGGCGACTGGCTGACGATCCGCGGGCGTTTGGCGGAACTTTCCCGGGCGCGGTTCTGGTGTGCCTTCGAGATGATCCGGGAGTCCGATGGCGAGGTGCTGGTCACCGCCCGCCAGGCGCTGGCGCTGGTCCGGATGCCCGAGGGTCGCCCGCTCCGGTTGCCGGCCGCGTGGGCGGAGCAGTGGGACCTTTCCGTCTAGCAATCTAGCAACCTCCCTCCGCCAGTTTCGCTCCGGAGGTGCGGAAACACAGCGCGACCCCCACCGTGACCAGGGTGCCCAGGGTGATCCGCCACGGAAAGGCGATGATGAACGGCTTGTCGATCCCGCAGCTCGACTGCACTTCGCTCACGCTGAACACCAGCACCGCGAGAAACCCGGCCACCATCGCCAGCACGTTGCCAAAGTCGTTGCCCCGCGTCTTGGTGAACAAGGCCACCAGAAATATTCCGAGAATCGAACCAAACGTGTACCCCAGGATCCCCAACACCAGCGGAATAATCCGCGTCTCCGGGTGCCAGGTCACATACCACGCGGTGACCACTCCCACCACGATGATCGCCAGCGCGAAAAACAACGTACTCCACCGCAGCACCCGCATTTTCACCGCCTCCCCGGCATCGGCTCCCAGCCGCGGCAGGATGAAATCGCGGGTAAAACTCGTCGAGAGGGCGTTGAGCGCGGTGCTCAGCGAACCCATCGCCGTAGCCAGAATCCCCGCCACCACCAACCCGCGCAGGCCGCCCGGCATCACATGCAGGATGAAATACGGAAAAACCTCCCTGGAATCCCCCTCGGGCAGAGCCGTGGTCGGATGCTGCTGGTAATAAAGCGAAAGCAGCAGCCCGATGAACACGAAGGTGGCCACGATCGGCACATCCACGACCCCGGACAAAATCGTTGCCACCGCACTCTGGCGGCGGTTCTTCGCGGTGAGCATCCGCTGCACGGTGTCCTGGTCGATCCCGTGGGTGGCCATCGTCACAAACGTGGAGGCGATGAAAGCCGCCCACATCGTGTATTCATGGGTCAGGATGTAGGCGAAATCCACCACCCCGTTGGGAGTCCCCCAGTCGAAAAACACCGGGTCCTTGATCTGCGCCGCCACCGCACCCCAGCCACCGTCGATTTTTCCTAACAAAAAAACCGCGGAGAACCCCACCGCCGCCACCAGCACCCCCACCTGGATGAAGTCCGTCCAAATCACCGCCCGGATGCCACCGATCGACGTGTAGAGCGCGGTCAGCAGGCTTATCAGCACCAGTGCCACACTGAACAGCCAGAATTTCTCCATCGGCTGCACCGGTCGCCCGGCAAACATCTCAAACGCCAGCACCACGATGATCGCGGAAACATACAACCGGGTTCCCATCGCCAGCACCCGCGTCACCATGAAGGTGATCGAGGCGGCCTTGCGGGTCACCGGCCCGAACCGGGTTTGCAGGAATTCGTAAATCGAAATCACCCCGTGTTTGTAGTAGATCGGGATGAACACCACCGCTACGAAAACCCGCGCCAGAATCGTCCCGATCGCCAGTTGCACATAGGTCCAGTTCTGGTTTTCAAAGCCCTCGCCCGGCGCGCCCAGGAAAGTCGCCGCGCTGATTTCCGCGGCAATGATCGAGGCGAGCACCGCCCACCACGGGATTTGCCGGTCGCCCAAGGTGAAGCCCTCCACGCTCCCGCTCTTGCTCCGCTGCGACAAGCCAATGCCCAGAATCAGGCCGAAATAGCCCAGAATGACGAGTATATCCAACAGGTAAGCCATGCGCCGACAACCAAACCCACCCGCCCGCCGATGGCGAGCAAAATGTTCCGGCAAAATGTTGCGGCCCCACCTAGGGGCAGCCAACCGCAAAGGCCGTGCCAGTCGGGATGAAAAATGAAACCGGCTCGAAGCTTCTTTGGAGAACGGTCCGTAGCGACGACGGCTTGGCCCTCCCAATATTCATCAGAACGCTCCAACTCAAGGTCCACCCACTCCATGAGCTGTTTCCCGCCAACCAGCCCGCATATCCGGCGTCTTTCAGCCATGCGACAGCGTCAAATAGGATCAGGAGCGCGACTTGTCCGGTGATGTCGCCGCGCGACGTACGGATATTCCGCTTCACAAGCAAGACCGCATTTGAGACACTTTCCCCGTCTTGATCCGTCTATCCTTCATTTTTCTGCTGATCCTCACCTGGCTGTCCCCACAGCCGGTTTCTGCGATGCGGACGGATGAACCGCGACTGAAGCGCAGTTCTGCCTCCCGGGTCATGCCGTCTTGCAGCTTATCCCGCACCTTCACCGACGCCCGCGGCCAAACCATCGGCTACCGCCATGACGCCGCAGGCAACCTAACCGAACTCATCTACCCCGGCGCCATCGGCAGCGTCCACTACACCTACGACACCCACAACCGCCTCCAAACCGTCACTGACTGGGACAACCGCACCACCACCTACCACTACAGCCTCACCGGCCAGATCACCCGTACCGACCACGCCAACGGCACCACCCGCCGCCACTCCTGGGACGCCGCCGGCCAGCCTCGCGGCATCAGCGAACTCAACTCCTCCGGCCAGCCCATCTACTTCACCATCAACCGCCACGACGCCGCCGGACGCCGCGATCAGGAAATCATCAGCCCAGCCCCCCAGACCTACACCCCGCCCGCTTTCGTCGCCACCTATGACGACGACAACCGTCTACTAACCGTCAACACCCAAGCCGTCACCATCGATGACGACGGCAACCTTCAAGGGAGTGCGGGCGTCCCGCCCGCCTTCGCCGGCCTCACCTACAACTCAAGAAATCAACTCCTGACCGCTGGAAATCTTTCCTACAAATACGATCCGCTGGGAAACCGGATAGGCGTCACCGACACCACCGGAGAAACCAAATGGACCATCGACCCCACCGCCTCCCGCGCCCTGGTCCGCGAGAAACCCGGCGGCGCGAAAACCTACTACATCTACGGCCTCGGCCTCCTCTATGAAATCAACGGCACCGCCACCACAACCTACCACTTCGACAACCGCGGCAACACCATTGCCCTAACGGCCGACAACGGCACCACCATCCTCGACCGCATCGAATACAGTCCCTACGGCCAGGAAACCTGGCGGCAGGGCGCGTATGACACCCCCTTCCGTTTCTGCGGAGCCTTCGGTGTCCAAACCGACCCCAACGGCCTCCTCAACATGCGGGCCAGGTATTACAGCCCCTACCTCAAACGCTTTCTAAACGCCGATCCCATCGGGTTCTCCGGCGGCAGCAACTGGTTCGCGTATGCGGACGGGAACCCCATCAGCCTGAGCGATCCATTTGGACTTGCTGCCGAAAGGAATGCCTGCACGGGCGGTTACGGTATGGGAAGCGCAGTCAACTACAACGCGGGGTGGAGTGATGTTTTGTCAGCCATTCACTATGGATTGGATGGGTTCGGATTGATTCCTGGTGTCGGTGAGTTTGCCGATGGAGCAGGCGCACTGCTCTATCTGGCAGAAGGAAATTACACGGATGCTGGCATTGGAGCAGCGGCGATGATTCCCTTTGCTGGCTGGGCTGCCACAGGTGCAAAGGGACTCAGATATGCGGATGAGGTATATGAGATCGGAGAAGGCGTTCGAAGATCCAAAGCGGCAGATATTCTTGGCCATGAAACCATCATGGCGAGAATCATCCGAGAGGGACAACCGGACGTCTTTCAGCAAGTTCCGTTATCATCGTTGAGATCACCTAAGGACTTCATTGATGCAAGCACACTAAAAGAGATTGAGAGATTTGGAGAAACACTTGAGCTGACAAGAAATGCACCGGTAGGCCTCGGAAGTGCCATCGAAGTCAGGCCAGGTGGCAGAGGAATACCAATTAGCGAGGTTCCAATAAAGTACTAAGGAGATCGATAGGATGAACACACAAGAAAAGCTAACACTGAGGGCTATTAAACACTTAGTCACGACAGCGCGCTTCAAAGCATATCACGGAGAAGATAACAAGCGAATCGCAAGCTTACTCGATGAAGCTGACTATATCTGCAATTTGCTGTCATCTGATGAAATTGACTTCCTGCGCATCCAGCGGGTTTTGACGGCAATTAGTGAACAATATACGGAGTGCAGTGGAGAAATCCTCTCCATAGAGGGAAACTGACATGAAGACAATCTACATTTGCCTCTTGGACGAAGGCACCGAGGTCTTGCGACCGACTGAAGCAGGAGAGTTGGACAACGGCTTATTCAAGCTGTTGCCAGCACCTGGATATGACCCTGATGACGAACATTGGGAATTTACGCTCGGGAGCGTCGTGCGAGGTGTGATTCGGAAGTTGGAGGGCGAAGCTGTTCTAGTTGCGGTTAGCGTGAACTACGATGGAGGCGAAAATGCACTAACCGTATGAATATGCTGCTTTTGTCGATGCTAAGAGCCTGTCTGAAAAATGGCAGGGACGCTTTTCCGAAGCGTCCGCGAGAATGAACTGAGAATGAAAAACCGCCCGGGCCGTTCATTCGCCATCCATTCTCGCGGACCTGTCGGAAACAGGTCCCTGCCTGATGGATTTTTCAGACAGGCTCTAAGTGTCAAAGGCACTTTCATCGTAGTTTGAGTCCGCTGTGGTCGTAGATGTTAAATTGACAGTATTGGGCGAGGACGCCCGTTCTCCAGCACAGCCGGGACGGCTATGCTATGTTTGCTCGCTTAGCTTGACCCGGCCGGCGGTTTGTCGATCCATTGGACCGGTAGCGGTGTGGCGGCGGTGAGATGGATGTCGCGCTGCGGGAAGGGCACGCCGCAGCCGGTTTCGGCGAAGCGCTTTTCGATCATCAGCCGCAGATCGCTGGTGATCACCATCGGGTTGCTGGGGCCCGGCAGTTCCAGCCAGAAATACAGCGCGAACACCAGCGCGCTCTCGCCGAAATCCTCGAACACCGCGAAGGGTGCCGGCTCCTTGCAGACCAGGCCGTGGCGCCCGGCCACTTCCGTTAGCACCGACATCACCCTCGACGGTGGGGTGCCGTAGGCCACGCCCACCCGCAGGGTGCGGCGCATCCGGGTGTGGGTGAGCGTCCAGTTGGTCACCCGGTTATCGAGCAGCACCGAGTTGGGAATCATCGTTTCGACATCGTCGGGGCTCCGCACCACCGACGAGCGGGTGTTGATTTCGGTGACGGTGCCGATGATGCCATCGACGTCCACCACGTCGCCGACGCGCACCTTTCTCTCGGTGAGGACGATGATGCCGCTGACGAAGTTCTTGATCAGGGTCTGGGTGCCAAAGCCGAGGCCGATGGCCAGCGCACCGCCGAAAAACGCGAACACGGTGAGCGGAATCCGCATGAACGCCAGAGTGCCGAGGACGAGAAATATCCCGACGACAATCATCGCCCAGTTGCGCAGCGTGCGGGCCTGGGCCTCGGCGAGATGGCCGCGTCCGACCACGCCGGCCTGGATGCGCCCGGCAAGGCGGGAGAGGAGCCAATAGCCGATGACGAAAAACATCCCGGCCCGCAACAACATCCCGAGCGTGACGGAGATCCTGCCGGTGATCGTCTGGCCGTCCACCTCCACCTTGTCCTCGAAACTCATCAGCTCGAAGGACCAGCCTTTTTTCACCGCACCCCAGCCCTTGGAGCCGAGCGCCGCGAGCCGGTGCGACCATCCGGTCTGGTCCTCCTCCGGCGTGTATTCGAGGATCCAGCGTTTGACCATTTTCCGCTGGGTTTCGACCGCCTGCGAGAGGCGCGTCAGCATCGCGAGCTTCTCGCTGGTATTGGCACGCTGCTCGGTGAGCAGCTTGAAGTGGGGATCCGCGGAATCGACCGTCGCCGCCCGCGCCTCCAGTTTATTCAGCTCGGCGCTGGTCCGGGCCATCTCGTCTTCGAGCACGTTGACCCAGGCCCACAGATGCTCGCGCGGCACCCCGAGCGAGTCGAGCGCCTGGACCCGCTGCTGCAAACTGCGGGCATCGGCCAGCGCCCGCCGGTCATGATAGGCTTTCATGCCCACATCCTCCAGTTGGAGCAGGCCCTCCAGCCCTTCGATGAGCGCCTGCACCGCTTCCACCCGCCCCTCGGCGACTTCCAACCGATACTGGGCGAGTTCCAGGTCCGGCGTTTCGGCGGTACCGGGAGCCGGGCGGGTCAGCGCGTCGATGGCGGCCTGCGCCTGGCTGCGGGCGGTCATGGCCGCCTTGAGGCGTTTGGCCTGTCCGTCGAGTTCCTTGCGGATCGTCCGCTTGCGCTCGTCCGAGACCTTGGCGAGATTGGCGAGGTCCTCGTCGGTGAAACGGGCGTTGGTCTTGGCGACCGCCAACTGCCGTTCGAGCAGGATGAGATCGGTTTTGGCAGCGGCGATGCGGTGCTGCTGGCTTTCGATCATGCTCTGGAACAAGCCGGCCCGCGCCGCCAGCAGACGGGATTGGGCGCGGACCGCCTCCAGCTGCCACTTGGCTGCCGCAGCGGTATCGGCGTCCGCGTGTTGCACCGCCGCGAGCGCGTTGCTGCCCGGCTCCTCCGCGGCTTTGGCCTCCTCCGCGATGGTGGCCAGCAGCCGTTCGTAGTTGCCCAACGAGGCCTCCGCCGAACCGAGGTTGGACTTGATCGCCTCCCGCTCGTTGAGCAGATCGTCGATCATCAGCAGCGAGTAGGGCGGCGGCTTTTTGAAGCCGGTCCAGGCGGTCTCCCGGGCTCGCGAGGTTTCCAGAGCCTTGCGGGCGTCCTCCACCACGCTGATGTTCTTGAGCGCCCGGTTGATGGTTAGAACGAGTTGTTCCAGAGTGCGGCGGCGCTGGTCGAGTTCGGTCGCGCTGATGCCCTCCGGCAGGGCGGCGGCGGCACCGGCGGCGTCCAGGCGGGCCAGTGTGTCACGAGCCTCCCTGGCCGATTGTTCCAACTTGGCCCGCCGCTCATCAGGCGGGTCGAGGGTTGCGGGTTTCGCCGCCTCCCGGCTTTCCACAGGCTGTTTTGAACCGGGGATCTGGGCCGGTGCGGAGTTTGGGGCCAGCACCGCCAGCCCCCAGCAGAGCAGCAGCCACGGGCGCATCACAGCCGGAAATGGAGGTAGTTTCATGCCGCGAGTTTGGCCCGGGTTCACTCTGGAATCAAGCGCGAAACTCGGGCGGCGTACCCAGGGCAGGGCGGATTTTTGGAATTTCGCAAAGCATTGATTTGCAGCGTAAAGGGTCGGTTTCCAGAATCGGAGGACGTGGGCACTGCGGAGTAGTGAACCGCTGAAACGCTGAGGACCGCTGATTTCGCTGAAATCAAATACTCACAGCGGTCTCAGCGGTTCTCAGCGCAATCAGCGGTCAAATCTCACCGGTGCGGAACCAATCATCGATTGCTCATGTGTCTCGTGAAAAAGTCCGCCATGTTCCCAGGGCGACTGCATTAGAGAGAGTTCTTGGAAAAATCCAGAATGAGGAGGTATGATTACCGCCACGCCACGAAGTTCGGAAATGAATTTGGAATTTGGAGCTTTGTTCCTTGGCCCACTTGGCGTCTTGGCGGTTCTGAGAGCCTGTCTGAAAAATGGCCAGGCAGGGACCGTTTTCCGAAAGGTCCGCGAGAATGGGTGGCGAATGAACGGGTCGATCCGGCTTTTTCATGCTCAGTTCATTCGCCCGGACGCTTCGGAAAAGCGTCCCTGCCATTTTTCAGACAGGCTCTGAGCCAGTTGTGCTGCCGCGTGACCTATTCCCAATCCCGCCACCGCAGCCGGGACGGCCAATCCTGTCAACTTAAGCCAAACTTCCAAAACTTTTGGTGGTTTGACACAGATAAACCGCTGAACCGCTGAGTACCGCTGAAACCGCTGAAAATATCAAGAAATTCAGTGTCATCAGCGGTTCTCAGCGTTTCAGCGGCCATCTTACTGCAAGTTGCCAGGCAAGCTGACCATGGCTTAAATGACAGTATTGGCCGAGACGGCCGTGCTATGAGACAGCCGGGACGGCGATCCTCCCTGAAGTTGACGCGCCCGCCCTCACCCGCGGCGCAGTTCGGAACCGCGGAAACGGACGATCGTGCGGTACACCTTCTTGACCCGGCAGGTGATCGCTCCGGTGATGGAGTTGAAACGCTCGGGAATCTCGATCCGGTGGATGTCCACTACGGCGTGATAACCGCGCTCCGAAAAGACATCAATGAGCATCGCCACGGCTTCGGGTTCTTCTAACAGCGCATCCTCCGAGTTGATGTTGGCATGGCCCGAAATCGCGTGGCAGCGGATGATGGGCATCATATGGGTCTCGATGAAGCCCACCACCCGGCCGAACAATTCCGGCTGATTGAACTCATAGCCATCCAGCCGTTTGACCAGTTCCTGGCGGGCGTGGACGATGATATCGCTGGCGACCGGCAGGGTGCGCAGCCGCTCGTAGGTCCGCGGATCCAGTTCCAGCGTGCTTTGGTATTCAAGTTCCCGCAGGATATTCTGTTCCACCTCCTCCAACGGCCCCTGGGCATTGATCAGGTGGTAGTGAAACACGTTTTTGAGCGACAACAGCGCGTCCCAGGTCTGCTCCTTGAACACCCGGTAGCGGCGGTTCGCCAGCCTTTCGTCGAAGTCCGTGGAGCGCTCCTCCCACAGCTCCCCCTCGCCAGCCCGGCGGACCTCGTCGTTGTGCGCCATGACCTCCCGGCCGCGCTTGAGCTGGCGGGTGACGCTCTCCTTTTCATCCACAAACAACACGAGGATCTGTACCACTGGCTTGCGGAAATAGACCGCCATCGGCGTGCCATGGTGCTCCCGCCACTGCTGGTTGATTTTTTCGTAAAGCAGCTTGAGACATTCCACCTGCACCTTGGTCCGCGGAAACCCGTCGAGGATCACCCCGTCGCGGTGTTCGGGCTTGAGCAGCTCGTCCAACAACGCGGTGAGCACCTCGCGATCGCCGATCATTCCCCCGGCGTCCTTCACCATCCTCATCGCCGGCGTGTCCAGCAGGGAGCTCATCACCACCGGTTGGCTGGTCAGCCCGCGGGTGCGGGCAATGAACGCGGTGTTGGTCCCCTTGCCGGAACCGGGAGCCCCGCCCAACAGGATGATCTCTTTCGGAAACCGCAGATGATCCGCTCCATGCCGGTCCACCAGATCCTGCCAGAGGGCATCGAAAATCATCATTGCATCCTTGATTTTCAAATCAAGGATGGCTGGGGCGGGAATGAGTGGGCTATCGGGCATCGGGACGGCGCAGCCTGCCGCGAACACCCCCGTCCGTCAAGGAAACACCGAAATTTCGGTGCGCACCCGCCACCCGAATGAGGTTGGGCTTGCCCGGCAGCCCGGGCGGTGCGACGTTCCGCCGATGACGATCATCTCCCACCCGTCCGACCTACGCCTACAGGCGGCTGCCGCCACCGGACCGCGGGTGCTGGTGCCCACGATGGGCGCGCTGCACGCCGGGCACCTGGTATTGATCCGCCGCGCCCGTGAGCTGGCAGGCCCGGACGGCACCGTGATGGTATCCATTTTCGTCAACCCGATCCAGTTCGACCGGGTGGCGGACCTGGCGGCCTACCCCCAGCCGCTGGAGGCGGACCTCGCCGCCTGCCGGGAGGCTGGAGTTGATCTGGTGTTCACCCCGGCCCCCGGCACGATGTATCACCCGGACCGCTCGGTCACCGTGACGGAATCCTCGCTCTCGCAGTCCCTCTGCGGGGCCAGCCGGCCCGGGCATTTCGACGGCGTATGCACGGTGGTGCTCAAGCTGTTTCTGCTGAGCGGCTGCGGGCTGGCCGTATTCGGTGAAAAGGATTTCCAGCAACTGGCGATCATCCGGCGGATGGTTCGGGACTTGGATCTCCCGGTCACCATCGTCGCCCACCCGACGCTGCGCGAGCCCGACGGCCTCGCGCTGTCGTCGCGCAATGTCCGGCTCACCCCGGCCCAGCGCGCCGCCGCCCCGCAGCTCCGGCAGTCCCTGCTCGCCGCCAAAACCCGCCTGGCCACCGGAATCCGCGAGGTTTCCGAGCTGTTGGAAACCGCCCGGATGGAAATCGAATCCTCGCCGCTGGCCCGGATCGACTACCTTTCATTAGTCGATGCGGAAACCCTGCAGCCCGTCACCCGGATCGAACGCCCGGCGGTGCTGGCCGCCGCGGTATTCTACGGCGAAGTGCGGCTGATCGACCATGTGGGGATCGCGCCATGAGCGCTGTTGGCAGCAGGCAGACTGGCTGGATATTCGCCATGAACTGAACTTGTCGGTCCACACCCGTGGCTGTGGCGTCTCGCCGCAGGCCGTTCCCGGTGCGTCTCGCGCCGAGTTTCCTGCGGGTCAGGG
>JAIPKB010000096.1 GCA_021733795.1 Akkermansiaceae bacterium | reverse complement strand
GATCGTAGCCTTTCAACCGCTTGAACTCCTCGCGGAAGGTGGCGGTCCAGTTCTGGTCGCCGGCCTCGTAGCTGTCGATGAGGATGTGGCGGAAGCTTTTGCCCACGAGCGACCCTAAATTCTGCTTGAGCGGCTCGAGCACCTGCTGCCAGTGATAGCGGTTCTGCTCGACAGACATTTTATCCACTTCGAAGGCCTTGTTGAGCATATCATCGGGCATGGGGCTCGGCTGGTGTCCGGTAAAGGCGGAGCCGAGACGGTAGATGTTCCACGCGCCGGGCGGGGCCTCCCAGACGAGATGGCCCTTCGCGTCCATCTTGGCGCTCAGGTCGATGATCTTGTCCAGCGGGATGATGCCTTCGGCCGGCACGGCGAACACCCCGAGGTCGACCAGGTTGGATGCGTCGATCGGCAGGTCGACCGTGACCTGCTTGCCGCCCTGGACCTTCTCCATCTTGCGCACCAGTCGCTGCATGCCGCGTTCGGGAGTGATCCACGGGCCGCCGGTCGTCGCGTAGCCCACGCAGTTGTGCATGCCAAGTTCAAGGCCCAAGCGATTGGCCTCGGAAGCGGCGTGTTTCATCAGCGCCCACCACTTCGGACTGCGGTAGGTGATTTCGGGCCAGGGGCAATTGTCAGTCGGTTTGGCGCCGACGGTCACCGCAGAGGTGATGTGGAAAATCGTGGCTCCGCCGATGCCGGCATCTTTCATGGCTTCGAGGTCCTTGGTGATGCCGTCTTCACTGATGTTAGGCCCCATCCAATGCCACCACACGTAGGGCCGGACCGAGACGGGCGGATTGCTGAAATCCTTTTCCAGAGTCGCACCCATCGCATCCTGCAGCAGGGCGGATGCGCTTGTCAGCAGCAGTGTCCAATAGCCTAATTTTTTTATCATCATAACTTTGTTTTCTAATTTTCCACCAAGCGGGCCAGGTCGCTATACTGGCCGCCGACGGCTTGGTGGGTATGCACCGCGAGGGTGTTGGACCCATTTTTCAACGCCTTCTTCAACGCATCGGTCACGCTGGTCAATTGATAGTTGGTGATATATCCGCAAAGACTCAGGATCTTCTTGCCGTTCACATAGATCTCGGTGTCCTCGTCATAGCTGATCACAACGGCTCCATGCTTCAAGGTGGTGCCGTCGTATTCGAATTTCTTTCTGAGGCAGATGTCCGGGGTGGTCCAATCCGTCCGCACATTCTGAGGACCATGGCCGCAGGGAGCGCGGCCGGTCTTCCACGCACGGTCATCGAAGGATTCCTCGGACCAATTGGCGGCAGGTTGCTCCGTGGCGTACGCATACGGGGCGCTCCGGTCCCCGTCCTGAACCGCGCCCACCAAGACCTTCCAGACGGGCTTGGGTAGAGGGGCGGTGGACTTGGTAATCATCGGATTGTCACGCTCGTAGGCCGCCTGCCGCGAGGTGATGGCGTGAAGCCTCGCGACATCGAACTTCGGCTTGCGGGTATCATAAAAATAGAGGCCGTTCCGCTCCTGCTCCACGTCGGTGAGCTGCGTGTAGCTCTCTCCCTGGTGGCAGAGAATACCGCGGATGCCGTGGGGCAGCCTGGCCTGCTTCACCCGCAACAGCATCCGGCCGTAAATCGTATTCAGGTCGTCAGGATTGGCCTCGTTGCGCTGGTGCTGGTCAATGCGTGTTCCCCCGCCCGCGCCATTCACGATGAAGAGCGGAATCTTCTGGCGTTCCACCAGGCGCCTTGCCAGATCCATGCCCCACCAGCCAAGCTGCGCTTTCTCCCCATTTTCAATTTTCCATACCGGATTGCACCACAGGTTCTGCGGGTCGCCTTTCGAGTCGCCGGCGGGACCGCCATAGCTGCGAATCCAATCGCTGGTACCCGCCGGTGCCTTCTCGGCGGTATCGGTCGCCAGCGCGTTGGACTGCCCGTCTATCAGATGATTGCCTCCATTGCCGATGCTCGCCGTCACGGTCATAGTGCCGCTGTTCTGGGCACGCCTGGGGATCAGTTTGCCCGGCTGCATCTCTTTGATCACGGCCAAACCCGAAACTTTCCAATCATATTTCAACCCGCCGACATTCTTTGCCTGCATGTCTTTCAAATTGGAAATCTGCGGCACGACCTCGAGGATCGAGCGGCCATCCCAAGTCGCCGGCGCTTTCAAGGTGAAAACCGGATCCGGGATCTCCTCCTTGACGGTGACCGGAATCTCAAGGTTTTTCACGCTATTGGGATAGACCGCCTTGAATATCAGGGTCATGGGCTGGTCCCCACTCACGCGGCCCGCATCAATCGTGAAACCGGGCTTGTCCACCGCGGCAATGGATTCAACCCCGCCCTTTTTCAGGATCCAATAAATCTTCTGCGCGTCCCCGGCCTTGGCGGTCGCCGTGGCGCTCTTGCCTTCCGACACGGTGATTTCTTTTGCCGAAGCCGCGAAGTCCGCGCCTGGCAGCACCAGCGGGCCGACCAGCGGCTGCATGGGTTTCTGATTTTCATACGTCATCCTGACCCAGTCGGCGGAGCGTGTGACCTTGGCAACGCGCACTTCGTCGATGTCGCCGACAAACTGGTAATTGCCATACCAGCCGCCGATATACATCCTTGCCGGCGTTCGCACATTGAGCGGGAGGCCGCCGTTATTCTCACCATCGAGAACGCCGTTCACGTAGAGTTTTGATTCGCCTTCCTTGAAGGTGTGGACCACATGAATCCACTGGGACATGGCCAGCGGCGTCTTGCTTGCAACGTTGCCGGATGAATTGTAACAATCCATTCTGATATGCGGCGGACTCTCAAATATCATCGCCATTGGCTTTCGCCTTGCTGAAATCAAACCCATCCTTGTTGAGCCGCACCAGCACCGGGAAGTTCTCTTCCGAGGCCGTGGCCGGCAGGTTGGCACCTTCCGGGGTCGTGAGGATCCAGATCGACCCCAAATGCTGCCAGCCAACGTACCCTGCCCGGGCCGTTGCCAGCAGGGTCATCAACACCGCGATACCAGTTGTCAGTTGCTTTATCATTTGATACGTCCTTTCAGGTTGCTGTTCATTTTACTTCTTTGAAATTCACATTTTTTCATCAGTTAGATCAATCCACGCATCGGCGGCAGATCGCGGTGTCAGGATGGGATTCATCCCCCCACTTCCCGCCTGTGGTGCTCAGCCCGATTTCATCCGCCTGCTCCAGTTTGCGGGGCAACAGCCAGGCATCAATCGTTTTCCAGGCGCTCTGATTCGGCAGCGAGGCGATCTGCAGCGTCCACGTGCTGATGTACCAGGGGCGGTTGGGCCGCTCGTCGCTGCAAAGAAAATACCCGTCATGCGGGGAACGGTCATACACTTCCCGGTTCAGCAGGACCCCGGAGTCGATCTCCACCGAGGTGCCGGGGGTGTCGATCTGGACCCGGACATACCGTGTGTGGCCCTGGACCAGAGGTGCGATGAACCGCCCGGTGCGTGGTGTCACTGTTCTCATAATTCCAATTGCCTCGGTGGACACGCATGATCGGACCGATGGAACCGGCAATTCCATAATCCTGCTGGCCGAGCGCCTAGGGTGCGACGACCAACACGCCGGTTCCCTTCATTGTTTTGGGAAGGCCGGTCGCGTTATAAGTGCCTGCGGCCTGCGCTTTGCCGTCGATGCTGAGCTTGCGGACTTTCATCTGCCCCTTGAAGTTCAAGTCAAGCGTGGCACCTTCGGAGATGGCGATATCGGGCTTGTCCCCCAGACTGCGGGCATTCGCGAGGGACAGGGTGCCCTCGGTGACTTTGGTCTCTCCGGAATACCTGTTAGTTCCGGAGAGCGTCCAGGTTCCGGAGCCGGCCTTGGTTAGGGAAGTTGTCGCCTTGCTTGAACGGTCATGGGGATTGGTGACCGCTTGGTTGCCGGCCATGTTGAAGTTGAAGATATAGTCCGGTCGGCCGGCTGGTACCGGTGCCGATCCGTCGGCTAGGTTGTTAGTCCATTTTGAGCCCTCGCTCCAACTGCCGGGTTCGGTTTTGCTCCAGGTGAACGCGTTCGGTTGGCCGCTCTTGATCACCGTCACGGTATAGACCTGCGAACGACCGTCCTGGGCGGTGACGGTGCAGGTCTGCGGTTGGCTGAAGTCTCTAACAGTCCCGGGCGGGGGAGCCGCCTTGGCAAAGGGCGATAGTGTGAAGGTGGGCGCGAGGGCGGTCAGATCCGCGGCATAGGGCACGGTCACGCTGATATTGGTGCCACTGATGCGGCCAAGCGACTGGTCCGGAAAACCGAAGCTCCGGATCTCATTGGTGGCGGCGACATAGGGCTTGTCGTCCACAACCGACAAGAAGGGCGGGCATCCTTGACATCGTTGGCGGTGGGCGGGAGCTTCGCGGCTTTCGCCGGATCGATATACTTCGCCAAGGTCTGGAGCGGCTGCCGCGAGCGTGGACCGGCTCAGAGGAAGCGCAGGTTTCCCGGGGCGGCTGCCGCTGTCGAGTCTGGAAACCTCACGGCCGGTAAATTTTGTGAGTCCCCGGCTGAAAGACCACGGTCTGAAATCGTGTATTCGCTCCGGAACATACCAAACATGACAACCAACTCCCCCCACCGCAATAGTTTGATAACCAGCCTGCTCGTCGCCATGCTGCTCGCCGCTCCCGGCGGTGCCACGGCGGCCGACGTCATCAACGTCAACTTTGGCGGGAACCCCAGCGTGTTCATGCAGGAAGTCTGGTCCTACGACACTGCCGCGCGTGGCACCGCCCGCCGGGTGGCACCCTTGGAGTACCTCGGGAACACCTGGAACGATTTTTCCAGCCCCACCGCCACCGGCGACAACCTGTTGGATTCCGTTGGCAAACCCACCGGAGTCGGCTTGACCACGACCATGGAAGGAGGGCTCTGGACCGACTGGAACGGTCTTGGCGGCGCACGCCTGCTGAAATCACCGGTGGCTTCCTCATTTGAGGATTACAAACCGGCATTCAAACTCACCGGTTTGGATCCAAGCCACACCTATTCCCTCTACATTGCCAGCTTGCACAACAACAACAACGATCCGCAGGATTTCAGGGTTGGGGCCGTTGCGAATCATCTAGCCAACGGTGGCCGCAACCTGGATTGGACCGAGGGGGAGAACTACGTTTGCCTGGCCGACCTCAAGTCCGACGCCAGTGGAACGATGACGGTCGAAGGAAAAGGCCGCCAGTTGCTCGTCAACGGATTCCAACTGGTTGACAACGAGGCGCCCACCCCCAAGAGCCCCGACAAGAATGTCTTCACGTTCGGATTTGGAGAGTTGGGCCAGGCCACGATTTCCGGTACCGAGATCGCGCTCGACGTGCTCTGGGGCACGCCGGTGAACCAACTTGCGCCCACCATCACCATTGCCGAACAGGCCACTGTTAGTCCGGCTTCCGACAGGGCCAACGACTTCACCCGGCCTGTCAACTACACCGTCACCGCCGAGGATGGTTCGACCACGGTCTATCGGGTGGTGGTCACGATTCTGCCCAAGAGTTCGGCCAAGGAAATCAGCGCCTGCAACTTCGGGGTGTTCGGGGCGGCGGCCATCAACGGTGAATCGATCCACATGGCGGTGCCGGCCAGCCAGCCGTTGAAGACCCTCGCGCCCACCTTCACCATATCCCCGTTCGCCACGCTCCGTCCGACGTCCGGCAGCGTCAGTGACTTCACCCGTCCGGTCACCTACACGGTCACCGCGCAGGATGGATCGACCACGGCCTATCAGGTCACGGCACGGTCGTACTCGGCCTGGCACCATTCCGCCGCGCTGTCGATCCTGACCACCCCGGAAGGGGCCAACCTGCCGGCCACCGCCGCAGTGACCGACTTTCCGATCCTGCTGCGCCTGAATGCCGGCAATTTCGACTTCGCCCAAGCCAAGCCGGCGGGTGAGGACATCCGTTTTTCCACCGCTGAAGGCGGCAGGCTTTTCTATCAGATCGAACAATGGGACACCGCCAGCGCGACCGCCAGCATCTGGGTGAAGATTCCGCGGATCACCGGCAATGCGGTCCAACAGATCAAAATGTATTGGGGCATGGCGGACGCAGCGGCCGAATCCAGCGGTGCGGCGGTGTTCAACGCGGCCAACGACTACGCCTCGGTGCTCCACATGGACGAGGCACTCATCGATGAGGGCGGCTTGGTAACGCCAAAGAATGAAGGCGAGACGACGGTGGCCGGAGGCATGATTGGCATGGGCCGGCACTTTGTCCCCGGTAAGGGCATTCCCTGTGGCGACCATATCAAAACCTATCCCTTTAGCGATCAGCCGTTCACCTCCCAATTCTGGTTCCGGCCGGAACGGGCCGGGGCCACGGTCCTGAGCTGGGGACGCTACGCCACACGCTACAACGGCTTCACCGGCGATGGTAATCTGGTGGATATCCAACTCCGGTCACCCGCAGGTTTTGGCTGGTCCAGCGACGGCCCTGGCGGTGCTTCCGGCAAGACGATTCCTCGGATGGGGCAGTGGTATCACGTGGCCGCCACCTATGAGGACGGGACCAGCCGGATTTTCGTGAATGGCACACTCGACGGCAGCAATGAGGCGAAAAAGGCCACAATGTCGCTAATGAACGACATCTACATGAACATTGGCAAAGAAAATTTTGCCGGAGATATCGATGAAGTGAGGGTATCCAAAGTCGCCCGCTCCGAGGACTGGATCAAGCTGGAATATGAGAATCAGAAGGCCGCACAAACCCTCGTCGGAACCCTGATGCAACCCGGCGATGAGTTCTCGGTCTCGCCCACCGCTATCAAAATCGCTGAGGGAACCAAACTCACCGTCACCGCCAAGGCCGGAGGCGCACTGAAACTTTACTGGGCGATCAAGCAGGACGGACAGGAGACCATGGCTGCGGTGGATCAGTTCGCCTACCCACTCAACGCCGGCCGGGTCGTTGGCGACACCTCCTATGTGCTTCAAGTGAAGGCGGTGTACCCCAGCGGGGTAAGGACCAAGGAGATTCCCGTCACCATCAGGGAAGATGTCCCGGAACCGGCTTTCACCCTGAAGGCACCCGCGCAATGGAATGGCCGTGATTCCATTGAGATCGTGCCCGCCATCACCAATCTCAAAGCCATGACGGACAAGAGCGCAGGCGACTTGCATTATCAATGGACCGTTGCCGGTGGCGCGGTGATTCAGAAAATCGAACCCGGCAAGCTGATTCTCACTCGCTCGCAATACACCGGCCCGATCACCGTGACCGCAGCCATCGATAACGGGGGCACCGCGACCACCGCCACCGCCACGATCCAGGTAACGGAGCCGAAGAGCGACCCCTGGGCGCAGCGCACGCCGGACAAGGATGAGCAGCCAGTGGACAACCAGTTTTATGCCAGAGATGACAAGAACGAGGGCACGCTGTATTACAACGGGATGTTAGACAACCCGGCTGATTCGGTGTTCCTCAAGCTCTACGCCGACGGCAAGCTCGTCAAAACCGAATCCCAAAAGCCTGCGGCGGGCCAGAGTTATGCATTGTCGGTGAAGCTCAAGCCCGGCTTGATCAAATACAAGGTGGAATTCGGCACGAAAACCGGCGCGACCGAGGCCGTGGTGCGGACGGTGAACAATCTCATCTGCGGTGACGCCTATTTGCTCAATGGCCAATCCAACACGGTCGCCGACAACAAGGGTGGCAAACACGGCCTGTTCAAGAGCGAGTGGATCCGCAGTTTCGGCGGCATGGGTGGCGACACCAGTTGCGGTTGGGGCAATGCCGTGGCGTCCTCAGCGGACGGCGATGCCTTCCGCATCGGCTACTGGGGCGTGGCCCTCGCCGATCGCCTGGTGACCGCCCACCAGATCCCCATCTGCATGATCAACGGGGCCGTCGGCGGCACCCGGATCGACCAGCACCAGCGCAATGAAAGCAAGCCGGACGATCAGGAGACGATCTACGGGAGATTGCTCGCCCGGGTTAGAGCCGCCAAACTGACCCACGGCATCCGCGGCGTGCTGTGGCACCAGGGCGAAAACAACAGCGGCGCGGCGGCACCCACCGGCGACTGGGATTACAAGTCCTATCAGCCGTACTTTGTCGAGATGTCGGCGTGCTGGAAGCAGGACTATCCCAATATCCTGCACTATTACGTCTATCAAGTCTGGCCGCTGCCCTGCAGCATGGGTCCCAAGGGAGCCGGCATCCGCGAAGCGCAGCGCACCTTGCCGCGGCTCTATTCCAACATGAGTGTGATGTCCACCATCGGCATCAAAAACAGCTTCAACGGCAGAGGGCTTTGCCATTTCGACTGGGATGGCTACGAGCAGTTCGCAACCCTGATGGGGCCGCTGGTCGAACGCGACAACTACGGGTTCCTGCCGACCCAGCCAATCACTGCGCCGGACTTGAAAAAAGCCTGGTTCACCACCCCTCGTAAGGATGAAATCGCGTTGGAATTCGGCCAGGATATGGTCTTTGATCCCCTCAACGGCGTCAATCTCTATCTGGACGGAGTCATGGGGCAGGTCACTGGAGGCAGCGCGAAGGGCCGGGTGATCAAACTCCAGCTGGCGGGTCCGTCCAAGGCCAGGACCATCGACTACCTCGCTGACAACGACTGGGATGGCAATTCCGAAAGTCTGCTCATGGGTGCCAACGGCATCGCCGCGCTTACGTTCTGCGAGGTGCCGATAGACCAAAGCAAGTAACCCGCCCGGAGCTCAAGAATCAAAACGCCTCACTTGATAAAAAACAACAATGGTGGTTGACGGCAGGGCTCTCGGCGGCGGCGGAGGTGGTCTCGAGCGTGGGCGCAGAGCTCACGATCCATGTGGCGGCAGCCGGGACGGCCACCGGCGACGGCACCATGCAGCGACCCTATCAGACACTGGTCCGGGCACGCGAAGCGCTGCGGGCGGCCCGCCAGGCGGGGACCCTCAGGCCCGGGCAGGCGGCGACGGTGCGGGTCGACGCGGGGGTCTATCCGCTCGACAGCTCGTTCGCGCTGACGACCGAGGACAGCGGCACGGCCGGGGCGGAGGTGGTATATCGCGCACCGCAACGCGGGCAGGCGAGGATTCGCGGCGGGATCACCCTGGCAGCGGCCTCCTTCGCTGTCCTAACGGACCCGGTGCTGCTGGCGCGTCTGGAGCCGGCGGCACGCGACAAAGTACGGGTGTGCTCCCTCACAACACGGGTGCCGGGCGTGTTGGAACCCTTCAAGACAGCCTATCGAGGCACTCCAACAGGGCCATGGCTCTATCTCAACGGCCAACCGCCAGACGCTCACTCCGGCTAACAACCTGGCGGTTAACAACTATCGGGTGGTGATGGAGACGGGTGATGCGGGGGCGTTCTATACCGGCCGCGATTGGACCAGCCAGGGCAACGTGTTGCGCCACAACTACCTTCATGACCTGGGTGCCGGCGACGCCGGGCAAGTGAGCACCATGGGGTGTACCTCGACGACTGCGACAGCGGTGACACCATCGAGGGCAACGTGTTGGTGGACTGTTCCAGCAAGGTCTATGACTTCGATGGCAATGTGCTGAAGCTGCTGGACCAATTCGTGATGCCCGACAACCTGATCGTGTCCACCCACCGAGCACCGCCCGGGGGGGGCACGGACCCCAAGGGATGGGCCCGCGTGGCAGGTAGCCGGGACGTCCCGCTGGTACCCGGGTTCGCAGATGAGGCGGGCCATGATTTCACGCTGCGCAAGGACGCCCGACTGCTCAAGGAGTTGCCCTCGTATGAGACCATCCCGTTTCACCGCATCGGCATCTACCAAGACGGTTGCCGCCGTACGCTGCCGCCGCAATAGGCGGCAGCAGAAGTTCAGACCATCATTTGCAGCCGCCGATTTCCCGCCCCAGGTCCTGCCACCGGATCTTTCACCGGCCGCCGCTACAGAGTTTCACATGGAGGCTTTCATTTTGCGAGCCTGATTATCACATCCGCCACACGTGCTTTGGGCGTGACCTTGAGGGAGACCAGGTTGCCGCCGCGCAGTTCAGCTTCGACCGTGGTGTTATAGAGCGCATGAAGTTTGAAATTCACGTCCCAGTCTTTCGGCCAGGCGGGGAACAGATAGATCTTCCTGCCGACCACCTGCAGCAGCATCGCCTGCAGCGCGGTCATCGACACGCCGCCGTGGCTTTGGTCATTGATGCCGACCTGGGCGGGACCCCAGAACGCGGGAAAGCGGCTGCCGGGATCATGCGCTGCAAAATTCGAGGTGACCATCCTCGCCGCCTGCCCGGCCTTGCCGACGAAGGCGGCCTGGATGGGACTCAAGCGCCAACCGCCAACCCGTCCTTCCCATGGGTAGGAGCTTCGCGGCTTGGCCGGATTCCATCGCTCAAAGGTTCGTCGGCCAATGTCGGCCTCCTTGCTGTCAAAGGCATAGAGCCGATAGGGAAACACCGCGTAGAGGTCCGGAACCTCATCGCCCTGCCAGGTCTTGATCACCTCCGCCGCAATCAGGATCTTCTTGTCCGCCTCAGGGCTCATCCGCACCTCGGGCCGTTCGGTGGGTGGCAGCTTCCAGATGGCGAACTGAGCAGGCGCGGCGGCGTCTTTCAACGTTGCCATCGGCATTTCCGGGACATCGGCCAGGGTCTTTTTCCAGGCGGCGCGCTGGGCGGGTGTGGTGACCGTTTCCGACATGGCTAACAAACGCGGCAGGACATACCTCAGGCCGGCAATCTCCGGCAACGGGTTTACCGCCTCGTGGGCATTTTCCAACGCGCACGCGGGATCCATGCGGATCTTGCCCTTGTCATCGCGCTTCCAATGCTGGTCGTAGAATGTGATCACGCCATCCGCGAGCGGCAACACCGATTCGCGCAGGAACGCCTCGTCACCGGTGGCCTCACAGTAGTCGAGCATCTTCGCCGTAAGCTCGAGACCGCCATGCCAGAGCCAGCGGACATATTCGTTTTCCTGATAGGTGCCCCAGGCATAAACCGTCGCCGGGATGTAGAGTCCTTCATGATGGTATTGCAGCTTAGTGCGTTCCCTGGCCATCGGCACCATCGCGCTGTACATCCTGAACAAGGGCATTAACAAATCGTAGTCGCCGCTGCGCAGCATCGGCCCGTACATCGTCGTCGCCGCGTCAAGAAACCAGTAGTTGGCGCCGTGAACACGGTAATCCGCATCCAACAGGCTGTCGCGCTTCCGATTGTTGACCGTGAAGATCGAGCCGTCGTGTTTGACCGGATAAGCGCCGCGGCACGCGGCCGCCAGCATGAAGCGCTGCAAGGCGTAACCTCGGGTCACCAACTGCCCGGCGGGCTCATCACTGATGGTGGGGTGGATGTGGTTTTCCAGACCTCCAGTGCCGGTCAACTGCAACTCATCACGATCCTTCACCCGTGCGGCCACCTGCTCCGCACTGGCCGGCGCGGCGTCTTCCGGTGTCTGCACATAGATCCAACTGCGGTTCCAGAACTCCTGCCACCACGTGCAATGCGCTTGCCACGCCTTGTCCAAACCGGTCTTGCGCTCTTCGGCGACCATGCCGTTGAGTTTATCCACCCATTGTCGCGCGGTGTCGGTTTGTGTGCCGAGCAGATGGATGGCGATATCCAGGCGTCGGGTCGGTGCCGATGTCTTCAGCGCCTGCGATGCCTCGCCGGCAGCGGCGGGGACCATGCCCTTGCCGCTGATAGAACCGCCGAACGTGTTATGCAGGATCGGGTCACGCACCAGAGGCAGCAGACTCTCCACATTCTGCAGCTTCATTGCCAGCGGCACGATCGTTCCTTCATTGCGGTGATACCAGACGATGCGGTTGTCCTTCTGGGGCAGCACCGTGTCGGCCTTTTCCATGACCGGCCCGGTGTTCATCTCACTGAGATACCCGATGTTCGACTCCCTCTGCATGTCGCGGTCGGCCGTCCGCCAGACATAGAGGCCGACCTGCGCCTGGATGTCCTGTTTGGATTCCCCCTCGATGTGAATCACCGGGCGGTTGGCGTCGACCCAGAGGCGGAGGAAGAAGTCATCAGTGATCGGTGATAGGTGATCAGTAACAGATGTCTGATTATCACTCCCGGGCGTGCGAGTTCGATTTACTAACAACTGATTACTGATTACTGATAACTTGCCATTAATCTCAATACATCCTTCCCTGATCTTCAGTTCCTGACGGAATGGTTTGGCCGCCAGCGAAGGCGTTAGACGCAGGCGCACCTGACCCAGCTTCACCAGGCGTCCGCTATCGGTCCACGAATCGGTCTTGGAGATGAAGAACACCAAGTCGCCAT
Organism: Akkermansiaceae bacterium; assembly: GCA_021733795.1. Taxonomy (GTDB): domain Bacteria; phylum Verrucomicrobiota; class Verrucomicrobiia; order Verrucomicrobiales; family Akkermansiaceae; genus Luteolibacter. Next base: position 10,979 of record JAIPKB010000096.1, on the reverse strand, counting down.
TCTCCTCCACCCAGGCGTTGAGGCCGATGTCGCCGTTACCCAGCGGCATCGAGCCGCCGGAATCCTTGCTCGGGCTGTCCCACACCACGTTGCAGGCATCAAGCGGGCTGCCAGGTTTCGCCTCCGGCCCCGGGGCCGCCGCCCTAACAGCATGGCACGCGATCAATGTCAGCGCGGCTGCCTTGCCCATCATCGTTGCTAATTTATTCACTATGTGTGGAGACACCATGGCTGTTTAAGGTTGAGGAAGGGTAACGCGGAAGTCTGCCGGTTTGGTGCCGCTCTTGACGATGACGATGTTTTCACCCGGCTTGGCTGCAAAGGTTAGCAACTCGGCAGACATGGTGTCGTACTTCCTGTTATTCCGATAGAGATCGACAGTTTGTTTTCCCCAATAATTGCGCAGCGTGCACGGTCCGCCGCGCTGCGATGTCACTTCGATAAAATCCACCTTGCCGGATTTCATCAGTGAGGTCACGAGGAAATCGCCCTTGGCACGCAGGGTGAAGCTGGCGTCCATCTCTTTGGGCCAGGCGGGAAACACCCGGACCACGGGGTTGCCGCCGGGCGCGGCCGCGCCCGATTGCAGCAAGGCGGCGGACATCCCCTCGCTGAAGGTGGCCTCCTGCTGCCAGTCGAGGGCAAAGCCGCCTTCCGGATTGTATTCGCGGATGCGGTTGATCCATCGTGTGGGGGCATCCTTGCACGTCTTCCAATAGGATTGCTGGTAAACAAAGCATTTCTTCACCCACACGGTGCTGCCGAGCCTTGCCGCCTCGCCACAGAACCGCGCCAGCGCCGACGCGCCGCCGCCGTTCGCTCCTTCGTTCTTGTTCAGCGCAATCCATTTGGCCTGCCTCAGACTGGCCAGCGTGTTCATGGCCATCTGCCATTCGTCGGGCCTGGTTAGTTTGGATTCGGTATTCACCAGGTCGAAGACGTTGACCAGCATCAGGCGCGGGTCGTGGTCCGAGCCCACCGAATTGCCACTGCCGACCCCGATCGCGAACACCGGTTCCCCGGCCTGTTGCAGCACGCCCATGGCCTGCGGGGTCGCGTTCGTCGGATAGGGTGCCAGCTTGTCGAGCATCTCCTGCCACTGCTTCGCCAACTCGGTATCGACCTTGAGCAATTCCGCGGCTTGGATCGCGACCGAGAAGATCGCGCGGATGGAGGCCAGGTCATTGATGCCGTCGCGGACGTTGTCCCGGTAGGTTTCCGCCCAAGAGGTGTTGTTGACATGGTATTTGCCGTCGGCTTCCAACTTCGTTCCGGGGTAGGTGCGGTACAATTCGGCGGCACCTTTGAGCATCGGATAGGCCCGGGCTTTCAACCACGCCATGTCTCCAGTGTACTCATAGCGTTCCCAGTACCACTGCGCCGCCTCGGCCGTGTTATAGAGAAGACTGGGGCCGGCACCACCCCAGCGCGATTCCCAATCGCTGCGCGTCCTGGCATTCGGCCGGTCATTTTCCGGCAAAACCTCCGGTCCATCGAACGTAAAGGTCTCCTGGATCCAGATGGCATCCTTGCCGCAACCGAACTGCTGGATGGCACCCTGATTGATACGCGGGAATTGCCGGCTGAGCATGCTGAAATAGGGATCGGCCAGTTCCGGGTGGTTTGCCTGCTCAAAGACCGGGGTCAGGGTCTGGCGGGAACTGTTGAACCACCAGTACATCGAACCCCAATACTGCCAGCCGTCCTGCACGTTGAAGATGCCGCCGTTGGCATGGATCGGATACTTGCCCCGGTTGCAGGTGTTCATTGCGTAAAGGTAATAGAGCCAGTGCTGGTCGAAGCTCTCGTCGAACGGCCGGTCGTGCGTGGCTGGCAGATAGATAAATGATTTCCGCCAGAAGTCATGCCATTGGGCCGTGGTGGAGTCCATGATCGCATTGAAGGTGGTGGCCAGGGCCGCTTTCACCTCCGCGCTCGCCAGCGCCACCACATCGTCCTTGGGCGTCATCGATGCCGCGCTGCCGATATAGATGGTGAATGTCCCCTTCCCGGCACCTACGGTCAATTGTTTTTCCGTTGCCGTTGCGGTGCGTCCTTTCACGGCAACGACACACGCCGACGAACAATAGACATCGTTGACCGCCATCCCGGTATCGCACTTGGAGCTGAAGACCTGCTTGAGCACGAGCATGTTGTCCCGCTTTGCTTGCACCGACGCATTGCTGTACCGGTCGTTCCCAATCGTCGCCAGCAGCCTGGACAGGTCCACCGTGATGGCGGAGGGCGCGGCACGGTTGTCGGTGATTTCGATGGCGAACACGTCGTGGTCCCGCCACGGGACGATGCGCACGCTGACGTCAGCGCCCTGGATGCTCTCGTAACCGTCATACGCATGCAGGTCCTGATTGCAGGTGCTGGCAAAGGGGCTGCCTTGGAAACCGATATCGACATTGCCTATCTTGGAGTTGCCGTCGGTATGGCTCTTGTTGCCCCAATCGGAGGTGGCGCTGCCCCGATAGAAGACATCCGGCCGGCCGAAATTGAACTGCAACTTGGAACCCGGGCCGTCGATCCAGACCAGGGACCCCATCTTGCCATTACCTAATGGAATGCCTTCGATCGGCTGGGTCGGCTGGGTGAAGTGCAGGTCGATGGGCGCCAGATATTTGGCGTAGTCCATGGTGATCATGGACGAGCCCGCCGGGGCTCCGGTGGCAGTTGCCGCATTTGCGTTACATCCAGTCAGCAAGGCGACGGCCGCGAAGGATCTGATTATCTGGTGTTTCATGGGGGGGGCGTTATTGTTAGTTGTAATGTTTATCGGCCGATGGTTTCCCGCAGGGCCTCCGGATTCACCCCGCGCTCGACCAGTCTGATCGTTTCGCCCTTTTGGGTTTTGAAGGTCAGCAGGGTCTGTGCGGTCATGGTATATTCGGTGGCTTCCACGCCGTTGCGGAAAAGGGTGGCCTTGCCGTCCGGCCACGGGTTTCTAATGCGGCAGGTGCCACCCAGTTGGGAAACGATCTCGACATAACTCACAGCCCCGCTCACGGCCGCGGCCGACACCATGAACCCACCCTTGGCCAGCAGGCGGAAATACGCCGGCTTGGCAACATCCCACGCCGGGAACACCCGGATCACGGGCTCGCCGCCGGCATCCGGCGCGATGCTTTGAAGCAGTCCCTTCTGCAAGCCGGCGCTGAGCATGCCGAAGCCCTGCAGCATGTCATAATAACATTCCTGATGAAAGCGGTTGGCAGTGGTCCCTAACTCCCGGCTGATGTTGCGGTCGAGACTGGCCAGGATGGCGGGGTATTCGGGGCGCGCGAGTGTCGCGGCATCCAGCACATACTTCCCGCCCTGATAGCCGTAGGTGTCTTTCGACGGATTGCCTTTCCAGTCCAGGCCCTTCATGTTGAGAAGATATCCCGGATGTTTCTCGAACGTGTTGTTAGCAATGTTCCAATCCGCAATCACCTTCAATGCATTCTTATCGTCCGGCTTGGTCTTCAGGGTCTCCCTGGCCTGCGCCACGGTTTCGAGGGTCAGAATGTCGAAGTTCTCCAACATTCGCAACCGCGGGCTCTCCGCCCCCCAGACGCCGTCACCGGGGCCGTTGATCGCCGGGCGCCTGGCCTGCGCCCATGTGGGTTTATCCGGTGTGTTCGCCAGCACGCCGAGAGCCTCGGGATCGCTGCTGAGCACATAGGGCGTCAGCTTGTCGATGATGTTCTGCCACTCCGGACGCAGCGGCGCATCCACATTCAACAATTCGGACGCCTTGATGGCCGCGGCCAGGGAGCCGCGGATGAAGGCGATGTCGTCTACCGCGTCCTTCGCGCCATAGATGTGCTCGTGGATGTTGCTTTTATAATGATGATAGAAACCATCGGCCTCGAGTTTCAGGTGCGGAGTGTTCCGATAGAACTCGGCCGCGCCCTTGATCATCTTGTAGGACTCCTTGAGGAATTTGAGATCAAGGGTGTAAAGGTAACGGTCCCAGTAGTGTTCGGCTTTCTCCGCCCCGTTGATGGTGGTCAAACCGGTCCAACCAGAGGGCAACTGCCACCTGGAATCATGATAATGGCGGAGGATCGCAAACAGCGTCAGCGCGGGGGTCATCGGCCCGGCGCCATCCGGCGTGGTGCAGGCCAGCAAATCCTTGGAAATGCTCTCCGGAACCTTCTCCGGGCCATTCCACGGCCGGGTCTCCTCGATGAAGATCGCCTCGGTGTCCTTGCCGATCCACTGCTGCCGGGCCAGGGTCTTGTAACTCTCATAGTTCTTCAGATTCATGCGCAAGGTGGCATCCTGCAGCTCGCCGTGATTGGCTCCTTCATACGAATGCTGCATCGGTTCTTCGTTGAAACCCCAGAACATCGTACCCCAACCGAAGTTGGTGCCGTTGGTGCTCCAGATGTTGCCTCCGAACCTCGCGGGATATTGCCCGCGCGTGCTGCTGGCCATCAAATACAAGTAATAATACCATTTGTTCTGGATCGAACGGGTGGTCTCATCCCCCGGCAAATACACATAGGACTTTCCCCAGAACCCCCGCCACCAGGCCTGGTTCGCGGCAACCATCTTGTTATAGCCTTTTGCCTTGGCCGCGTTCGCGCGCTCCCTGGCCCTGGCGAGCACCTGGCCCACACTGACTTTCTTGTCCAGCGTGGCGGCACTGGCGATATAGACGAACACCTCGCCCGCTCCCGCCTTCAATGTCAGGCTAACCGTTTCGGGATTCGCTTGGGATGCCGTGGCGTTGCGGTCTGAGACATCAATGACCACGCTCGACGCGCTGTAGTGATCCAACTCGCGGAATTCGGTGGCCGCCTCCTGCTCAAACTTCTGGGTCAGCCAGATTTGCGAGCCCTCCGAGCCGTTGGCCAGGGTTGAGAAGTGTGGCTTAATCGCCCCCTTGGCCAGCAGCGACTCGATGGTCTCGCCCTGTTGCGTCATCACCTTCGCTCCGTCCTGGCTGATGGATGGCGGGCGCTTGGTGACGCCGGCTTTTTGCAGCAGCGTCAGGTCCACCCGGATGTCTTGCGGTGCGCTGCGGCTGTCCTTGATCCGCATGATCAACGCATCCGCATCCACGCCGGCAATGATCTCGGCGCTCACGCCTTCTCCAGCAATGGCCAGCTTGCCGTCATAGAGCGAGAGGTGATGCTTGGTGGCGGGGCCGAATGGGGTGCCGCCAAAATCCACCGTCACAAACCCACAGCCATAGCCGAAATCCGACACCACCTTGGTCACATCCTCATCATTGGGCACGTCCCCGCTCACCGCGGTGACGGCACTGTTGCAACCGAACACATCCGTGCGGTTGATCTGGAATTTCAATGCGCTGCTGCCGCTGTTCCAGACCAGGCTGCCCATCTCACCGGTGCCAATCGGCATCCCGTGATACGATTTCGGTGTCATCCCGGTGGAATCGACGTCCGCCGCGGACACCAGATTTCGGATGTCCGCAGTGACGAGCGGCGCAATCGGTGGGGCGGCGCTCGCGCTATCGACAGGATCGGACGCCGCAACCGATAATGAGCCAAGCAAGGAAACAGCCGACAGAATATTCATGATTGTCGGTTAGCTTGGGTTGGGGCCGGGGCCCTTTATTTGTTAGCCAGCAACTCCATCATCGCCATGCCCATGGCCTCGCCGATATGGAAGTAGCTCTCGCCGTTGAAATTCCAGTGGTACCCGTTTGGTGGGGATGGCGAATTGACGCCATAGTCGAATGCCCGTGTGTCCACGGTGGCCACGGTGCCGGCGAACTCGGGGTGCTTGGCGGGGTCGGACACGGCCGTCTGCGCGGCGATCAGGGCGACCGCGGTGGGATCGAGATTGGCGTCGCCCATCCCCGTGGCACCGATGACAAAGCGCATCTTCGGTGCACCGAACTCGGCGCGCAGGTCCTTGATCAGGTTGGTTAGGTTGGTCTCATACTGGGCTGTGTAGTCGGCATTGATGCGGTCGTTCCAGCCCTGGTGCCAGCCGAACCCGGTGATCTCATAGCCATTGCCCTGATAGTTGGGGGCATACTTTTGCAGGTTGTTGAGCACCTCATGCACCTTTTCGACCAGCAGCTTGTAGCTAAACCCAAGCGTCCCGCCGGAACTGGGAGGACGGAAGTCGCCCGCCAACGATCTGCCACCCCACGAGACCTTGATGAGGAGCACCGGATCGGCAATCGCATTGCCAAGGGATTTTCCGAACCCGAATTCCGGCCCGATATAGCCTTCCGGCATGCCGCACTGACCGCCGAAACCCACTGTGAGCGGGCCATTTTTCCGCTCGACGGTCGGCGCTTTGGGATCGGGATTGCCGCCTTCGCCGCCCCAATATGAAATCCAGACGTGGTCGCTGGCAACCCACCCCGGCAGGTTCTCACCACCCTTGAAGCCCGCGTAGCTGACGGGATGGGCCGGGTCCACCAGCCAACCGTAACGGGCGGGGTTGTTCACGACCATGGCCCGCAAACTGCCGAGACCGCCAATGATGTTGGGATCCTTGCTCTCCGTGTCCGGATTGCCGCCGAGATCCACCTTGCCGGCGCCTTCCATGTTAGACTGACCCGACAGAATGAAGACCTTCAGCTTGCCGTTGCCGGCCCGCGGCCTCACGCTCACATCGAGCGGCGCGGTCGGGGTGGCAGGGGAATTGTTGAGATCCCCCTCATACCGGGCCGTGATGCTGTGACTGCCGCAGGCAAGGTTGTTGATGGTGACCTTGGCCATGCACGATTCGTTCAGGATCCCCTCACCAAGCGGCGGCAGCGGGTTGCTTCCCACCGCGACCTTGCCATAACGCGGGTCGTAGTTGCCGATCGGCGTCACCATCCGTCCGTCAAAATCATAGAAGATGACTTTGCCGGTGGGTTTCACACCGGTCACTTTGGCGATGAACGTCACCGGTTCGCCGTACGGGTACCCGTTGGTGCCGCCGACAGGCTTAGCAAGCGTTGTGACCGTTGCCGTCCGCTGGTCTGTGACCGACTGGGTAAGTGAAGCGGAAAGGCACGGGGCGTTGGTCGCGTCACCCTGGTACTTGGCTGTTAGATTGTGAGTGCCGCCCGCGAGCGACTCCGTGGTCAAGCACGCCTTGCACTCTTGGTTCACCTCTCTGATTCCCAGCGGCACGTCTCCATCGAAAAACGCCACTTTGCCGGCCGGCCTGTCACCCGCCACGGTGGCGGTGAAGGTGAGGGCTTCCCCGAACTTCGACGGGTCGGTGCCGGTGGCCCGTGCCAGGGTCGTGGTCGTGGGTGAGCGCGGCTCGATCCTCACGAGTTGGAACCCGTTGAGCGTAGCAGAGCCGCCCCCCGGGCCCGGCGTGACGGTGATGCGGATTGTGCCGCCTGCCGCAGGGGTGATGTTCTTGATGGCGACATAGTCCTCCCCCTCGACCCAAGTGGCGCCATTGGGGTTTTTGCCGGTGCTAACCAGTATATTGTCTCCCGCGTCGGAGGTGTTGGATGTGGTGAACGACCCGCCACAGTTCCTGCCAAACGAATCCTGCGAGGCGAGATAGAGGTGGTAGCGGTTGATGTGGTCGAGGCCGTTGATTTCAAGCAGGATCTTGTCGGGGCGGGTCCATCCGCCCTTGAGCATGGGCTCGTTGTTGGCGACCCAATCGTCGGCGGAGTAGGTCCCGTCGCTGATGCGAAAACTCACGGCCGTGGCGTTGTTCACGGAGTTCCTCAGCCGGGCGCCAGCGCCTCCCAAGCCGTCGTTCCACGTCGACCCGGGATACGCCACGGGCGCCACGCCCCGGTCGGCCGCGTTGGCACGGCCGTTCATCGCACCATCACCATTGGCGAGATTCTCCCGCTTGTGGCCGCAATTGACATTGACGACTTCGACGAGCGTCGCGGCACGGGCGCACTGTCCGCTGACAAATAACAGAAGGGCACTGCTTAGCAATGCCAAGGATCGGGTGTTTCTTTTCATTTCATTTTCCTTGTTCACTTCGACTTGACAACTCGGCCAAAGATCCTCAGACCCATACCGGATAGGACCTCGAGATATTTCACTCTTTCTGTTCCCCCAGCCGCTTGGGCACATCCTCGGCACGGGAGGGCGGGGTCATGCTTGCATTCGTTGTCCCCTACTCACTCACCCTGAGGCGGGCGAAGCCAGTGGCACCGAGATTCGGAAGCGTGACGCGGACGTGATCGGAAGGGCTGCCGGGGGTGATCGTCACGATCCCGGCACTGGTGGCGGGGATTGTCACCGGGGTCCAGTTGACGAGGTCGTTTCCGTATTCGACCACCTGGGTGGTGGCCGGCGGATGCGACAGATTGCTGCGCTCATACTCGAACACCCAAGCGTCGCCGACTGGCGACAGGGTGGGCAGGCTCGGGTGCGAGGGTAGTAACGGGTCGCCGCCGAGGACGAATTCCAGCAGGTTGGCGATGCCGTCGAAGTCGGGGTCGTCCGTGTAGGCATCGTTCGCCCCGGCCGTGAGTCCCTGCGCCGGATCGGCGGCCCAGGCGCTGTAGGGCGACAATGATTCCGATCCGATCTCCTCGAGTTGGAAGCCGCTGACCATCAGCTTCGGGTTGCGCCCACCATCCGAGGCGGCGGTCATGGACAAGTTGATTTCGCCGGCCCCGTCGGCCACGATGTCCTGAAAGACCACATAGTTCTCTCCCTGGACCCAACTGGAACTGTTGTAATTGTGCTCCGAGATGGCTGGCCATCCATTATCAACACTCTGGGTCATTCCATTGCTCGTTGAATTGACCGTTACAAAATCGCCTTTGCTGCCCTGCTCGTTGTTGTAGTAGCTCGCGATGTAAAGGTTGTAGGCGGTACCGGCGGTGAGACCGGTGATTCTCCCCCAACTTCCATTATACACGGAGTTGGCGAGCATCGCCAATCCACCGGGCGCTCCCCAGTTGTCGAGATTGCCGGGAGCGTGCACCTGGTATCCGATGCCGGTCGGCGAACCCGCCGGATCGAGCAGATTGACGGCCTGGGAGGTAGACCCGCTCTTTCCGACCTGGTTCCAGACGGCGCCGAAACCACCGGCGGGACCGACGAGCCCGGTCCTGGTCACGGAATCGATGTTCACGCTGAGAAGCAGCGTGACTTGCAACGGCAGCGCCGCGGCTTCCGCCGAGTCGGCACTCTCGCCCGCGCTGTTCACCGCCGAGACCACGTAGTACCAGGTCATCCCATTGAGCACGGAGGCATCCTGATAGCTCGTCGTCGCCGGGCTGGCGATCAGGCGGTAGGAACCGCCGGGGCTGGTGGCGCGTTTCACGTTGTAGCTGGTTGCCCCGGGAGCGGCATCCCATGTCAGGGCCACCTGTGCGTCACCGGGGGTGGCCGCAAGACCGGCCGGTGCGGCGGGTGCGAGCAACTCCTGGGGGGTGGCAGAGACCTCCGTCGAAGGGGTGCCCTCACCGTACGCATCCACGGCCGAGATCACATAATACCAGGTTGTGCCGTTGACCGCTGGCGCGTCCAAAAAACGGGTCGTCGCCGGGTTGGCACGCGTGGTGTACGGACCACCCGGGGTGCTCGCACGTTTGACGATATAGCTGGTTGCGCCGGTGGAGGCCTCCCAACTCAGCTCCACCTGTGCATCACCGGGGACGGCCGCAAGTCCGGTTGGGGCGGCCGGGGGCACCGGCGGCAACGCCACCAGTTGGAATCCGCTCAGATACGCCCTTCTCCGGTTGCCAGTGGTGTCGTCACCATCAATGGTGAAGTCGATGTCGCCGGATGCGTCGGGTTCGACATTCAAGAATTGCACGTAGTTCACCCCGTCGACCCAGGTGGACGAGTTTCCATTCGGCCCACCATTGTCGGCGATCTGGGGAGACGCGGTATCCGTCGGGTTGCTCGTTGAAAACAAGGCTTTGCTGCCATCCTCGTTCGGATGGAAGCTGGCGAGCGACAGATCGTATTGCTTGCCGACGGCGAGGCCGCTGATGTTCAGGGCATAGGCATCATTCGCGCTCCAATTGAAGGCCCCACCCCGGAGCATTTCAAGCTGGGGACTGCCCCACTGGCCGAGATTGCTGGCAGAACAACTGAAGCTCACGCCCGTGACGAGGCCGTCCGAATCCAGCAGACCGCTCCCTGATCGCGCCAGCGGTTGGTTCCACGTCTCACCGAGACCGCCAGCGGGGCCGACAAGCCCGGTCGCGGGGTCCTTGTCCAGGGTCACATTGAGGAGCAGCGGATTCTGGACGGCAATCGAGACTGTTGCAGCCGCGGAGGGCACACCATGGCTATCTGTTACTTCGAATGTGAACGAATCACTGCCACCATAGCCGGGCGCGGGCGTATAGGACACCTCAGGTGCGGTGCCCGCAAGCGATCCATGCGCCGGCTGGGTCACGATCGAGAAGCTCAGCGCGTCACCATCAAAATCAAAGCCGATGAGCGTCAGTTCCCTGACCGCATCGACGGCAGTCACCACGTCCTGGGCGTACGCCACGGGCGGCCAATTGGCACCGGGGATGATGACGATGCTCTCATCACTGGAATACGCCTGCCCATAGTTGTGATCGTAAGTTTGGAAATCATAATAGCCCAGCTGCCGGTGTGGTTTCCACCAGATCACCTCGTCCATGATGGAACGGTCCGTGACCGCCACCCGGACCACATACGACCCGGGGGTGTCAAACGTCGCAACGGTGGTGGAACTGGCAGTCGTGCCGTTGGGGGAGAATGTGACGGTCCCCGGCCCGCTCACCTGGCTCCAGACATAGCGAGGCACGCCGCCGTCCAGATCCGTCGCCGCAGCACTGAGTTGGACGCTATCTAGGCCGAGCTGGGTGGTGGAAACAATGTCCACCGTCTTGAAATAGGCCAGCGCAGGAGGCGGCGTGTCGGCCTCGAGCGCCGCGATGGTCGACGTGATGTTGGCCTCGATATTCTCATAGCGCGTGTCTGGAATCGACCCGTCGGCTTGAAACGCCGGCAAATTCTCCTGCCACGTATAGAGCGTGGGAAGCACCTCCTTGGCCGCCGTGCCGTAGGTGTTCCGCAGGATCTCGAACG
>JAIPKB010000095.1 GCA_021733795.1 Akkermansiaceae bacterium | reverse complement strand
CTCGCGCCAACGTCGGGCGCCGCCTTCGTCTATCCGATCCCGCCGCCTGCGCCGGCCCAGGAGATCGAGGTTTACACCGGCACCGACCCGAACCTAACCGAAGCACCGGCCAACGTGACGCGCCAGCTCGGCGAGGCATGGCTGCACCAACAGCAGGCGTGGCCGGTGACCGTCTTCAACGACGGGGCGGCCACCCTGCAGGTCACGGCCGCGGAGCTGTTGCCGGGTGCCGGCGACGGAATCACCGTCAATCCGATCGGGGGTATCTTCGGCCAACTGTCGGTCTTCCCCGGCGAGACCGCCGTCATCACCGTGCGCACCGACTTCGAGACCCCGGGCCTCAGGGCCTGCACCCTGCGCATTTCGAGCAACGACAGCGACGAGGCGACCTACGACCTGCCGCTCGCCTTTGACCCGCGGCCGCAACCCGCGCCGCCGGGTTTCCGTGTGCAGCGCGAGGGCGGCGCGGTGGTGCTGCGCTACCCGCAACAGCCCGGCTTCTTCACCTATCAGGTCCAGCGCTCGCTGCTGCTGGACGGCTGGGAAGACCTCGGCTTCCTGCAGGCGGAATTCGACCCGGAGAGCAATGGCATCCTCATGGTCTTCCGCGACCAGAATCCGCCACCCGGCCGCGCGTTTTACCGCCTGAAGATCCAGTGAACGGCGCCACGGTTTCCGGCCGCTCAAACCACAGCATCCCGGTGATCGCGGCGTTTGGCTGGGGGGTGAGGAAACCCACGAACAACTCCTGTTGAGTTGTCGATGATGGCTTTCGGTTGATAGAATCCTGCCGGATGATTGCTGCTTCGCGGTACCGGCAGCGCTTGTCCGTGCTTTTTCCACCCTATCCGTCTGAAATTAAAAAATCTTGCCATGGCGGAGGGCGGGGCTGCATTATCAAAAGATGATCCGCAATCCTTTGTTACTGCTGTTGCCTGGCTTGCTTCTCAACGTGTGGCATGCCCCGCAGGTGGCGGCACAAATCCCGTGCGTGGTGCCGGAGTCACTCGGTGGATTCGTGAGCGCGCCGCACAGTCCCGGCGATTTGGGACTCAATGAAGTCAGACCCGTGCAGGCCCCGGACGGGACGCTCTACTTCACCATGAGAAAGGGTGGCGCACGCTACAACGGCTCCATCGTGAAAGTGTCGCCCGCCGGGGTGATGGGCACGGTGTATGATTTCGAAGGCACCCAGGATCCACCCCGGGGGCACAGCCCCGGCGGCACGCTGACTTTTGGAGCCGACGGTCATCTCTACGGCCACACGGCCGGCGGCGGAGCGAACAACAAGGGCACCCTTTTCCGCTGCACCACGGCAGGGCAGTTGACGACCCTGCACAGTTTCTCCGGCACCTCGTCATCACCGGCTCCGGTTGGGGCGCTGCTCCAGGCCTCGGATGGGAATTTCTACGGTATGACCAACGTGGGAGGCGTGATTAACACTGCGGGCACGGTCTTTCGCATCACGCCCGCGGGGGCGTTCACGGAACTGCTGGCATTCACCGGCACGAACGCCGCGGACTCGGCAACGGAGGGAGCAAGGCCGGTGGGATCACTGGTCGAGCGGACGGATGGCGGGGTGCAATATCTCTACGGTGTGCTTTCGGAGTCCGGCAGTCCAACGCACGGCAAGGTGTTCCGTTTCCCGTTGCCTGCGGCGGGAGTCAACACGGTGGTGCCGCTGACCGTGGTGCGGTTCACAGGCACGAGTGGCGCCTTCAAAGGTTCGCTGCCGAGGTCCGGCCTGACGCGGGCCGCCGATGGCACGCTCTTTGGGGTGACCAGCCGGGGCGGGATCAATGGATACGGGACGCTTTACAAAATCACGCCGGCTGGTGGCTTCTCACTGTTATATGAATGGTCGACGTTGTTCACCACGGCGGGTGGCGAGCCGTTCACCGCACCGGTGCTGGCAGCCGATGGATGGCTCTACGGCACCACCCTGCGCAATGGCGGCAGCATCTACCGGATCACCACGGCCGGGACGGATCCCAGCTTGCTGGCAACGCACACGGCGGGTGGTCTGATAGGGTTGGGCCCGGTGGGACTCATGCAGACCGTCGGAGGTGACCTCTATGGTCTGTCCGAGCAGGGTGGACCACGGAATCTGGGGGTGCTCTTCCGGTTGCGCGGCGCGGGTACCGCATGGACGACGACGCAGCTTCTGGAGTTCGGCCTGCGCGGGACTTCACTGGAGGGCGCGTTCCCGGTGGGGGGGCTCGTCGCGGAGGGGGACCTCTTATATGGCACTACCGAACAGGGTGGAAACGAGCTGAATGCCGGCAATGGCTATGGAACGATATTCTCGATGACCCCATCCGGCCAGCGAACGACGCTGGTGTCGTTCACCGTTACCGGTGCGGTTCCCGGCTTCTGGCCCAGGGCGTCACTGCTGGCCACCGGCGATGGCTGGCTGTACGGTACGACGAGCGGCGGGGGTGATGAAGGGAAGGGCACGGTGTTCCGCTACCGGCCGGCGACCCATACCTTTGAGAGCCTCGCAGGATTCGGCGGCTCGGCAGCCACCGGCGGGGTCGCAAAGGGCGAAGACCCCAACGGGGCACTGGTCAGTGGCGGCGACGGGTGGCTCTATGGCACCACGCGTTATGGTGGCGCATCCGGGTATGGCACCGTGTTTCGCATTCCCAAAGCCGGCGGCGCGATCCAGACGCTGGCTGAGTTTTCCGGTTACACCGGAGCGACACTGGGCGGTCAGCCGATGTGCGGCCTCACCGCGGAATTCCCCCAACCGTTCCAACCCGCATCGGCGTTCTATGGGGTGACCTCGCAGGGGGGCACGCCCAACAAGGGCACGCTCTTCCGCATCACCCCCGGCGGCGTGCTCACCACGCTGGTGCAGTTCACCGGTGGATCCGGCGCATATCCCGGCGGCGAACCCTGGGGGCAGTTGACATGGAAAGACGACTGGCTATACGGCACCACGCGCTCGGAGGGCGAACTCGGCTACGGTACGGTATTCAAGTATCAGCCATCCACCGGGAGCCGTCTCGTGCTCATGTCCATGGGTGGCACTGGCGGCGCCGGATGGCACGGGCGCTATCCACTGGCAGGCCTTACCCTGGCTTCCGATGGACTGCTCTACGGCACCACCTCCAGCGGCTATGACACCTCGGGCAATGGCACCGTGTTCCGCCTTGAGGCCAATGACGCACTGGTCGGCGTGGTCGATTTCCGCTCCTATGAAACCTCCACGCTGCTGCCCGGCAACAAGCCGCCACAGGGTGGGCTTTATGCTTCACCCGACGGCGATCTGTATGGCCTTACCAACGACCAAGGTCCGGGCAACGGCACCATCTTCCGCCTCCGCATCGGTGCCAAAGTGGGTACCCTCACGCCCATCAACCTCGGCAGCGCCGTGCGGATGCGCGGCTATGTGGTACCCAATGGCAACACCGTGCAGCTTGGCTTTGAGACGACGCCGGAAGAGGATATCGGATTCGAGCCATACTCCTACTACGCCGCAGGTACCAGCGGTACGGAAGGCGAGTTCACCTACGACGACGCCGGCTTCACCGCCGGGGTCACCTACTACATCCGCGCTGTCATCAGCGGCCCGTGTGGCATCGTTAGGTCCGGATGGGTGGCCTACACCCACGGCACGGTGTACGATTCGTGGAAGTCACTGCACTTCGCGGCTGATGCCGGAAACCCCTCTATCGCCGGCGACACCGCGGACCCCGACCGGGATGGCATCCCCAACCTCGCGGAATTCATGACCGGCACCAACCCCCTGGTGTCGAATGTCTCCCCGGTCACGGCCTCGACCATCGACGTTTCCGGCCAGCGGCGGCTTCGCTTCAGCTACTTTCGCCGGGAGAATGCGAATGGCGGCGAGACGATGGTCTTGCAAACCAGCACGGACCTCCGGAACTGGGTTTCGCTCGCGGCCGCCGGCGGCTCCGAGCAGAAATCCGCAGGGCCGGTGGGTAACGGGGAATTCTCGGTTTATCAATGGGAAGGCACCCTACCCGCCACCGATACGCGGCGGTGGGTGCGGCTCAAGGTCACGCGCTGAGCGGTGCCGGCTCAACTCCAGGAGCTCCTCCGGGGGCAATTGCGCCAGCCCGGCGACGTAAGCAATTCCCCGGCAAGCAGGGGAATTGCTAGTGGTTGTCCGCCCCGCTTGCCGCAGCATAAAGCCAGCGCTGGGTCATGACGTAGAGCACGCCGTTGGCCACGATCGGCGAGGTGGAAATGGGCGAATCGAGCTTGGTTTTCCCAAGGATCTTGAGTTCGCGGGAAGCGGCGAAGGTCCACAGCTCGCCGGTGTCGGTCCCGACATAAGCCTTGCCATCCGCGACCAAGGGCGAACTCCAGATCGGGCGGTCGGTCTCATAGCGCCACAGCTCGTGGCCGGTGCTGGCGGCGAGCGCGAAAATCCGGCCGCTAAAGTCGGCGGTGGAGAGAATGTCGTCCTTGATCGCCACCGTGGTCAGGCTGCGGTCGATGTCGGTGTTGACCCAGACCAAGCCCTTGGCGGTGAGGTCACCGACCCCGGTGGCGTCAATGCACGCCAGCGCGCCGCGCCCCCGGCCGTGCCGCGGATCCTGGCCGACCCCCACATAGCCCCGGTTGCGATGAAACACAGGGGTGGCAATGATCTCGCTCGGACCGGTCGCATTGCCTTTGTAAACCCCTTGCCGACCGGCGGCGGCATTGACATCGAAGTGCCAGACACACTTCAAGACGCCGGGCCCGCCGGGGGTCGCCGACGGTGCCGGCACGGGGTCGAAGGCGTAGCAGACGCCGTCTCCGCCACCATAAAAAACCAAGGTCCTGCCGTTGACCTCGCCCAGCGCGGGCGAGGACCATTCGCCATGGAACAAGCGGTGGCCGACCTGCTCGAAGTCGCGGGCGAGCAACCGGCCGGTGCGCTTATCTAACACAAAAAGACTCGGGGCGTCGGGATGTGGGACGATTTCGTGGCCCCGATTCACGCCATTGCTGGGACTGACGAACACGTGATCGCCATGCACGAGCACCGAGCAATCCGCAGCATCCTGCGGCCAAGCGGCGACATCCTTCTCCGTGAGCATGTCGAAGCGCCAGGCGATGCCCACGGTTTTTGAATCAAGCGTCATGGGCGGTTGTTCCGAGCCCGCGATGAGCCGGGTGACGTCCGGTTCGGCCCCGTGCAGGCGGCCTGCCAGATCGAGGCAGAGCATTTCATCGCGATTGCTCACCACATAGAGGCGCTGTTCCGCCACTGTCGGCGTGGAACAAATGCCCAGACTCATGTCGTCATAGTTGAAATCCTTCCACTCGGTAACGAGGCGCGGAATGGTCAGCTTCCACAATGCGCGTCCCGTCGCCTCCTCCAGCCCGATGACCGCACCTCCTCCTTCGCGGGTATTGGTGCCGATGAAGATTTTCCCGTTCGCCACCACCGGGCCGCCGTAGGCATGGGAGCTGAGCCGCACCTTCCACTTGAGGTGGGTCGGCCCGGCGGCGCCCGTCGCCACCTGGGCTGCATCGGATAGGGACGGGTTGGGGGTGAATTGAGCCGGCAGAGGGGTCTCCACCGACACCGCATTACGGGCGTCATTGCCGCACCATTGCGGCCAGTCGGCACCCATACACGGCACAACTGGCAAGCTGCCCCCCAATGCTGTCCCTAGGACAACCCGCCTCATGGTCTGGTCGATGTTAGTCCTTTCACGACTTCGCCCATTGCTGGTCTCCGTATGCGGATTGATTCCGTAAATCCTGTCTGATCGCAGAGGCCAAAGGCAATATCGCCTGGCCTGAGAAGCTTCACCGATAGCGGCGTCCGCATGCCACCCGGTCAGCGGTCCCCGGAAAGCCGCAGGAAGCTGAGCGAAACACCGAAACACCGAAGCACCGAAGCACCGAAGCACCGAAGCACCGAAACACCGAAACACCGAAACACCGAAACACCGAAACACCGAAACACCGAAACACCGAAACACCGAAACACCGAAACACCGAAACACCGAAACACCGCCCGGGGCTAGTGCGCATGAGGGCGAAAGAGCGGTTCGGAGACCGGGAGCAAAGAAGTTGCTAACTGCGGAATGCTGGCTCAGGCGTGGGGCAGCAGGGTGGGGTGCCGGGGCACCCCGTTGAAGGCGGCGTCAAGGCCTAGCCGGCGCGACATCTCCTCGACCGCCCGGCCCAGCAGATCGACATCGCCGCGGGCATCGTGGCGGCGCAGGGAGGTGTCGCGCAAGCCGAGGCGTGACTTCACTTGGTCGAGCGAATGGCCGGTGCCACGGGTATTGCCAAAGAGCATCTTCGAGAGATGGATCGAATCGATGCATTGTGCCGCGCGCGTCGGCAAGTGATGGCGCCGGCAGGTGGCTGCTAGAAATTTGCCGTCGAAGCGCAAGCCGTTGTGAGCGATCAGGGTGGAATCGCCGGCCCAGCGGCCGAAGTCGCACAAGACCTCTTCCGGCCGCGGCGCGTCGCGCACTTGATCGTTGCTGATGCCGGTGTAGCTGGTGATGAACGACGAGATGCGCAGGCGCGGGCGGGCAAAGCTGAAAAAGGATTGCTCCGGGCACAGGCAGCCCGCCCGCAGGCGCACCGCCGCAATCTGGATGAATTCGTCGGCTTCGGGATGGAGGCCGGTCGTCTCCAGGTCATAGATCACGAACGAGTCGCCGGCATGCCAGCAGTCGGACCAGATGAACGAGTGGCCGCAAGCCGGGCAGGAGAACCGGCGGCCCAGCAGGGCCTTGGGGCCGCTGAGGGGCTGGTCGCAGGTGGGATTCGGGCAGGAGATTTGCATGACGCTCAAAACACGGGCGGTCTCAGCGTGAAGCCTCCCGTGCCCGCAGCCTAGATGTTCCCCCGCGATCCCGAAAGCAGAAATTTGCTCTGCCGATCAAAATTCGAAAATCAGGCTCGTGCACCACGCCGGACAACTAACAAACCTCCGAGCCCCAGACCAAACAGCAGCAATGCTGCGGGCTCCGCCACCGGGGTGAAGTCCAGCTGGAAGGCGGACAACCCGGGAATGGTTGAAAATGCCGGGGTCAGGGGGGAGGCGTCGACCGTTCCTTGGGGTAGCGGCGGAGAGTCACGATCTGCAGAAATCCGCTTTTCGAGCCGTCACCAGATCGGAAAAACTGGTTGTCGCTACTGAGGATGACGACCTGGGATTGGTCGATGGGGCGGATCGGAATCACATTGTTTTCCTGGTATTTCCACTCGCCGTCCTGGAGGTATTTCAGTTCGTAGATGAAATAGCCGTCCGGAGCCTTGGAGACGAACGCCTCGCGGGATTTCAGTTCCCTGGCTTTCCCGTTGTTGCAGCGGATGGCAACCGGGTAGGGACTCAGGTTGTGCACGCGCACCTCGCCGAGCGGGAGCTTCGAGGGGTCGTCGTCGATAACGTAGGCTTGGAAGGTGCCGCGGCCGGTGGGGGCGAGCAACACGGTGGCACGGCTGCATCCGCTTGGAATCACTGCGAGGGCGACCAAGTTCGGTTGATTCACCCGCCGTTTGTCGAGTTCGATTTCGGCGGCCGATTTCGGCTTCGCGGCGGTGACGGCTGGATCCTCCGGTTCGGGTGCCAACGGGATGAGTTGGTGCCGAAGCTCGTCGGCGGTGGGCGGCGGTAGCTCCTTCTTGGGGCCGGTGTCGTTCTGGAAAATCTCCACCACCGCCGGACCGGAATAGCTGACCGGCGTGGAATAGCGGAACGGCTGGGCGGTGACGCCGCCGCCACCCGCGCCGGGTTTGAAGGACAACCCTCCGATTTCATCCCCCCATGCGACCATGTCGAGCCTGACCGAAACATCCGCTTGCTCAGCCCGCAGCGGAGAGGCTAGGGCGAGCACCGCGAGCGGCAGCAGGGAGAGTAACCGGCACCGGTCAGATTTCAGCTTCGGACAGCCACCGGAATGATACGATATTGAAACGACGGCCATAAGTCTTGTTGAGTGGGGTAAGGTCGGGGTCGCGGTCGGAAGCCGCGTTGGTCGGGTCCATGTATGCGGGGACGCGCTGGACGATAGCCTCGCACCAGGCTTTTGCCAAGACGGTTTTGCCATCTTTGCTCAGAGCCTCGCCATAGGCGCGGATGCGGAAGGTGTCCGACCGCGTGGTGAGCACGGGGCCGATGACCTGGAGCACGTCCGCCTGGGTGAGCCAACCGGGGATCCCGGTCGAGCGGTAGCCCTGCTCTTTCTTCAGGGTCTTGATCATCACCCGGTCGGCGATGATACTGGCGACGGAGCCGAAGTTGTTATCGGTGGAGGTCACCGCCCAGTCGGGGTTGCGCGGATCAAGATCCTGCGGATGGTCGGAGCGGTCTTCGCCGTCAAGGTCCGCCCGCGGAGCTCCCTCTTTTTCCGACAGGTTCAGCCGTTCCGTGGCCGCTTGGAGGCGGGAGAACCCTTTTTTGTTGCCGTCGAAGTTGATGGTGATGCCAGCTTCGTCGATGGCCGTCTGCAGGGCTCCGCTGCGGGTGAGCATGCCTTGCCGGGTGATGTCGCCGATCGCGCGGTTGACAAAATGGGACAGCGACACGAACGGGCCGCGCAGGCGGACCTGTTTGACGATTTCGGTGGCGAGGCTGTCCAGTTCCGGATCGGTGAGTCGGCGGAACCCGGAAAAGGAGTCCTCGCTGTTACCGGTTGGCGGGTTGGTAGCCGCGGTCAATTGTTCGAGGGAGCGGGGGAACGCCGCGTTACTGTTTGGCTCTTCGTCCGCCTGGTGCTTGAAGTGTTTGGTGCTGGCGAGAAAGGCCTTCCAGGCGTTCTTGTCGGTGGAGTTGACGTTGAAGGAGCCGTCGATCATGAGGCCGGTGGCGGCTTGCAGCGGATTGCCCAGGATGGCCGAATTGAAGGCATTGCCATACGGGATGAATGCCGGGTGCTCGGGGTGGCCGGACTGTGACTCGGAGTCGATAGTGGACAGAAAATAGGTGTCCCAGATGGCGGCGTTGAGCAAATAGGAGATATCGTAATAGGATTTGGGCTGCCGGGGGGTGTCGATCGGCTTGGCACCGCTCGGATTGGGCGAGCCGATCAGTTCGAGATCCGTGCGTTTCTGAGTGACCAAGCTGCGCTTGACGAACGGAGTCGCATAGGAATTGGCGAAGGCGTTGCCCGGTTGGTGGCCGATGGAGGCGAAGTCGTCGTCGCCGGTTAGATCGGCGTGCTGAAACTGGGCCAGCGAGGTGATTTGGGCGGGTACCGAGAACAGCACGGTGGTCTTTGAGCCGTTGGGCGCACGCCCCCAGGGCAATGGGTCGGAGAGCAGGTTCTTGGTGAAAGCCGAGCCCGTGTTACCACCGGCCGGCCCGGGGTCGATGTCTGCAAACCCGTTGTTGCTCTGCATGAAGTAGGGCGGCGGGTTGTAACTGGCGATGGGCTTACTGATCCGGGTCGCCTGGAGATTGAAATCCATGAAAGTGCGCAGGGTGGACCCCCGTTGCCCCATGGCATAGCCGGCGGGCATGAGATCGAGATAGTTCACGCCGGGCTGGCTGATTTGGAAGCTGTAACACATGAGCGGCACGGGTTCGGTCTTCTGCCGGAGATAGGTCGCGTCGGGCCTCAGGATGTTCTGGCCGAAGTAACCGTTGTCCAATTCGAAGCGCTCGATCCGGCGCAACGGCTGGCTCCTGCTGGAACCGCCGGACATGCGCATCTCCAACTTGATCAGGGTGGTCTGCCAGCTTTCGCGGACATCAAGGCCGCCGAAGCTCGCCCACGAGCCGGCGGTGTCCAGCTCGACGCAAGTCTTGAAATCGGAGCTACGGCCCCCGAATGGCGTCAGATCCACGGTGGCCCGCTGGGTGCCGCTATTGAGTCGGCGCAACAATCCGCCACTGCTGTAGGCACGTGCCTCGCCGACAGCCAGCGAGCCGGCCCCGAGCTGGAACACCATATTGTTGAAAACCGCGCCCTCGCCGGGGGTGCCGGGGATGAAAACCGAGTTGCCACCCAGATCCCAGATCCTGGAAGGCGCATTCCCGGGCGGGGTCATGTTCATCACCTCGAACTCGATGTCACGATCCCACTTGAGCGGCTTGGAGTAGGGATTGGCGATGGCAATGGCGATTTTGCCGCAGGGGTTGGCCTTGTAGCCGTTCCCGCCCCGCATAAAATGAACTCCCATCAGAATCCGGAAATCCGTGATCAAGGGGGCGATCGACGCGGTGTAGTCCGAGGTCGCCGCAGTGACGACAAGCGCCCCGCTATCCAGGTTTTTCGAGCGTTCACTAAACTCCTTGAGAGCATCCCAGCGCGGTGCTCTCATGCTGCGGGAGACCGCCCGGGGAACGATGGTGGTGCCGGCGACGGGATAGTTCAAAATGGCGGGGACGGGATTGGAGGAAGGCAGTCCCGAGGCAAGAATTCCAGACAGATCGATCCGGGTGCCACCGTTGAGGGTATCGGCAATCACCGCCATGCTGTCCGACGTGGCGGAGTGAAACACGGATTGCAGGGCGGTGCCTCCAGTGCCGCTACCAGTACCATTGGCCGCAGGGAGCAGCAACCCGGCCTCTGGCAGGGTGACGACCTTCGCCAAGGCAGGGTGCAACGCCGAGTCGGGAGTCGGGTAGCTCTCAAGCCCGGTGATTGTCTCCCAACCCCGGCGCTGGGCAGCCAACGAGGCATAGCGGGTGGCATCGGCGAGCTTCCGGGGCATATTGATTCTTGCTTTCACCCCCTCATCCCCCACCCACCACGCATAGCGTCCGCGAACCGTGGTGCCCGCACGGTCGATCTCAATGTCAACCGTCGGCGCGGCCACATAGCTCTCCACGGAAGAGGGTGAGGGTTCGCCCACACTGTTGCGACCCACCAGCAGCGCGGCCTGTTTCGGGTCGGAGATCCGGCCATCGGTCGAAACCGTGGCGACCGGCGAGGCAGGGGTGAAGGCATCCGAACTGGAGAGCCCCACCTCGTTGCCGCTGATCAACCAGCGAACGTTGGTGGCACTCGGCGTCTCGGTGTAAATCTGGCTGGCGGGGGCGCTGGTGGTGACCGTGTCCCAAACGCCGGTCCAATAGCGGGTGCCGGCCTGCACGGTGGTCAGACCGTTGTCGATTCGGTTGACCGACATCGTATTCGCCGGGGCCGCTCCTGCCGCGAGCTGAAGCCCATCCCTGTCACCAGCCAGGTTCGCCGGGGCGGTAACCCGCTGGTCCTGCCCCGCGGTCTTCTGCAGTTGCCCCAGCGCGATCATCATCCCCAGCCGAGCGTTGCTCCGGGCGATCGCCATCGCCGAGCCCTGCGAGGAAGTTCGCAGGGAAATCGTCGATAGTGACAACAATCCCACCGCCAGCAGGGTAAGCAGAATCATCAGACTGAGCGTGATCACCAGCGCAAACCCCTTGGGGTCATCACGCTGGACGTTGGTCACTATGGTTTTCATGACACGATCTGTGGGTTGAAGGTACTTTGTAAAGACGGAGAATAGTCACCCGCCCATCAGGAAAATCAAGAAAAAAACTAAAAAACAACAACATTTTTCCCGCTCGGCGCTCAAATCCCCGGAATTCCGCCACGGCAGTGTAAGAACTGCCGACACTCTGCGCATGCTGGAGTGAACGATTCGTGCCGGGAATAGTGGAAACACCCGCAGCATACCACGAAACCGTTCCCAGTTCGGGCTGCTGCCGCGATTTCGCCGACACCGTTTCAGGGATTTCCCGCCAGCTTGAGCGCCAGTTCGGCCACGTGCGTGCCCAGCAGTTTGGCTGACTGCATGCCGGTCTCGTCCTGGGTGACATCGTCCTTGTCGTTCCAGAGCGTGCCGCCAAGCATGGCGGGCGATTTGCCACCCACGGGCACCATGCTGTAGCTGAGCATGGCGGTGAGGATCTGCTGGACCACCAACTCCTGGCCACCGTTCCGATTGCCGGCCACCGCGAGCGCTCCCACCGGTTTGTCCACCAGCGGCTTGCCGCCCTCGCGCAGCGGCATACAACGTTCGATGAAGGCTTTGCACAAGGAACTCAAGGACCGGAAATAGGCCGGCGAGCCAATGATGAGTCCGCCGAGTTGCGGGTCGTTGAGCTTCGGCAGAATGGCATCGAAGTCGTCCTGCGTCGGGTTTGGCGACCAACCCGCAATGCGCAGGCCACCTAGGTCGATCAGTTCCACCTCGATGCGCGGATTGACCGCTTTGGCGGCGTCGAGCGCGGCCTGCACGGCTTTGGCAGTGGACATGCCCTTGCGCGAGCTACAGGCGATGCCGAGAATCCGCAGCGGCAGGTCACCTCCGGCTTCGGCGGCGTGGCCAGTGGTGATGGTGGTGGCAAGTGCGGCAGTGCCGGTGGCCGCCAGGAAGTTGCGGCGTGTCAGATGGTCTTTCATGGCATGTTCAGTGTTGTTTGGTTCAGGTGCCTTCCCTGCGGGAGATCGTCTCGCCGAGGCTCTCGAGATGAGCGAGCCATTGGGTGACCCGCTGCGGGTTGTCGGGAGCAGCGCTGACCCCGGCGGGAAGCTCGCCCCGGAGGATGGAGTCGACGGCAAAACTCACCGGCCAGGAGACCAGCCTGGCCATGGCCTGGCCCTGCGCGTTTCCGTGTGAATCGAGTTGGCAGGACCGGTGCCAGACGACCTGCTGGTCGCGGTGCACCTCCAGCTCGACGCAGAGTGCCACCCGGTCGGGTTCTCCCGGGTGGTAGGAATACTTCTCTTCAAGTTCCCGGCTGAGCTCGACCATGCGCTGCTCCGCCGCATCCTCCGCGAGCTGATCCAGTTCGTCGAAGATGGCCCGCCAGGCCGTCGACCAGCCGGCCAGTCTGAGAGTCCCTCGCACGAACTCGCGCACGTCCCAATCCTCGCCGAACCCATACTGGCGGAGAAAGGGAAGCGAGTCCCGGTTCGCGAAAGCCTCGAACTCCTCGTCACCGCCGGGGAAGCGTGCGGTGAAGGTAGTGAGGGCATGCCAGGGTGCCCGGGAGGTTTTGATCTCCCCTCCGGCGATCCACTTGGAAGGCGACTTCAGGGCCCGCAACACCCCCAGCGGCGACCAACTGAACTTGTATCGGAACTCATTGGGGGTTTTCGGAAACCCGCCACAATAGGAGCGGAAAAAATGCTGGTTGCGGGGTGAGAAGTGTTCGCTGCGTTGGTATTGATCCACCAGCGAGTGGGCCAGGAGGTGATCGATCCCGGGGTCCAGCCCGACCTCGTTGACGAGGCAGAGTCGCAGGGATTCGGCGCGCTCGTGCAACCCGGACATCTCGGGGGAGAGGTAACTGCTCGACACGAAATGCGCCCCCTGTTGCAGACACAGTTCGGCGACTTCCAAGTGCTTAGTCGCCGGCAACATCGACACCAGCACATCGCCTGGTGCGATGCTTTCGCGGAGTTGCCGCCAGTCCAGCCGGCGGATGTCGATGTCCGCATTGAGTTCCGACAAGGTGTGCCGTGCTTTCTCGAGGGTGCGGTTCCAGACAATCAGGGGACACGGGCCGGCTTCGAGTCGGAGGATGCCCGGAGTGGAGGAAAGACCGGCGCCGAGCCAGTGGATTGCAGGGGTCATTGGGGTTCCTTGATGTTGGCCGCCAGAGCGGCTGATTTTTGCTGAAAGATCCGCAAGGCGTTGTCCCAGACCGGGTTCGACCTGTCGCCGAGGGTCAGGAGGTGCCCGAGCAGTTGGCGGGAATAGTCCTCGCTGCTCTCGACGGGCAGGAGGGTCGGAAGATGATCGATCGCGATGAGATCCAGGGGATGCTCGCCGGCGATGAGCTCGAGGCAGGGCTCACGGAAGTCGGTGCCCCGGGAATAGACCGGGAGTGGGTTGAAGCGGCTGTGCACGTCGCAGCTGACATCAACGATGACCGACAATCTGCGACCGGGCAGCCGGAGCTGGGCCTCGGTGAGAAAGGGCGGCAGGGGGCCGTTCACGAACACGCAGTTCACCAGGATGTCCATGGCGTTGATCCTGGCGAAGGGACCTCCTCCCCTGGTCTCCTCAAGATCCCACGGCACGACTTCCAGTCCCGCGGCCGTGGCGGCATCGACCGCCCCCCGGCCACTGCGTCCCTTGGCGCCAATCACCAGGACCCGGGGCCGCGTCCCGGACTTGGCGAGGGAATCGGAAACCTCCTCAATCAGCCGGTTCTTGTTTTCAAAGGCCGACAACTTGCCCAGTGGCGGACGGGCACCTCCTTGTTGCTTCGCCCATGCAAGGAGCCCGATGGCGGCACCGGCAAACCCGGCCCAGTATCCGAAGGCGGCAATCCTCCGTTGATCCTCGTCGACCAGGTATTCGAGGTCGTACAAGCGGCCTCCCCCCTTGGTGAAGCGTGCCAGCAGTTCCCGCCAACCCTCCTGCTCCTTGTAGGCATGGGCGAAGTAGATGTGGGCGTGGACGAGCGGGAAGGAGTCCTCGGGAAGTTCCTTCAACCCGAGGATGATGGTATCCTTGCTGGCTTCCGGCCAGCGGCCCGGTTCGGTGAGCCGACATCCCGCCCGCTGGTATGCGTCGTCGTCGTAGATCCGTTGGTCGCAGCGCTCGACCGTGACTTCAAAGCCCGCGGCCACCAGTTCGCGGGCGCACCCGGGAGTCAAGGGGGTGCGGCGCTCGAAGGTCTTGGTCTCGGACCTCAGCCAGACGTGTGGTGACTTCATGGGATCCGGTCAGTGTTCAACGGTCGAGTAGTGGACGCCCCGGTCCGCGAGGTAGCGGAGCATGTAGTCGCAGGCCCCGGGGGCCTGGCCGAGTTTCTCGGGTGGAATCACGCCCTTTTCGGAGAAGAGTCCGTCGAGGACGAGATTTGCCGCCGCGGTGGCGGTGTATCCGGTGGTCCTGGCCATGGAGGAGGTGTGGGTTTCGCGGTTGTATTCATCGTGGAGGTCGGAGATGACCACCTTCTCCGTCCCCCCGGCGTCCCGTCCCTTGATGGTGATCCGCATCACGGTGAGTTCCTCCTCGGTCTCGCCCAGCTTCCAGTCATCGAAAAGGATCCTCGATGTGAAATCGAGAGGGGTGACCCGGGAGCCGTTCACCTCGACCGGGTTGGTGTTGAAGAAGCCGGCTTCCTGCAGCATGAGGATCTTATCGGCGTGGCCGGGGTAGCGCAGGGTCTTCTCCTTCATGTTGGGGATGTGGGGCATGGTGAAGCACAGCGTCCGCAGCCCGTCGGAATTGAACGATTCCAGCGTGCCCACCCGGTCGAATTCGACGGAGCTCAGATCGGTCAGGGGAGGCATCGTGATCATTTCGCCGTTCTCGACGTAGCGTGCGGGGCGGGTGTATTCCTCGATGACGTCCACGGGTGAGAAGGGAGCCTTGTATTCAAAGGGCCACATCCGTTCTTTTGGCAGGCCGCCCACCAGGCATTCGTAATCGGTGATCTTGAGCCTCGTGTCATGGTAGCCGAGAATCACGTTGGCCATCCCCGGTGCCACGCCACAATCCACGATCGCAGTCACGCCATGCTCCAGGGCGAGGCCGTGCAAGGCCAGGGCATCCTCGGGAAAGAACGAGATATCGATCACGTTTTTGCCCGCCTCGATGATCTGCTTGAGGGTCCGGAATCCCAGGAACCCGGGAACCGCGCAGACCACCAGCTCGAAGGCGGCGAGAGCCTCGCCGACGGCGGTGGCATCGGTGACGTCAAGCGGTGACGTGGCGATGGTTGGACATTTTTGGGAAAGCTTGCGCAAAGCGTCTTCGCTGCGGTCGGCACAGGTGACATGGTGGGTATTTGCGAGGTCGATGGCCATGGCACCGCCGACCATGCCGCCGCCCAGGACGAGGATGTTTTTCATAGGTTCGTTGTTATTGGTTCAAACGCGTTTTGAAGAGGGCGCGTTCCTTCCCGGTGAGATCCCTGGTATACTTATTGCTAGGAAATTGCTTTTCGGGGTTGGTGCGCATGAGGGGCGACAGAGAGGTTCGGCGGCCGGGAGAAAAGATGTTGGCTCACGTCCCGCCCGCGCGCAAGGCCAACTTTACGCAATGGGTGAAAAAGCTCTCCTGCCTGTTCTCAGTTGCCCTCGGCGGCGTCGACCAAGCCGACTGGATGCCCGGCGGCAAGCCGTGGTGGCTTGGTGCCGAACCGGCGGTAGATCAGGACAAAGAAAAACGGGATGAAGATCAGGTCGATGAAGGTGGCGGAAAGCAACCCGCCGGTGACTGCGGTGCCGATGGCGTTCTGGGCCGCGGCCCCGGCACCCTTGGTCAGCGCCAGCGGCAGGGTGCCGAAAAAGAATGCCAGTGAGGTCATGATCACCGGCCGCAGCCGGATCCTCACCGCGTTGAGCGTGGCCTCCACCACCTCGTGTCCGTGATGCAACTGATCCTTGATGAACTGAATGATGAGGATGGCGTTCTTGGTGGAAAGCCCGACGGTGGTTAGAAGGCCGATCTGCAGATAGACATCGTTGGGAAGCACCCGCAGCGTGACCGCCGTCACCGCCCCCACCAGTCCCAGGGGAATCATCAGCAGGTTGACAAAGGGGATGGTCCAGCTCTCATAGAGGGCCGCCACGCTCAGGAACACCACCAGCAGCGAGATGGCATACAGCGCCGGAGCTTGGGCACCGGCCTTCTTCTCCTCGTAGGACAGACCGGTCCACTCGTAACCGATTCCAGGCGGGAGCTGGGCGGCCATGTTCTCC
The DNA here is from genome assembly GCA_021733795.1 of Akkermansiaceae bacterium. Taxonomy (GTDB): domain Bacteria; phylum Verrucomicrobiota; class Verrucomicrobiia; order Verrucomicrobiales; family Akkermansiaceae; genus Luteolibacter. The sequence goes on along the minus strand of JAIPKB010000095.1, from coordinate 6,712 downwards.
ATGTTCGTCATCGCCTCGCCGGTGCTGATGCCCGGGGCCGCCTGTCCCTGGATCTCGACGGAGGGGATGCCGTTATAGCGCTCGAGCCGCGGCGAGCCGTAATCCCAGCGCACCTTGGCAAAGGCCGAGAACGGCACCATCTCACCACCGCGGTTTCTAACATACCAGCGGTTGATGTCCTCGGGCACCATCCGGTATGGCGCGCCGGCCTGCACAAAGACTTTCTTGACGCGGCCGTTCTCAATGAAATCATTGACGTAGGAACTCCCCCACGACGTGGCCAGCACGTCGTTGATGTCACTGAGCGAGACTCCCAGCGCCCCGGCCCGCACATCATCAACTTCGAGATTGGCCTGCGGGGCGTCGTCCTGACCGTTGGGGCGCACCGCGACGAGTTTCGGGTCATTCATGGCCATGCCCAAGAGTTGGCCGCGGGCTTGCATCAACTTTTCGTGGCCGAGGCCGCCGCGATCCTGCAGCATGAAGTCAAAGCCGTTGGCCACCCCGAGTTCCATCACCGCGGGTGGGGAAATGGCAAAGGCCATGCCGTCCTTGATTTTGGCGAAGGCCATCATCGCTCGCCCCGCGATCGCCTTCGCCTTCATGTCCGGGGTCGGGCGGAGTTTCCAGTCCTTGAGTTTGACGAAGGCCAGGCCCATGTTCTGGCCGCGTCCGGCGAAGCTGAAGCCCGCCACGGTGATCACCCCGTCCACCGTGTTTTCTTCGCCTTCCTCAAAATGCTTTTCCATTTGGCGCATGACCTTGACGGTGCGTTCCATGGTGGCCCCGGCCGGCAACTGGACCAGGCAGATGATGAATCCCTGATCCTCATCCGGCAGGAACGCGGTGGGCAGCCGCAGGAAAAGCAACGCCATGCACGCAACGATCGCCGCGTAAACCAGCAGATAGCGCACCGGTTTGCCAAAGGACTTGCCAACGATGTCTTCATATACCCTCCGGGCGTGGTCGAAGCCGAAGTTGAACCAGCGGAAAAACCCCCTGAACCAGCCGGCCTCACCCGCGCTATGGCCTTTTGCCACCGGCTTGAGCAGCGTGGCGCAAAGGGCCGGCGTGAGGGTCATGGCCAGCAGCACCGAGAGCATCATCGCGGAGATGATGGTGATGGAAAACTGCCGGTAGATGACCCCGGTGGACCCGCCGAAAAACGCCATCGGCACGAACACCGCGGTGAGCACCGTGACAATTCCCCACAACGCGCTGGTGATCTGCCCCATCGACTTGATGGTCGCCTCCTTGGGCGGCAACCCTTCCTCACTCATGATGCGTTCGACGTTCTCAACCACCACGATGGCGTCGTCCACCAGCAGGCCGATGACGATGACCAAGGCAAACAGGGTGAGCGTGTTGATGGAAAAGCCGGCCATTGATAGAACGCCGAAGGTGCCCAGCAACACCACCGGCACCGCGATGGTGGGAATCAATGTGGCGCGGATGTTCTGCAGGAACAGGAACATGATGACGAAGACCAGGCAGATCGCCTCGATCAGGGTCGTGACCACCTCTTCGATCGAGATTCTGACAAACGGGGTGGAGTCGTAGGGATACACCACCTGCATGCCGGCCGGAAAGTAGTCTGACAGCTCCGCCATCTTCTCCTTGATCCGGGTGGCGGTCTCCAGGGCGTTGGCGTCGGAGGCCATCCGGATGGCCATGGCACCCACCGGTTTGCCGCGGTAGAAGGATTGGACATCATAGTTTTCGGTGCCGATCCTGCACTCGGCAACATCCTTGAGCCGGACGGTGGAGCCGTCGTTGTTAGTCCGCAGGATGACGGCATCGAACTCCGCCGGGGTCCGCAGCAGGGTGCGCGCGGTGATGGTGGCATTCAACTGCTGGCCCGGCACGGCGGGCGAGCCGCCGAACTGGCCTGCCGAGATCTGCGCGTTCTGCGCCCGGAGCGCGACGATCACATCGGTCGGTGTCAACTGGTAGTCATTGAGCTTGGCCGGGTTCAGCCAGATCCGCATGGCGTTCTGCGATCCAAACGTCTGGAGTTCGCCGACGCCTTCGAGCCGGCTGAGAATGTCCTGGACGTTGGACACCAGATAGTCGGTTAGGGAGTTGCGGTCCATCGAGCCGTCTTCCGAGACGAGGCCGACGATGATGAGGAAGTTGCGGGTGGACTTCACCACGGAAATCCCCTGCCGCTGGACAATCTGGGGCAGCAGCGGCGTGGCCAGTTGCAGCTTGTTCTGCACCTGCACCTGGGCGATGTTCGGGTCGGTGCCCGCCTTGAACGTCAGGTTGATGGCCACCGCCCCGGACGAGTCGCTGGTTGACGACATGTAGAGGAGGTTGTCGATGCCGTTGAGTTTTTGTTCGACGATCTGGGTGACGGTATCCTGCACGGTCTGGGCCGAGGCTCCCGGATAGACGGCGTTGATGGTGATCTGCGGGGGCGCGATGGGCGGGTACTGCGAGACCGGCAGGGTTTTGATCGCCAGCAGGCCCGCCAGCATGATCATGATGGCGATGACCCAGGCGAAAATCGGGCGGTTGATGAAAAATCGAGGCATGAAGAGGTTGTGCTATTTCTTGTCGGCTGCGGGCGCTGGCGTCGCGGCGGGAGTCGTCGCCGGCAGGCTGCCGAATGGCACGGCCTTCACCGGCGTTCCGGGACGCGCCCTTTGCAGGCCTTCCACAATGACCCGATCACCCGCTTGCAACCCGTCATTGACCAGCCAATTGTCGCCGACAGTGCGGTCCGCCTGGATCAGCCGGGGTTCGACTTTCTCGTCGGTACCGACCAGCATGACCATGGCTTGGCCGGCGGGATTGCGGGTGACGCCCCGCTGCGGCACGAGGATGCCTTGCTCCTTGATGCCATCCTCGAGCACGGTTCGCACGAACATGCCGGGCAAAAGCAGGAGGTGGGGATTGGGGAAAACGGTGCGCAGCGTGACCGAACCGGTGCTCGGATCGACAAACGCCTCGGTGAATTTGAGAATCCCCGGCTCCGGATATTCGGTGCCGTCGTCCAACAGCAGCTTCACCTGCGCTTCGCCGCCGGCAGTGCTGAGCCGGCCGCTCTCCAACGCTTTCCTCAGACGCAGCATTTCGCGGCTCGACTGGGTGACGTCAACGTACACCGGGTCGAGCTGCTGAATGGTTGACAGGGGCATCGCCTGGCTTGCCGTCGCCAACGCGCCGATGGTCACCGCCGAGCGGCCGATGCGGCCGGAAATCGGGGCGGTCACTTTGGTGTAGTCGAGGTTGATCCTGGCGGATTCCAGTGCGGCCTTTGCCGACTCAATCTCGGCTTCCGCCAGCTTTCGGGCGGCCGAGGCGTCATCGCTATCCTGTTTGCTAACGGCGTCGCTGGCCAACAGTTCCTCGTAGCGCTCGGCCTTGAGCCGTAACGGCTCGAGATTGGCTTGAGCCTTGGCCAGGGCGGCCGCGGCCCCCTCATAAGCGGCCTGATAGCTCGCCGGATCGATTTGATAGAGCAGCGCCCCGGCCTTGACGTCGGCTCCCTCGGTGAACAGCCGGTCGCGGATGATGCCGCCCACCTGGGGCCGTACCTCGGCGGTGAGAAAGGCCGCCACCCGCCCGGACAATTCCGTGGTCAGTGCCACCCGCTGCGGCTCGATGGTCACGACCGAGACCTCGGGCGTCCCGCCCTGCATGGGGCCGCCGGCAGCGTCCTTCTTGCCACAGGAGACGAGCGGCACCAATAAAACAGTTAGTAAAAACGAGCGCATAAGGCGGAGGGGATCGATTGTCAGTGATGGGAAAAGAGGATCCGACCGATCGGACCGATCCGACGGATTTCTTTTCTTCTGTTCCCGCCCAGCGGGGTCCGGGAGCACAGCAGTCTTCAGTCTTCTCATTTCTTTCTCTTATCTTGTGTCTTGTGTCTTCAAGTCTTGGGTCTTTCTACCATTCGCCGCCGAGGGCTTTGATTAACGACACGGAAAGCGCCAGGCGTTGCGCGCGGACGGCATTGGCGGCTTGTTCGTTGTCCAGTCGGGTGCGTTCGGCGTCCACCACGTCGAGGAAACTCACCAGCCCGGCCTCGAACTGTTTCGCGGCCAACTCCAACGTCTTTTGCGCCGATGCCAGCGCCCGGTCCTGCGCCACCTGGCGGCGCTCCAGGATGGCCGCCCCCTGTAGCGCGTTTTCAACCTCGCGAACCGATTCGAGCACCGCCTGGCGGTAGTCGGCACTGGCCGCCGCGTGGGCCGCCACCGCCGCGTTGCGCTGGGCCTTGAGATACTTCTGGCTGGTGACGGGCATCAACGCGCTGGAACCGATCGACCACACCAGCGACGAGGCCTGGAACAAATCGCCCAGCCGGGTGGCATCCAAGCCGCTCGAGGCATTGATTGAAAACGACGGATAGAATGCGGCGGTCGCCACTCCGATGTCGGCGTTGGCGGCGGCCACCCGGCGCTCGGCAGCGCGGATGTCCGGCCGTTGCCGCAGCACTTCGGACGGCACCGCAACGGGCACCGCCGGCGGTTTCGGCAACTCCGGGTTGTCGGCAATGGCCGAACCGCTGGCTATCGCCCCACCCAGCACCGCCAGCGCGTTGACCAGTACTACCCGATCCTGATCGAGCCGGATCCGCTCCGCCTCGGCGGTGGCGACCTCCGTCTCGGCCCGCGACAGGTCCAGGCCGCTGATGTTGCCCACATCGTGGCGTTTGGTGAGCAGATCGAGCGCCTTGCGCCGAATCTCAAGAGTGCGGGTCAGCACCGCGCGATTGGCATCCACCGCGCGCAGCGCCCAGTACGTCTGCGCCACCTCGCCGGCGACACTGAGCTGCAAGGCGCTGAGACTCTCGGCAGCGGCGGCTTCCGACGCCGTCGCCGATTCCACCTGCCGACCCACTTTCCCCCAAATGTCAAGCTCATAGCGAAAATCCACGGGAATTGAAAAATTGTTGGACTGGATGGCACCGCCACCCGAACCGCGGTAGCGGATCTTCGAGCGTTCCGCCGCAGCGCCGAGATGGATGTCTGGAAAATAAAGCGATCGCGCCTGGTTGCTCATTTCGCGCGCCTGCCGCAAGCGCGCCGCCGCACTCGCAAGATCCTGATTCTTCGCCAACGCCCGCTCCACCACCCCCGTGAGCGTCGCGTCCCGATACAGCCGCCACCATCGCTGCGGCCGCGGCTGGCTGCCCGGCACCTGCCGCTTCCAACTCACCCCGCCTCGCGAAAACGACGCCGGCACCTCAATCGCCGGCACCTCGTGATCCGGTCCCACCGGCCCACACGCGCTCACCACCACCAGCAGCACGCTGCAACTCACGAGTCGGCAAAGCAATTGGCAATTCGGCATGACCGCAACCGTTTTAGCCGAGATTAGTCTTGCATGCAAGCGAGTACTTGCGGAAACTTTTGTGTGAGCACGGCGTATCCCGGCAAAAATACCAGTGAGGGCGGCAGCACGCGCCAGCGGTTGATGGAAGCGGCGCGGGCGGAGTTTGGCGACAAGGGGATTGAGGCGGCCACCACGCGGGGGATTGCGGAGCGGGCGGGCTGCAACGAGGTGACGTTGTTCCGTCATTTCGAGTCCAAGCAGAAATTGCTGGTGGCGGTGGTGCAGGACACTTCGGAGGAATTCCTCGCGTTGTGCGCGTGCCGCGGGAGCTTCAGCGGGGACTTGCTCGAGGATCTGACGCGTTTTGCCCGGGTGTACAACTCCTCGTTGGAGCGCTGCGAAGGCATGGCGCGGGCGATGATCGGCGAAAGCCGGCGTCGGCCGACGCTGGCCAAGGAACTCATCGGTGATGTGTTGGATCCTTTTCACCGCAGCATGGCGGCCTATCTGGAGCCGCACCGGGCGGCGGGCCGGGTGCGGGCCGACCTCGACCCGATGGCCTTTGCGGAAGTGCTCACCTCGGCGCTGATGGGTGGTTTGTTGCGGCGCAGTTCCGGTTTGTCGGCGTTGGATCGCGACGGTTGGATCCGTGAAACCGTGGAAATCTTCGTCCGCGGCATCCAGGCCGGACCGTGAGACCGGATGAGGGAGGTCTGGGGTCGGGCGGAAAGAGCCGGCGCGAGGAGCAAAGCGGCCAGAACGAAGACGGAAATACGCAGGGGGAGTGTTTCATCGGGGAATTTTGAGTTGTTTCTGGCTCTGATCAAACGACCCTTATGAAAGAAGTGTACAACCAGCCGATACCTCGGGAGAGAAAGCCCCCGCGGTCGTTGACCACGGGGGCTCGACGGGTTCCTTGCCTGAAGCTCAGCGTCCGAGCGTGGGGAACTTGGTGATGACCCGGTAGAAGCCCTCCGGATCGCCGTTGTGGAGCTCGTCCAGTCTCTCGACGAGGGGAACCAGACCGGAAATTCCGACTTGGATGAGATCGAACGATTTGAGGGTACGCGACCACTCGAGGTCGTAGACGCGGCCCAGTTGTCCGGTCCAGAGGACGATCTTCGTGCCGTCCCCTTGCGGGATGACTTGCAGCGCGAACTTCGAGTGCGGGTCCTTGGGATCCGTTCCGCGCAACCATTCGTCCCCGTCATCATCGCCGTCAGAATCAAAGTCAGTGGAGCCGTCACTGGTCTTGAGGTCTCCGTATGTGTCCATCTCGTAGTTGTCGGGCAGTCCGTCGCCGTCGCGGTCCTCGGAGGCGTCCTGAACCACCACCTTCTGGATTTCGACGGCAGCGTCGAGGGATTCCCCGTTCGCCGCCGCAAAGCTGACGAAGGGCGGCGGGTCTGCGAGGGCGAGCTCG
>JAIPKB010000094.1 GCA_021733795.1 Akkermansiaceae bacterium | reverse complement strand
CAAGCACACGCCGGGCGCGACTCCGGTGGGGGCGGTGGTGGACGCGCTGGTGGGCGAGGCCCGGCAGCGGTTGGGCGGGGGGGCGGAACGGCCACGGACCTTGTATCTGGGGGGGGGGACGCCGGGCATGCTCTCGCCCGGGCACCTGCGGCGCTTGTTCGACGGCTTGCGCGAGGTGATTGATTTTTCCACGCTGGAGGAAGTGACGCTGGAGGCGAATCCGGCCACCTTCGACGTGGGCAAGGCGCGGTTGTTTGGCGAGTGCGGGGTGACCCGGGTATCGTTGGGGATCCAGTCGTTCGCGCCCCATGTGCTGGCCGTGCTGGGGCGGGAACATAGCCCGGAACAGGCGCGGGAAGCCGTGCCGATGCTGCGCGAGGCGGGAATCCGGGAGGTGAACATCGATCTGATGTTCTCCATTCCGGGGCAGACCGAGCAAGATTGGCGGGCGACGCTGGAACAGGCGGTCGCGTTGGAACCTGACCACATTTCCGCGTATAATCTAACCTACGAGGAGGACACGGCGTTTTTCGACTCGTTGCGGCGCGGAGAAATGCGGGTGAACGAGGATGACGACGCAGTGATGTTCACGCTGGCGGATGCCTGTCTAACCGGGGCCGGCTTCGATCATTATGAAACCTCCAACTACGCGCGCCCGGGCTGCCATTCCAGCCACAACCGGGGCTACTGGCGCGGTGAGGACTACCTCGGGCTGGGGCCCTCGGCGGTGTCCACGCAGGGCGGGGTGCGCGAGGTGAATGTGGCGGACACCGCGCGTTATGTGGCGATGGTCAACTCGCTGGGGCGGGCGGTGGTGGAGTCCGAGACACTCACCCCGGAAGCCATCCGGATCGAACGCATTGCACTGGGGTTGCGGACAACGGATGGAATCGGGCTGGACTGGTTGGATCCTCAGGGGGTCGCCAGGGCCGGGCATTTGGCGGCCGCAGGATTGGCGAGGGTGGACGGCGGACGCTTGGTTTTGGTGCGCCACGGGCGGGCGCTGGTGGATCCGATCGCGGCGGAGTTGATCTGAGAGGCAGTCTGAAAAACTGGCAGGGACGCTTTTCCGAAGCGTCCGGGCGAATGGCGGGCGAATGAAAAAGCCGGAACGTCACCTCGCATTCGCACCTCATTCTCACGGACCGTTCGGAAAACGGTCCCTGCCTTGGGACGGTCCCCGCCTCTGAGTTTTCCCCGAACTCAGTGTTTCAGCGAGTTCAGGTCGTCGGTGTGGATGGTTTGCCGGGTGCGGTAGAGGGCGATGATGATGGCGAGCCCGACGGCGACCTCGGCGGCGGCCACGGTGATGACGAAAAACACCAGCATTTGGCCGCGCTGGTCCGGCAGGCCGAAGTAAGTGTTGAAGCGGGCGAATGCCACCAGGGTGAGGTTGGCGGCGCTGAGCATCAGTTCCAGACACATGAAGACAACGATTACGTTGCGCCGCAGCAGGACGCCGCCCAGGCCGATGGCGAACAGCAGCCCGGAGACGAGGAGGTAGTGGTTGAGAGTGGCCATTTTAGTTATAAGACATGAGATTTTGAGACAGAAGACAGAAGATCAGACGCAAGCGAGGGGAGACAGTGAAAGACAGGTGAGTGAGGTGCGTTTTCTCATCTTCTGTCTTCTGTCTTCTTCTCTTCTGTCTTCTTCGAGAGGACGACCACGCCGACGGTGGCGACGAGCAGCAGGACGCCGAGGATTTGGAGCGGAAGGTTGTAGTGGGTGAAGAGGGTGTGTCCCATGAGGTGGACATCCGGCAATCTGCCCTCGTTGAGGGCGAGGGCGATCTTGCTGTCCGGAGCGATGCGGCCGGACTCGATGCCGATGGCGGCGGCGTTGGCGAGGGTGGCTTGATCGAGCGGAGTCGCCTCCTGATTGGTGTGGCAGGTGAGCACGCCGATGAACTGGATCGTGAAGGCGATCACCAATGCCAGTCCGGCGAGAATCGCGGCGGGCTTTTGCGGCCTGCCGGTGCCCTCCTTGAGGTCCAGCAGCATGATGATGAAGAGGAACAGGACCATGACCGCGCCGGTATAGACGAGGATCTGGATGACGGCCACGAAGTAGGCGTTGAGTCCCACGAACAGGCCGGCCATGCCGACGAAGCAGGTCACCACCGCGAGCGCGCTGGACACCGGGTTGCGGAAGGCGATGACCGCCACGCCGCCGATGAGCATGATGAGGGAGAACAGCCAGAAGAGGTAGGTGGGCATGGGATGGGATAATTGGATAATTGGATGATTGGATGATTGGATGATTGGATGATTGGGTGATTGGGTGATTGGGTGATTGGATGATTGGATGATTGGATGATTGGATGATTGGATGATTGGGTGATTGGGTGATTAGCAATTGGAGGGTGGCTTTGGGGGCTTGGGGGCTTGGCGCAGGGCGGAACGTTTGAGCCAGGACATATAGCCGTTCAGGATGCGCAATGTGGTGTTGAATTTCCCTCGTCCCGCTTCATAGAGCGGATCCGGAATCAAGGAGTCGTCGCGGCAGGTGATGAGTTGATCCAGGACTTCGTTCAACGAACCTCTCGCTTGGGAGCAAAAACGACAGTTGTCGAGATAATGGTAGCGGCCATGCCCTTCGGCAATGTTATGAGTGACCGAACGGGATGCCCGCTTGATTTGATCGGATAGATCGTATTCCCGCTGATGCTTCAGGAGTGGAACAATCTCCCTGAACACGAACATGCGAAGCTCGCGACCTGCCTGCCAGGCTTCGAGTTCCTCGAATGTCCTTGTGGTTTCCTCGTTCATTCCCAATTATCCAATTTCAAATTCCCAATGTCCCTTATTTCAGTTCGTTCCATTTGTTGACGAGTCCGGTGCGGACGCCGCCGATTTGATAGAGTTTCTGCTTGTCGTGGATCATTTCGGCGCGGGAGAGGCCGGTGATGACGTAGTCCTTGCGGAGGAAGATCGCCTGTTCCGGGCAGACTTCCTCACACATCCCGCAATAGATGCAGCGGATCATGTCGATATCGAACTCGGCAGGGCGTTTCTCCACCTTGGCCCAGGGGTCGTCGGCGGGGATTTCGGCGGGGACGATCCTGATGGCTTTGGGCGGGCAGATGAACTCGCAGAGTTGGCAGGAGACGCAGCGTTCGCGGCCCTGTTCGTCGGTGACCAGGGCGGGTGCGCCGCGGTAGTATTCCGGGAGTTGGTCGTCCCAGGTTTGCTCCGGGTATTGCATGGTCACGCCCATGCCGGAGGATTTCAGTTCCTTGGCACCCATCGACCGGCCGAGGAGCGAGTTGACCGCGTGGGTGAGGGTGATGATGAAGCCCTTGGCCAGGGCGAGCAGATAGATCTGTTCGCCGGGGCCGAGTTTGGGGCGGGTGAGTTTGACGATTGCCATGGGAGAATCAGTTAGTTCGGTGGGTTGGCCAGGTGGCGGAGCTTGTCGAGATTGAGCGCCCCGCCGCCGCGGAGGTAGAAGGTGGTGATGTGCTGGCGCAGGGTGCGGTAGAGGGCGGGATCGGTGATCGCCAGGTCCTTCGGCACATCGGCTTGGGCGAACTCGACCGCCGTCGCAAGGTCCGCCCAACGTCGCTGCCGGAGCGCCTCAGCCACGCCGTTGGGGCGGGTCAGGATGCGCTGGGCGATGAGTTCCTGTTGGCGGGTCATGGCAGTGGTTCAGCCCGCGGCTTCGAGATAGATGAGGTTTTCCGACGCGAGCGAGCGGGTGGCGGGTGGAAAGGAATCGACAATCTTTCGGATGAGTGGGAGGTCCGGTTGGTGGGTCTTGATGAGATAGAGGATGTCCTGGAGATCCTTGTCCGCGGCGCGGGCGAGTTTGGAGGCGATGATGTTTTCGACCGGAGGTCGGTAGAGTTCGAGACGGCCGATGGTTTCCATGTGGACGGGTTCGAATTTGCCGACCTGGACGATGCCCGGTTCCACGATTTGCAGGTAAGGCACGGCAGGTTCGAGAAAGTCCTTGGGATTGAAAAGGACACCTGCGGCTTCAGCGGCCTTGATCAATTCCGCGATACGGTAGGTGCTGGCGGGTTTCCAGATGTCCAAGTCGTGCGAGGCGCGATCCGGCATGTTTCCCAGCAAACAGACTGCCGAACCGATCAGGCAGAGGCGGACGGGCGGGCCGTCGTCTCCCAATGCCGCGGCCATGCGCTCGATCACGCGCATCCATTGCTCGCGATCATAGCCGTCGGTGATGGGGTCGTCGGTCATTCGGTCAGTAGTTCGCGGGCAGGATGCCGGGGAAGGGATGGCCGTAGAGGCGTTGGTAGAGCGCGAGCATTTTCTCGCGGTGGCTGAGGTCTTTGGCGAGGGAGGAAAGGATCATTGTGCGGGCGGTGGCGAGCATGGACATGCCCATGAGAAGCCGCTGCTCGCCACTGAGCGCCATGATGCGCTCGAAGTAGAAGCGGTTGACCTCGGGCGGTGTGTCTTTCACGCTGAAACCCGTGTCAGGATATCGGTCAGTTGGAGGTTCTTGGCCCATGTTTGAAGGTAAGCTTGATCGCAGCCGGTGGCAAGGTTTCCGCTATGCGCGGACGAGTTTGGGCTCGGGTTCGGAGACTTTCGCGGCCCAGATGATGGCGGCGGTGACGACGATGAGCAGGACGGCGCCAATGCCGGTGATGAGCGGAGCGAGGTGGGGGGCGGCGATGATCAGGGCGGCGAGGAAGACATTGACGAGGGCCGCCTCGAAGAAGATCACCCAGCCGAGTTTCATGAGTTGGTCGTAGCGGAAGCGGGGGACGGTCCAGCGGACGAGGATGAAGAACAGGATGAAGACGATGAGTTTGGCGACAAAAACACCCAGATGGATGAGCCCGCCGAAGCCGAAACCGCCGAGGCTGAGGCCGGAAATCCACTTGTCGGTGCCGAAGCCGAGCGACCAGCCGCCGAGGAAGACGGTGACGATCATCGCCGAGCCGATCACCATGGCGGCGTATTCACCCATGAAGAACATCGCGAATTTCATCGAGGAATACTCGGTGTGGTAGCCACCGACGAGTTCGGTTTCACATTCCGGGAAGTCGAAGGGCATGCGGTTGGTTTCAGCAAAGATGGAAACGGTGAAAATAAGGAAGGCGACGGCCGCAGGGAACCAGAATAGCAGTTTTTGAGACAGGGGGTGGGCGGCATCGTGGCCCCAGAGCGGGAGCAGCAGCCAGCCGTGGTCCGCCTGTTGTTGGACGATGTGGCCGAGGTTGAGTTCGCCGAAATAGAGCAGCACCGGGATGATGGAAAGCCCCAGCGCGATTTCGTATGAGATCATTTGGGCGGTGGAGCGGACGCCGCCCATGAAGGAGAACTTCGAGTTGGATGACCAGCCGGCGAGGGTGATGCCATAGACCGAGAGCGAGGCGATGGCGAAGACAAACAGCGGACCGATATCGAGATCGGCGATGACGAGGCGTTCGGTGTGGCCGAAGAAGCTGACGGATGAACCAAAGGGGATCACACAGGCGGTGATCAGCGCGGGAGCCAGGGTGAGGGCGGGTGCCAGCCAGTAGAAGGCGGTGCGGACATACTTTGGGGTGAAATCCTCTTTGAGAAAGAGCTTGATGCCATCGGCCACCGGTTGGACGAGGCCGCCGATGCCGAGAATTCCGCAATCCTTTTTGAAGCCTAACAGAGTGAGCGGGATTCCGGTGCGGTTGGGGCCCACGCGGTCCTGAATGATCGCGCAGAACCGGCGCTCGAAGTACACCGAGACCGGCACGAGCGGCAGCACCACGCAGAAGGTGAGGAAGACGATTTTCGCCAGCAGGATGGCTAGGGGGATGAGGTCCATGTGGGTGGGAGTGAAGAAGTTGTGGGTTGTGGTTAGGGACACTCTTTTGCCAGCAGAGGAATTGCGTATCCGGTATCGAGGATGGGGACGCCGGTGTCACCAATGGTGGCCAGGCTCAGGTCCTTGAAGGCGGGCACGGAGGCGGTGAGGGCGGCGAAAACATCCTCGGGTTTTTGATAACCGGTGGAGGTTTCAGCCAGCGCGAGGATCAGGTTGCGGAGGACCTCCCAATCGTCGCGGGCCTGGCCGGAGGGGTGGGTGGCGCGGTTGAGCCGCTGGAGGCGGCCGGATAGATTGACCATCGAACCGCGTTTCTCGGTGAAGGCGGCGGTGGGCAGGACCACGTCGGCGGCCTTGGCGGTGGGGTTGGCGAGGATGTGGGTGAGGAGCAGGAACTCGGGCTTGGCGAGGTCCTCGGCGGTGAATCCGGCATCGGTGACGAGATCCTCACCCAGTACGATGAGGTTTTTGATTTGGCCGGAGCGGACCCGGGTGCGGATGTCGTCCAAGGGCGCGAAGGGATCGTCGGTGCCCAGAATGAGTTTGGCTCCGGTGGTATTCGGGTTGCGGTCGGCGGCGATCAGCAGGTTGTCAGCTTCGCCGAAGCGGGGGACCAGGGCCAGGGCCGGGCCACCGAGGGCTTCAGCAAGCCGGGCCACGAGGAACAACTCTTCGTTGGTCATCCGGCCGGAGGCGACGATCGCGGTTTGGTCGGCGGCGGCGGCCTTGAGGGAGTCGGCGGCCCGGGCGATGGCGGCCGGCCAGGAGACCGGTGAGGCGGCCCGGGTGGCCCCGGTTTTCACCAGCGGTTCGACGAGCCGGGCGTCGCCGTCGAGGTAGTGGAAATTGAGGCGGTGGGAATCCGGCATCCAATCCGAGTTGACGTCGTCGTTGCGGCGCGGGGTGATGCGGTGGACGGTGTTCTCGCGGGTCCAGACGGTAATGTTGGTGCCGGTCCCGCAGTTGACATCGATCGTCGGGGTTTCCTTGAGGAACCAGACCCGCATTTGGAAACGGAAATCATTGGCGGTCAGGGCACCGACCGGGCAGATATCGACGGTGTTGAGCGAGTAGTTGGAATCGAGCAGGCGTCCGGGGTGGACGGTGAGGGTGGTGTGGGTGCCGCGTTGGGTGAAACCGAGCACGGGATCACCGGCGATCTCGTCCATGAAGCGGATGCAGCGGCTGCAGAGGATGCAGCGTTCGTTGTCGAGCCGGATGCGGGGGCCGATATCGACGTTTTTCGGTTTTTTGACCTTCATGTCCAGGAACCGGGAGATGCCGCGGCCGTGGGCGACGGCATTTTCCTGCAGGCGGCATTCGCCGGCCTGATCACAGATCGGGCAGTCGAGCGGGTGGTTGATGAGCAGGAACTCCATGACGCCGTTGCGGCAGGTTTCGATTTGCTCGGAATGGGTGAGGATTCCCATGTTTTCGCCGACGGTGTTGGCGCAGGCGATGACGAGGCGTGGCATCCAGGTGATCGGTTGGTAGCCTTGTTCGTCGCGCTGGGGTTCCTGGTCGGGGGCGGGTCGGGGGGGCATGCCCATCTGGACCATGCACATCCGGCAGTTGCCGGGCGACGAGAGTTTGGGGTGGTAGCAGTAATGGGGCACCGAGGCTCCGACCTGACGGCAGGCCTCGATCATCCGGGTGCCTTTGGGAAACTGGTGCCAAGTGCCGTTGATTTGGACGTTGACCATGCCGGTCTCGGCCGCAAGGTCCTTGGGCAGTTTGGGTTTGTCGGTTGCCGTTGAAGTGTCGCTCATGGGGATGGGAAAAGCCACCGGTTGGGGTGCGCTGGCTGCTCCGGACCGGGTCGGGGCCGATTGTGGGGGCTCCGGCGGCGGGCGGCAAGCCTGCTTTGCGAAAAAACGCACTGGCGTTGAACTTGCAGGCACCCCGTCCGTGGCTGTGGCGTCTCGCCGCTGGCCGTCTTCGGTGCGTCTCGCGCCGAGCCTCCTTCTGCAATCACAATCGCCAATCATCAATCCATTCTCCCGCCCGCGCCCTGCTCCGCGTCGTCGAGTGCCATCCCAAAATGGTGCTGGAGGCGCTTCCTCGGTGAAGGATTGCTGAAATGCAAGATCTGGGGAACCGGAGGTATTCTGCCTCGAACTGTCGCGGGATCGCCGAAATTTCCGGATTTTGATTTTTTCACAGGAAACCCGGCCGTAGATGCGGGTGGCGAGCGAGGCGGCTTCTTCGTCACCATCCATGATGGCGGCGACGTGGATGCCATTGGCGGTGCCGCAATCCTGACGGGAGATGATCACGTCCTGGGTGACCTCCACCAGCTTGCGGGTGAGGTATTCCCGGCGGTTTCGCAAGGATCAAGCGAAACGCAAAGACGCGGAGGTCGCTGAGGAATTCGCGGAGAATATGAGGGGACTTGGGGTCACGGTTTGTGACCTCCTCCGGTGCCGTGAGGCCAGTGGAATGAGAGAGGGAAGGCGCGTTTGGGGCGGGCTTCGGCGTTTTGTCCCTCTCTGGGCGCGTTGTTACCAATGCGGCTACGGGGGCTGCGGGGCATGGCGGTTACAAACCGCCGCCACGGGGTGGGCAAACTGGGGGGCGGAGCACGCTTCTCTTTCACCTGCCATTGGCAATGTGGGCGGGACGCCCACAGGCCTTGAGGAGGGCGGGACGCCCACCCCCCTTGCCGCTGGCGCTCCAGCCGGACCGCCCGGAGAACCGTCTCTGCCGCAGTCCGGTGGGAAAAAATGGGCGATGTGGACGTGCCAGAGGCTCGAGTCCTGGACGGCCCTTCCGCACGACGACAATAAGGTCGTCGCCCCTTATTGACGATCAGGCTATGGGCTCAGAGCTGGCGCGCCAGGCGGCGGACGAGGGCCGGACCTTGGTAAATGAAGGCGGTGTAGATTTGAACGAGGGTGGCTCCGGCCTTGAGCTTTTCCCTGGCATCCTCGAGCGAGGAAATGCCCCCGACCCCGATGATCGGGATGTTTCCGCCGAGGTGGGAGGCGAAGGCCCGCAGGACTTCCGTGCTTTTCCTGAATTGCGGGCGACCCGACAGACCGCCGGGTTCGTTGGCGCGCGGATGGCCTGCCACGAGTTCGCGGTCGAGGGTGGTGTTGGTGGCGATCAGCCCATCAAGGCCGCCGTTGAGAAACACGGTTGAAAGCTCGCGGATGTGGGTTTCATCGAGATCGGGAGCTACTTTGAATAGCAGCGGGACCTGTTTGCCGTGCTCGGTTGCCAGTCGTTGTTGTTCCTGTTTCAGGGTTTCCAAGAGCCGGGCGCTGGCCTCCGGGCCCTGGAGGTCGCGCAGGCCGGGGGTGTTGGGGGAGGAGAGATTCACCGCGATGTAGTCAGCCACCGGATAGGCCTGGCGGAGGCAGGTCAGGTAGTCTTCGGCGGCGCTCTCGTTCGGGGTGTCCTTGTTCTTACCAATGTTGAAGCCAATGATTCCGCGAAAAGTCTTCGAGCGGCGGACGTTTGCCACGCCGACGTCGACTCCCTGGTTGTTGAAACCCATGCGGTTGATGATCGCCTCGTGGTCGATGAGGCGGAACACCCGGGGTTTCGGATTGCCGGGCTGGGGGCGTGGAGTGATGGTGCCGATTTCGATGCAGCCGAATCCGAGTCTGGCGAGCGCGTCGATGGTGTCGGCTTCCTTGTCCAACCCCGCCGCCAGCCCGACCCGGTTGGGAAAGCGCAGGCCCATCACCTCGACCGGGGCGAGCAGTTCGTCGGCGGGAAATGCGAGTTTGAGCAGGCCACAGCGTTCGGCCATGCGGAGCGCGCTCATGCTCACATGGTGGGCCGTTTCCGGGTCCAGTCGGAACAGGGCGGCGCGCAGGAAAGGGTAGAGGGATTCGATCACGCGCGGATCATGTGGCAATGATCGGGTTTTGTCGATGCCAAGGGTGCTGCGAGTCGTCATATTTTGGGGGAATGGCACTGTGGCAACAAAGGGTGCGCAGGATGGCACGCATTCTGCTTTCTGGCAGGAGTCGGTCGAATTGATCCGAATGCGCAAGGCGGATCATATCAGGAAATTGACGATCTGATTGAAAATGCGCAAAAAATGAATTCAAAGTAAATCCAAAGGGTATTTAAAAGAGATACAGACGTTATCGAAAAAAATTAGAATAATTCCAAGCCCGGTGCGTCTTATTGACGTAAGCTGAGTTGCGAGCAAACCAAACCAAACCAAAAAGCAGACCATGCCAAACGAATCCGAAAGCAGCCTGAAGGTTTACCTGAGGGAAATCGCAAGAACGCCTTTGCTGACCGTCGCAGAGGAGACCAAACTTGCCGAACGTATTTTGAAGGGCGACGAAGAGGCGCGCTCGCAGATGATCCGTGCCAATTTGCGGTTGGTGGTCAAGATCGCGCAGGATTATGCGAATTACGGCCTCCCGGTGACCGATCTGATCTCCGAAGGCAACATCGGGCTGATGAAGGCCGTGGAGCGGTTCGATCCGAATCGCGGCGGCAAACTCTCGACCTACGCCGCGTGGTGGATCAAGCAGTCCATCAAACGGGCATTGGCCAACCAGTCCAAAACCATCCGGCTGCCGGTCCACATGGTGGACAAGATCGCCAAGGTGCGCCGGATCGGGATGATGCTGGCCGAGGCGCTGGGTCGCGATCCGACCGATGACGAACTGGCGGAGGAAGTCGGCCTGCCGCGGCACAAGCTCGCGCTGATCAAACTCGCTTCGCAGCGTCCGACGTCGCTGGATGCCCCGGTCAACGAGGGCGAGGCGACCGAATACAGCGAGGTGATCGGTGACGAGCGGGCAGCCAATCCGCTGGAAGCGCTGGCGGACAAGAACCTCCACGGTGAACTGGATGGATTGCTCAATCTGCTTGATGACCGGGAACGCCGGATCATTGATGTCCGCTTCGGGCTTACCGGGGCGAAACCGATGACTCTGGAGGAAGTCGGGACCCTGTTTGGGGTTACCCGCGAACGAATCCGGCAGTTGCAGAACTCTGCCATCATCAAGATGCGCAAGGCTCTGCGCAAAAAGGACGCTCCGCAAACCCCGACGCGCCTGGCGCAGGCTTGAACCGGAGGCTTTTGGCATCGCACCCGACTGGAAGCGATAGGCGGGACGTTTCGAAAACCTGTCGCGTCCGGCCTTGACTCGGTTGCGCCCGGGGTGTAGATTTCCCGTCTGACATGAAATATCAAGATATCCTGAAAATCAAGTTTCTGCTATCGGGGCTCGTGGGATGCGCCCTTTCCGGGTGTTTCCCGTCCGGTCCCGCAGATTCGGGCTATCTCGCCGATGTGGGTGGTCCGGTGAGACGTCAGACGTCGGGCGGGCCCTATCACAAGCCGCCGGCGATTCCGGATGATGTGTCGTATTGGGATGGCGACGGGGTGAGCGGCAGTCCCTTGATTAAGATCAACCGCGGCCAGCAGCGGGCCTATTTTTACAAGGGCGGAGTGTTGGTGGGGGTCTCCGGGATCTCCAGTGGGGACGAAGATCACGGAACGCCGAAAGGGACCTACAAGATTCTCCAAATGAACAAGGACCACCGGTCCAGCATTTACGGGATTTTTCGGGATGAGATCACGGGGCAGACGGTCAATGATGACGTGGACATGACCAAGGACAAGGTCCCGCCGGGAGCCGTGTATGTGGGGGCCCCGATGCCCAATTTCATGAGGTTTTCGGGTGGAGTGGGGATGCACACCGGGTTTCTGCCTGGCTTCGCCGCATCCCATGGCTGCGTTCGCATGCCCCATTATATGGCCGAGAAGTTTTTTGAGAATGTCAAGGTCGGCACTCCGGTGATCGTGGAGTAGCCGGGTTGGCTTGGGTGGCTCGGGAAGGGGGGGGGACGGGCTGCCGGTGCGGGAAACCGCCCTTTTCCAAGAATCATGTGGCTGCGTCTGTAACCCGTGAGGATTTTTCCGGATTCGGGGACTTCAGGATCTCGTGTGACGGGCGCGATTGCGCTTCAATAGTCCGGCCATCGAAACCAGTGCCAACATTGCGGTGGTTGACGGTTCCGGCACCACTCCGATCATCAGGTTATCGATCTGTGCCCCTTTGTTGACGCTAATCCCGAACATATCCCAATCGGCCGGGCTTTGCGCGCCAACGCTGTTTTGATAGGTGAAGAGATAACTCGACAGAACTTCGTTGAAAGCGGTGTCGCCACGGGTGAGATTCATGTAGGACAGTGTCGCGAATCCGCTGGGATCCACGGTGAAATCAGCCACCAGCCGCACTCGAAACCAGTCGCCGACACTGCCGGTCCCCAGGTTGGTTCTGGTTTCCGACATGGTTCCTATCCCGCCCCCATTCTCGACCGCAAAGCGCCCGTTCTGATAACGTGCGCCGATGCCTTCGTAGATACCCGGTCCTCCGTCGTGGTTCACATCCTTGCCGATCCTGAATCCCAGGTAGTTCCAGTCATCGGGGCGATCCCAGCTAAAATCAAATTGCAGGTAGGCTTGGGTCTCGGTTCCCGAAAAGGGGATGAATGTGAAATTCAAATCATAATCCCGTCCGACTTCCTGAGTATCATCGGTTCCGACAGTCAGGATCTTGGTTGCATTCGTGCCGTTACCCGTGACGATTGAGGCCGGGTTGCCAATCAACAATTGATTCCTCCAACCATCCTGGCCGACGAGTGCTCCTGGTTGGAGGGACTCAAAGTCGTAAGCCAAGTTCTGCGCGCCAAGATGAGCGGCGCAGAAAACCAGAAAAAGAGATGTGAAAGTCCGTTTCATGACATTTGGCGGCTAAGTGTTGGTTTTTTCCAGAATGGCCGCCTGAAAACAGGGAGTGATGACCCCGGACGGGTCACCCTGTCTCACTGTTATTTGGGGGGGCGCGGACAAAAAAACACCAATTTTTTTATATTGCAAGCTAAAAGTTAAATAAATCTTTACGATTTTAGGGCGTTGAACGTGAAATAGAACCCAATCCATGCTCTTCATGCTACGCCTGGTCTGACATCAATCAGCCCCGGTCCCGCTCGAAACATCGTTCGGCCCATTGGGGAACGGGTCCTTTGGTGCGTTGGTGGAGGCGGCCGCTGCGGAATTCGGCGAGGAACCGGTAGGGGGCTTGGGCGGAGCTGTTGTCATAAACAATGACCTGCGGCAGCAGATCAATCGCCCTTTCCAGATTTAGCAGGGTTCTTTCGAAGCGCGCCATGATTTTGTCAGACGGAACATCATGACCCCCTTTTTGAACTCGCGCCATGACCCGGCCCGCCGAAAGTTCAGTACTCTCCAAGCCGATAAATATCAAAGTGATGTCGTAGCCAGTCGCATGGGCCTGCTGGAGAAAGGCGACCTTGGCCCCTACTGGATCGGATAGGACCGTCTCGGTGATGAAACTCCTGCCCTCATTTACCATTCGGACGCGGATGGATTCCGCGATGCCGGCCGCTTCATAAGCTCCGAGTTCCAACTCAGCGGCAATCCGGTCCGCATTGATAAACGGCAATCCCTTGTCCGCCAGATGGGTGGTGAAGAAGGTGCTTTTTCCCGCTCCATTGGGGCCGGCCAACATCAGGAGACGCGGTTTCATCATGAAAGTTCTGGGAGAGTGGGATCAGTCGCCGCGTAAGGTGCGTTTGGAAACAGGGTTGCGGTCGTTGCTCACGATGGTGCCCGCCGTCTGCCGGATGACTTGTTTGGCCCGTTCCCGGCCCGCGTCGGATTCCACCGATGCCCGCAGGGAGTCGATATCGCGTGCCGAACCCCACTCCGCCACCTTTTCCTGTGCCGGATAGGACAAGGCGGATTCCATCACCCGCCCGATGGCCGCCCAGTGCTCGATCTGCTGCGGTGGCGAGCGATGAAACAGCTTGGCCTGCCGCTTGGCGGCGGCGATCAACTCGTCATTCAGCCGGATGGATGCGCTCATGCAGGGAATCTGTGGCAATTTGCCACAGATGTCAAGCGGGAAACCCAACAGAGGGAGACCCAATGAGTGCGCCACCATGAGCTTGGGCGGGGCCGGCCGGAGCGGCCCTACCCTAGGTGGGCGCGGGTTCCCATCCGGGTGCCGACCCGGGCATATAACTCGGTCTGGCGCGCCGAATGATCCAGCAAGTCATCCTCCAACCGGATCGCTCCTGGCTCGAACAAGGTGAGGGTGGAGGACCCGCCGAAGGCGAAGTAGCCTTTTTCCGCACCCTTGGTCACCGGTCGGCCGGGGGTGTAGGTCTGCCGGATGGAACCCACACAGGTGGCCCCGATCTCCAACAACAACACGGTGCCGAAGTCCCGGGTTGCCAACCGGGTGAGGGTGCGCTTGTTGGTCCAGAGGTAGGCGAGCCGCCGCCGCAGCGCGATCGGCGAGACGGAAAACAGCGGGCCGGCGATTGCGCAGGGCTCCCCGGGAATGCCGGCTAGCGGGAAATGAAACCGATGATAGTCCACCGGACAAAGCCGGGACAATACCAGCGCACCCTCCGCATAGCGCGCCGCCAGTGAGTCGTCGCCTAACAAGGCAGGGAGATCGAAACGCTGGCCCTTGACAAACACGCCGTCGATCCCGGCCGCCCGGGCGAACCCCAGATGGCGGCCATCGGCTGGAAAGACGGCCGCTCCATCATCCGTTTCGATCGGGCGGGCCGCCGGCTTGAGTTTCCGGTAGAAAAACTCGTTGAAGCTGGCGAACGACTCCGGTGGCTCGGCGAACTCGGCCGGGTCCAGTCCATATTGCGCGATGAACGGGGCGATCTTGGCGGCGGACGCACGGCGGCTCATCCGGCGGCCGAACCAGGCGGAGAAAAACGGGCGTTTGATGAATGAGGCCAGTGCCAGTTTGCCGAGCGGGCTGCCGTAGGTCCAGCGGAGGCTGGCCTCGCCGTAGACCTGCTCGGTTTCCAAGTTGCCGGTGTGGCGGTTGAAATAGCGGATGTTTTCCACGATCGTGGATCAGTAGGCGCGCCAGAAGGCGAACGCGCAGACGAGGGTGGCCACGCCGTAGCCGAGGCCGATGATGGCGAGCAGGTTCCAACGTTTGGTGTTGGCCGTGGCCCAGGTTACCGCATCCCGGAACAAATACGGCATCCCTACCCAGAACATGGATGCGGTCAGCAACGCGTAGGCGTAGATCGGCACCAGCAGGCGGGAGCCGGGGTCCTTCAGAAAGGCGGATTCCAACAGCGGCGAGGCGACCATCAGGCCGACCACGCCCAGCGCCCGCACCGCCAGAAAGTCCTTCACGCTGATCACCACGGACACCAGGGCGACGGGGACCAGGATGCGCAGCAGCCACTTGGCCTTGTTGAATTCGCCCAAATCCATCGCCAGCGCGCTGAGTTTGCCCATGCTTTCCGGAGCCACCAGCAACCAGAACCAGACCAGGCCGACGGCCAACAGGATTTGGCCCGCGATTTGATTGCGGGGGAATTTTGTAAGAAAGCTCCTGGTTGCCACCGGTTTGAGCAGCATCAGCAGGTGGGTGCCGATCAGCCAGATGGCGAGCAGGAGTCCGGAGGTGAAAAGGGAAATATTCTCGTAAGGATGCATTTGCGGCCCCCCGTCTAGCTGCCGATCAGGATTGAGGCAAGCCCTAGTTGCCAGTAAATGGGGTTTTCAAATGCGGGGAGTTGCGGCATGGTCCCGGTCCCGCCGCGCCCGGTAGCGGGCTCCGTCCATTTTTCATCCCGCCAGTAGCCACCG
Organism: Akkermansiaceae bacterium; assembly: GCA_021733795.1. Lineage (GTDB taxonomy): Bacteria > Verrucomicrobiota > Verrucomicrobiia > Verrucomicrobiales > Akkermansiaceae > Luteolibacter. The sequence goes on along the minus strand of JAIPKB010000094.1, from coordinate 7,979 downwards.
CATGTCAATCGTCGCACCACGTTCCATTCACGATCTCGGGCTTGCCGAAATAGGGCGGGAACTCGCCGGGGCCGGGATCTCGGTGTTTCATGTCAAGGCGCTGTGGCGGGCGCTCTATCGTGAACCGGTGGTGCCCCGCCTGGCGGAGGGAGGGTTTCTGCCGCCGCTGCAACGCTGGGTGGATCAGGTGGTGGGCGAGGGAAAGCCGCTTTTCCGGGACGAGCCGGAGGTGGTGGAGGAACTGCGCAGCAGCGACGGGCTGACTCGCAAGTTTCTGCTGCGCTTGCGCGATGGGCAGACGATCGAGACCGTGTTGATGCGCTACGACGGGCGGAATACCGCGTGCATCAGCACGCAGGTGGGTTGCGCGATGGGCTGTGTGTTCTGTGCCACCGGGCAAATGGGGTTCCGGCGGCATTTGCGGCCTGGCGAAATCATCAGCCAAGTGTTGCTCGCCCGGCGGGCGCTGCTCGAGGTCCAGCCCGGGCAGAAACTGCGGAACCTGGTGCTGATGGGGATGGGCGAACCGCTCCACAACTTCGAGGCGGTGATGGCGGCTCTGGAAACCATCACCGATCCGGCCGGCATCGGCATCGGGCCGTCCAAGATCTCCATCAGCACGGTGGGAGTCGTGCCCGGCATCCTGCGCCTGGCGGAGGAACCGCGGCCGTATCGCTTGGCGGTGAGCCTCCATGGATCCACCCAGCAGGAACGCCACGCGCTGGTGCCGGTGGCCGGGAAATGGCCACTCGCCGAGTTGATGGATGCCTGCCGCCACTACTGCACCACCGGCCGGCGGATCTTCTTCGAATGGACGCTGGTGGCCGGAAAAAACGATTCGGTCGAGGTCGCCGGGCGCTTGGTCGGGTTGCTGCACGGGATCGACGCCCACGTGAACCTGATCCCGCTCAACCCGACGGCCGGGTTCGACGGCACCGCGAGCCGGGCGGGTCATGCCTTTCAACAAGTGCTGCGGGCGGCGGGGTTCCCCTGCACCCTGCGTCAGCGCCGGGGCATCGATGTGGCCGCCGGCTGCGGACAGTTGCAAACGGTGGTGGAGAAAGGCCCCGGCCAGCAGCGGGGGCATTGAGGTGATATTGGGGTCGTGCAAACAAACCGCCAGACATCCTTGGGGAGCGGAGGCCGATTCTTCGGTATTCCGCAAATTACTTGAAAAAATCACGTTTCAGGCGACGTTTAAAAAAAGGAATCCTATCTCAAAATACGCTCATGAAATCTCCATCTCCTATTCTCATCGCCGCCGTAGTGGTTATTGGCGCGACTGGTTTCTTCATCGGCCGCATCTCCTCGTCCGCGCCGGCAGGTGACAGCATTCCGGGTGCGGCTACGGCCAGCGGTCGCAGTGCGTCGCGTGGGGGCGGCTCGAGTCTGGCCGATGGCAGACGCTCGTCCCGGGCCTCGCGCACCGATAACCGCCGTGACGCCTCCCCGGACCGAGTGAGCGGAACGGAGGCCCTTGCCCGGTTGGAGTCGATTGTCCGCAGGGAAAACGCGCTCGACCGCAACCGCGCATTGCTAGCCTTCATCGATCAGCTTGATCCGGCGGAATTCGAGGGTGCCGTGGCGCATTTCCGCAGCCTCGGGATCACCGAGGATCGCTTCGGTGAATACGCGATGTTGCTCACCGCCTGGGCCCAGACCGATCCGACCAAGGCGCTGGACTACGTCCGCGCCAATACCCGTGGTGGTTTCGCCCTCAACACGGTGCTTTCCTCGTGGGCTTCCAAGGATCCCGAGTCGGCCATCGCCTGGGCTCAAGCCACTCACACCGGCACCGGTGCCAACCCGTTCATGGCCGGGATCATCCGGGCGGTGGCGGCCACCGATACCGGCCGCGCGTCCGAATTGCTGACCGCCATGCCGCGCAGCCGCGAGCGGGGCGAGGCGTTGGACGGGTTTCTCGCCCACTTGACCCAGGCCGGCCCCGAGGCCGCCCGCCAGTGGGTGGACGCGCTCGGTGATCCGGCGCTTCGTGACGGTTCGATGTCCCGATTGGCGGAGAAACTCGCCCAGACGGATCCCGCCGGCACCGCCAGATGGCTGCTGGCCAATCCGGGTGAGGCACTCAACGGCCGCCTCGACAACGTCGTCGGCACTTGGGCTAGCACCGACCAACGGGCCGCAGTCGATTTTTTCAAGACCCTGCCGCAGGGTGATACCCGCAACAATGCCTTCCGCGGCATCATCTCTGCGGTGGCATCCAAGGACCCGCAGTCCGCCGCCACGATGATCGATCGCTACTCGGCGGATGCCGACAACGGCGCGATCCGTAGCTTCGTATGGCACTCGTTCGGGCAGGAACCGGCGTTGGCCCTCGACTATGTGAGCCGGATGACCGATGCGGGCGATCAGGAACGCACCTACCAACGTACTCTGGGACACTGGCTGGACAAGGATCCTACCCAGGCCCAGGCGTGGATTCAGAACAACAACCTGCCTCCCAAGGTTCTGGAAAGTCTCCAGCGCGACCAGGGGCAGCAACGCCAGCAATGATCCGGGCTCACGCCCGATACCGTTCGTAGGCGGCGACAATCCGGCCGACGACCGGGTGGCGGACGATGTCTTCGCGGCCAAACCGCAGCACCGCGATGCCCTCGATTTCACCCAGTGCGTGTTCCGCCTCAGCCAGTCCCGAGCGGACTCCGGCTTTGAGATCCACCTGGGAGCCATCGCCGGTGATGACCATCCGGGAATCCTCTCCCAGGCGGGTGAGGGCCATGAACATCTGCTCGCGGGTGGTGTTTTGCGCCTCGTCGAGAATCACGAACGAGCGCGCCAGCGTGCGTCCCCGCATGAAGGCGAGCGGGGCGATTTCAATGGTGCCCTCATCCAGATAGCGCTGCGCTTCCTCGGGGTCCAGCATATCATGGATCGCGTCGTAGAGCGGCCGCAGGTAGGGGGCCACCTTTTCGCGCAGATCGCCGGGCAGAAACCCCAGCGCCTCGCCGGCTTCCACGGCGGGGCGGGTGAGCACCACCCGCTGGACCGACCCGCGCTTGAGCAGGGTCAGCGCCATCGCCATCGCCAGATAGGTTTTCCCGGTACCCGCTGGTCCCAGGCCGAAGGTCACGTCGTGGTGTTCGATCATCCGCACATAGGCCAGTTGGTTGGGAGTGCGGGGGACCACCGGCTTGCGGCCGCGGGAACCGACCAGCCGGACCCCTGCCAATTGGGTGACGCCAACCTTGCCCCGGCCCACCGCCACATCCACCGCCAGGCGGAAATCGCGGGCCTCGATGTGGTGTCCGGCGCGGGATGCGGATTCCAGATCATCGAACACCTCGCGGGCCCGGATCAGGGCGGCGGTCGCTCCGGAGAACTGCACCCAACCGTCGCGGGTCACTGATTTTACCCCGAGTTGTTCCTCCAGGTAGACCAGGTTCCGCTCGTCACCCGCCAACAGCGAGTGGAGAAACCGCGGGGTCTCGTATTCCAGTTTGAGTTCCTTGAACTCCTTGATTTCCGCACCTGCCGCCTCGTTCATGGGGCGGCAGGGTGGCATGGGCAGAGTGCCGGTGTCAATCTCCGGCTTTGGCGGGGGCTTCAACCGCGGTCGAGTTCAAAGGGACCCTTCTGCTTCACGGTGATCACGTCGTTGGGCAGCAATTCATAGTTCTTGACCTCGGGCTTGCGGAAATCCAGCAGGATCAACTTCTGGCCGCGGATCAACTCGATGTTGCGCCCGCCGAACGGCGTGCGGTCGCCCGCCCCCTGAAGCGCCTCCACCAGCCGGAGACCCCGCCGATAAGGCACCTTGCCCGCCCGTGTCACGTAACCGCCCACACTCACCGTCGCATTCTCGCCCTGGACCGCATCATCAATCACGATCACCGCCTCGACCGTAGGAGCGGTGTAAATCCCGGCCTTGCGGTAGGCGTTCTCCACCACCGCAGCCGCTCGATCGGCAGGCAGTCCCGCAACTTGCACCTCATTCACCATCGGCAGCCGGATGGTGCCGCGGTCACTCACCTGGTAGTTGCCGCTCACCCGCGCCGTTTCGGCCTCAGGGAGTCCGCGGAAGGTGAGTTTCAAGGTGTTCCCGGGTTGCACCCCGATGTTCTGTGCGGCAACACAAGTCACGCCGACCATTGCGGCCAGCACCCATTTGGTCAATTTCGATAATGTAGTCATGGCGGCACGAGATTGCTCCGCAAGTTACTTTGTGTCAAAAAGTAAATGCCGAAATGCCGAAGAATTCTCTCCGGAGAGGAGGGCAGGGTGGGGGATCATGGGGAGCTGCGGGAGACGCCTTTCAACTCGGGGCCGATTCTCAGTTCCACCACCGAGCCGGCTTTGCAGGATTGGGGGATCCCATCGCGAAGACGGGCACCGTCCGGAGCCTGCGAGGTTCCGGTGAGAATGTCCTCAAGCGGGTAGGTACTCTTGGCATCCACCGTGAACCATTCCGGAAACTGGTTGATTCTGGGCCAATCGAGCGGAAGCCGCATGTGGGTCTGGTGGCGGGGGGTGTCGAAATACAATTTTCCTTCCCAATCCTTGTCCGCGGCCAGGGTGACAAACAGGATGTTGTTCTCGTTGACCGCACCGATCCGCAGGTCCTCCCGCCACGGTTGCGCGTAAACGCCCTGGGTCTTCCACAGGCAATACATGATTGTCGTCCGCGCGAAGTTGCCGTCGCCATGCCAGCCTTCGATCACCCCGTCGGGCTTTTGCTTGCCCCACATGACCTTGATTTCGGTGTCCAGCCAGCGGGCGGCGTCGGCCACCGGTTCCCGGTTGTAGAGGTTCAGGGCACTCTCGATGGAATCCGCGTAGCCATCGGAACTGGCTCCCTCCCACCGGTATCCGGGATAGCGGCTGATCCGGGAGAGCGCCTTGCGGGTGGCTTCCTGATAGGCCTTGGTTCCATCGATCTGATAGACCGTGTAAACTCCGTTGTAGGTATAGCCCCAGGTGTCGGCGATCCCCTTGTCGAGCGGGGTTCCGGAAATCGGGTTGATGGAGTTGTAAAACAAGCCGTCGTCATTGCGGCCCACCGCGAGAATCCGGTCGAGCATCTCATGGACCGGTCCCGAATACTCCTGCTGCTTTTCAGGCGTCGCGAAATGCACGGTGGCATAGAGTTCGCAGAGTCCGGAAACGATTTCGCAGCCATGATCTCGCAGCCTGAGCACCTGCTGGTCCCGGGTCGGGTGGTGTTGGCCGAGCAGATAGTAGTCGCCCAACCGCAGCGCCCATTCCAGGTATTTGCGGTCGCCCGTTAGCCAGTAAATCCGCGAGAGTGCCTGGAGCATTTCGCCGTTCACCTCCACATCGGTGGAAACGATCCGGCCGGATGGGGTGTCGACCGGGGCGTGTTTCCACATGTCGTCGAGGATCGCGATCATCCGTTCGGACCACGGGCTGGAACCCAGCCATTCGGTTAGAGGAAGCAGTCCGTCCTTGATATATTCGGAGGCCCCGAACAGGATGTCGGGCAGGTTCGGTGGGCCGGCGGGAAAACCTTTCCTGGCAAAGTCGTAGGTGTCCGGCAGCGAGCTGATCCGCGAGGTCAGCCGGGTTTCGGTCCGCAGCATATCCTTCATGCGGCCCTCGAACATGGTTCGATCCGTGAAAAATGTGGTCAACACCATGAACGGATAATTGTCGGCGGCGGCGTCCTTGGCGTTCCAATAGCGGTCTTTTCGGTTTCTGGGTAGCAGTCCGGTCGCCGGGTCGGCGAGCGCGAGCCAGCCCTCCACGTAGCGGTTGCACCGGGCAAACCCTTCGTTGGCGAGCCGCGCATTGCCCATGGCGGTTTTGTAATGATCTGAAGCCGGATTATGCTTCCTTTTGCGAATGCCGTGAATCCTGCGGGTAATATCCCACAGGATTGAAGTGTTATAGCTTTCCACCATCTCCCGGAGCACTTCTTTCCGATCTTTCTTGATTTCGGTGCCCCGATCCTCGGAGCCGAACGGGTCGTCCGAGTCCGGTTCCGGGCCCTCAACGGGGTTTGGATATTCCTCCATGTTGTAGAATTTGTTGTAGGTTTCCTTGCCGCACTCGGCGATGAGTGTCTGTTCGATCGCGTTCAGCTCGCGGGTGATTTGGGCATTGTCCAGCCTGGTTCGACGGGTCACGCCACCTGCAAAAGTTTCCTTATAGACCCCCAGCGGGGACCTGCCCTGGTATCCGTGGAATAGAAACAACAATCCCCATTCGCGGTCGCCAGCGGGAGTGGTCTTGTAAATCAACCGGTGGCTGCCTCCATCCGCAGTCATATCGCAAAAAAAGGGGAGCAAACCCTCCGCGTCGTCCGGGATGCCGACCGCGTGGCGGGCATTCCATCGCTCCGTACTTGCTGCTGGAGGCGTCTCGGCGGCGGTCTCGGTTTCCTTGCCGGGGGCATCGCAGGTGCCAAGCACCAGTGCCAGCACCAAGCCGGCGGCGTGGATTCTGATTTGGGACGGAATGGGAAGGGCGTCCACCAGGCCCGGCAGGATTCGTCGGCACTCTTCGAATAGCTTCGCTTTCATGCCAAGGCCCTATCACGGTCAGCCACCGCCCGGCAAGCCCATTCCGTCCAGCCCATTCCGGCCACCGCAAGGCATTTCAGTGCGCATTTCGGATATCGGACATCTTTGAGCGCGCGTCCGGTAGAAGGTATGGCGTGGCTGCCTCGCCTCACCCACTGGTACGCCGGAGCGCGGTGCGAATGGAGGGAGCTTAATGGGTTAGAAGCCAAGTGTGATGTCAGTCGCTTCATCCTGATCGTCCCTGACCACGAGGCCAGTCACGGCGCGGCCCGTCTTCGCCAAGCTACGCCGGGGCAAGCTGCCACGCCCTCTAAAGAAGATCCTGAATCCTGAATTTCAAATCCAAAACAGGTCTCCCTTGGCGCTCTTGGCGTCTTGGCGGTTCCAATCTTCTTCCACCGCCCTTCAGACCTTCGACTTTCCGACTTTTGTCGATGCCGGAAAACGCGGCGAGGCCTACGCGATTGGAATCCGGGTGGGGGCGGTGCTGGAACTGTTTTTCAGCAGTTGATGGACGGCGCGGATGGCGGCATCGGTGGCGAAACCACCGGCAGTTAGAGCCACGCGGCGGGCATTCGCCAGCGCGGCGGGATCGAACGAGTCGGCGTCCGGGGTGACCACGGCGGGCCTGCCCCGGCGGTCGGCGGATTCAGTTAGAGCCTCGCAGGTGGACTCGCCGGGTTGCCCGACGACGACGACGGCATCGCACCAATCGAGCATTTCCTCCAGGGCCTGCCCGCGGGTTTTCATGGAGGGTGCGGTGGTATCGAGGAAGGTGACCGTGGCATCGCGGTAACGCATGCGGAGTTGAGCCAGCAGCCAGGCCACCTTGCGCGGGGAGAGGGTGGTTTGGCAGACCACGCCGAAGGCCGGGGAGAACAACAGCCGGGCGGTGTCGGTGGTGTCCTGGATGATTTTGGTGCCGGGGTTGGTGGCGGCCAGAGCGAGGGTTTCCGGGTCTCCGTGGCGGCCGATCACCAGCGGTTGGGCACCTTCCATCCGCAGCAGGCCGAGCGCGACCTGGGCACGGCGCACATGGGCCGAACTGAGGTCGACGAGCGGAATCTCCGCCTCGCTCCAGCGCTTGCGGTCGGTGGGAGAGAGGCCGGCATAGGGAATGACCACCTGGCGGTATCTGAAAAAATCCGGCTCCTCCACCTGCTCGTGAATCCCGAGGGCGGCGAGTCGGGCACTCACTCCCGGGTCGGGCATGAAAGTGCCGGCCACCGCCACCCTGCCATCGCGGGCCAGGGATTCCAGCGCGGCCAGGGCGGCCCGGACTTCGGGGTCCATGCCGCAGTGGGTGGCGATCCGCAAGCCGGTGCGCCGGGCCGCGGGTTGACTTGATTTGCGTTCCATCGTGGCAATCATCGCTTTGTATGGCAAAGTTTGAGGTTCGAAAAATACCCGACCAGGAGGGATCGGGGCGGCTGACAAAGAGCTTTGTAACACAAAGCTGGAACTTGCCAAGGAAAATTT
>JAIPKB010000093.1 GCA_021733795.1 Akkermansiaceae bacterium | reverse complement strand
GCTTGGCTGGCCTCGCTCACCGCGCGCGGCCAGCCAAGCCGGTGGTCGGACTGGGCCGCCCTGGAACACATCGGCATGCCGGTGGCCGGCATCGGCGCCGGCACGGTCTACCTGGGCGGCGACGGGCGGCTCTGGGGCTGGGACATCTTCAATGTGCCGCACACGGGTTGTGTCCCCAATCCAGCCCTTAGCCACCTCAAAGGCATGGGATCCTCGGAAATGGCAGGGGCAAATTATGTGAAGCCCTCGCCAATGGAGTCGCCATGGAACGTCAGCCACGGCTTGGTGCTGCATGTGGACGGCCAGCCCAAACGCCTCGACCACACCGGCTTCCCGCAGGTGGAGTTCACCGGCCAATATCCCATCGGCCAAATCATGCTGAATGATCCGGCCAGTCCGATCTCCGCCGTGATGGAAACCTATTCGCCGTTCATTCCGCTGGATTACGACAACTCGAGCCTGCCGGTCACCGTGATCGAAATCACCTTGAAAAACGCGGGGGAAACAGCCGCCAACGTCGAGTTGGAAGCCTATCTGGAAAACGCCGCGATCCGCTACCAACCGACCACCACCGCCGCCGGACTGCGCCGCGTGGCACGTGTGATGCCACTCCCGGGCGGCGCGATGGTGATGGGCGAGGTGGCCGCCGCAACCGCGCCCACCGCCAGCGCCCGTCCCGATATTCCGCTGGCGGATTTTGAAACCGCCACTTGGGAAAATACCGGCTGGCTGGCCGAGGGCGACGCGTTCAAGGGCGGTCCCCAGGCAGGGACCCTCCCCGCCGTCAAAGGCTATCAAGGCAAAGCCTACGCGCACTCCCACAACCTCCGTCTTGCCAGCCAGGGTGATCCCGACAATCTAACAGGCACTCTCACCAGCCCGCCCTTCAAGGCGGAACGACACTATCTCGGCTTGCTGCTGGTGGGTGGCAACCGCCAGGCGGAACTTGCCGTGGAAGTATTGTTAGGCGATCAGGTCGTTCACTCGGTGACCGGCACCAACTCCAATGACTTCGCTCCCCGCACCATCGATTTGACCCCGTGGCAGGGCAAAGAATTGCGCGTGCGCCTGATCGACAGGGCCAAGGGTGCCTGGAGCAGCATCGGCATCGACCGTCTCGCTCTAACCGATAGCGCCGAGCCTGCTCCGCCGATCGAAACCCTGCGGGACAGCGGCTCGATGGCGCTGGCCCTCATCGCTCCCGGCGCGGAAGCGCAGGCGGCACGCGGCAAGCCCGGAGCCAAAGCGGATACCCCGCTTTCCCAAGCCCAGGAAATGGCCGTGCGCGCCCCGCTGGTGATCCCCGCCAAAGGCGAAATCAAGATCACCGTGCTCATCGCCTGGCACTTCCCGCAGGTGCACCCCGGCATGGGCCAACTGCCCGATCCGCGCCGCTGGGTGGCCGAGCGCTTTGCCGATGCCGGTGCGGTGGCGACCTACACCGCCAAGGAATTCCCCCATCTATCCGGCCTCACCCACACGTTCCGCGATACCTGGTATGGCCGCGAAGAGGGCGAGCACCGGGGCACCCTGCCGCACTGGCTGTTGGAGCGCGCATTGTGGACGATTTCCACCCTGACCACCAATGGCACCTATCGCCTGACCAAAGGCCGCGTGTGGGGCTGGGAAGGCACCGGTTGTTGCGAGGGCACTTGCGCCCATGTGTGGCATTACGCACAAGGTGCCGGGCGCCTGTTTCCTCAGTTGGAAATCGACCTGCGGGAGCGCACCGATTTCACGCCAGACGTGATGATGCCCGACGGCCTCATCCGTTACCGCGGCACGTACTCCGCAGCCAACCACGCGTGCATCGACGGTCAGGCTGGTATTCTCCTCCGCTGCTACCGGGAACATCTAACGGACACCACCGGCGGTTTCCTCAAACGCAACTGGCCCCACATCGAAAAGGCCGCGGAATTCCTGGTGCGTGCCGAAGCCGAGGGCAAACCCGGCGGCAACGACGGCGTCTTCACCCGCCGCTTCGAGAACACCCTCGATGCCCAGTGGGGCGGGGAGATCCCGTGGCTCGTGGGCATGTATCTCGCCGGCCTCACCGCCGCCGCCGCCATGGCCGACGACGCAGCCGACCCGTCTGCCGCCGAGCGCTGGCGCAAGATCATCGCCAACGGCCGCGCCGCCTACGCCGGCTACTTCGACGCCAAGGACGGCTATTATCAAGCCAAATGCACCCCGCAGGAAATGTTGCCCATCCACGTCGGCCCGGGCAGCCACATCGACATGTGCCTGGGCGACTACTGGCTGGCGCAGCTTGGTTTGCCGGCCATCGGCAGCAAGGACCAGTTGCGGCGGGCGATGGACAGTTTGTTCAAATACAACTTCGTGCCGGACATGGGTGTTTTCCGCGAGCAGACCAAGCCGCATGCGGGCCGCTACTACGCGTTGGCCGGTGAGGGTGGCCTGGTGATGGCCACTTGGCCGCACGGCGGCCTGCCGGAAGCCTGCAAGAATGCCTGGCAGTTCATGTATTTCCAGGAATGCATGAGCGGCTTCGAACACTCCGCCGCCGCGTTCATGGTCTCACTGGCCCAGGATGAGAATGATCCGCTGCTGAGCCAGGGGCTGGCCGTCTGCCGTGCGGTGCATGATCGCTACGACGCCTCCCGCCGCAATCCCTACAACGAGATCGAGTGCTCCGATCACTACGCCCGAGCGATGGCCAGCTACGGCGTGTTCATCGCTGCCACCGGTTTTTATTGCCATGCGCCCTCCGGTCTCATGCGCTTCGAACCCAAGCTCGGGGCCAAAGACTTCGCCGGGCCCTTTGTCGGTGCCGGTGCTTGGGGCCGCTTCACGCAACAGCATGCCCCCAGCGGCCTATCCGCCACCCTTGAGGTGCGCTACGGCACGCCGCGTCTCGCCCGCCTGGAACTCACCCCATCCGTAGCAAAGGCCACCGCCACCTCGGCGGTCACCCTCGCCGGCAAGTCGTTGGACCACCGGATCGAAACCCGCGGCGGCCGCCTGGCCATCGTGCTGGCACAGCCCGTGACCCTGGGTCCCGGACAAACCCTGGCGGTGAGGGTCTGATCATGAGCCACCCGAACACCGCCAAACCCCGCTCACTGGTTAGACAGGTGGTCGATATGATCCGTGAGCGGATCGTGGCAGGGGTTTTGGGGCCGGCGCTGCCCGGTGAGGAGGAACTGGGGCGCTTGTTCGATGTCTCCCGGCCGACCGTGCGCGGAGCGCTGGAGATATTGGAAACCGAGGGCGTGCTCCAAGCGGCACAGAAGGGCGTGGCCCGCAAGGTCAGCAATAGTTGGTTCGCTCGCGACAAACCAGGGGCGGCAGTACGGTTTCTGCTGTCCCAGCCAATGCACGAAATGACCGCAGGCTTCCAGGCCGGAGTCCGGCAGCTGCGGTTGCGATTCCTGAGTTACGGAGTGCAGATCTCGTTTCAGGTGTCCTCGGCATTTCGATTGAAGAACCCCGGCCGGGTTCTGGCCAAGGATTTGGCGGACGCCACCCCGGATGTTTGGATCATCATGGACGCCACGCCCCAAATCGAGGCGTGGTTTGGAAAACAGCAACTTCCGTGCGTGTTCGTGGGTGGTTCTTACCACCACCAGCTTCCCCGCGCCGGCGGCGATGGTGACCAGGCGATCCGCGATGCCACCAACTCGCTGATGGATCTTGGCCACGAACGCATCATCTATCTCCTCCACAATGCCTATGGCGTGCAGATGATCCAGCCCTTCCATGCCTCCCTGACCGCCCGCGGTGTCGCTTGGAAAGATTCATACAACGTGCTCCGTTGGCAGGACGATCCGGCGAATTTGTTTCCGTTGCTGGAGCGTCTGTTCGCCTCTGCCAAGCCGCCTACCGCATTCATCACCCTGGGCATCCGCAACCTGCTGCCGCTGCTCACCTGGACCGGCCAGCACGGGATCCGCGTGCCCGATGACATCTCGATCATCGAAATCCTCAGTGACCCGATGCTGGACTTCATTTACCCGCCGATCACCCACTATATCTTCCGCCACGACAAGCTCAACCAGGCGGTGGTCAAGCTGGTCCTGCGGGTGGCCCAGGCGGGCCAACCGCAGGACGTTGCCGCCATGATCCCGATGTTCCTCGTGCCCGGCCGCTCGGTGGCTCCGCCCAGGCGCGATTGGGGGCATCCGTTACCTGTCATTTCTGATGACAGGTAGAAAAGATTTGGCGAGGGGTCGAAACCGAGTAGCTTCGGGACGTTCCGGTGTTCGCACCAATCCCTTCAGCGCTGACATCGTTCAGCGCGGGGGGTGTTGCACCTCAACCCAACCAACCGCAAACCCAATGAAGATCAGAAAATCCAATATCGGGCGGCTCGTGCCGCTGTTTTTCACCCTGTCCCTCACTTCACTGCACGCCACCGTGAATGTGGTCGGTGTGGATGCCGCCGCCGGTCCGAACTGGCGCACCGGGGCCGGCCTCGAGGCGGACGCTGAGTACGGCACCCTTGGCTATGTCGTGTTCGGGCTCAATGAAGCGGACAATGTCTATACCGAAGCCTTCGTCATCGGGCCAGCCAATCCCGCCAACGCCTACAGCTTGCCGGCCGGAGTCGCCGTCAGCACGGCGGACACCAACATCGGGATGTGGTCGGGCAACGGTAATTTTGGAACCCTGGAAGACCCCGGCAATGGGAATGCCCTTACGGCGACGCCCTTGCTGGCCAATTCCGCCGGTCCCAAGCAATTCACGATCACCCGCACCGCCAGCGCCGCCTACCGGATCACGCTCATCACCGCATCCGGTGATGGAGCGAACGCCGCCTACACGCCCACTGTGAATGACGGCACCGGGGCGGTGAGCACCAGCCACACCCACACCGTGAACGGGGTGGCCTATCACGTCTTCCAGGTTTCCGAAGGCACCAGCGACATCGCGATCAATATCAACAGCACCCCGAACTGGAGTTTGACGGGGATTGCGTTTGATGAGTTCGTGTTGGTTTCGGTCGGACCGCCCCTCGCCTGGGTGGGGGCGACCAGCGCCTGGGACACCACCACCGCGGGCAACTGGAAATGGGTCTCCGACAGCAGTGCGGCCCTCTACTCCGACTCACCGGCCAATCCGGTGTTGTTTGACGACAACGCCAGCAGCACCACGGTCGATATTTCCGCAGCGGATGTCACTCCTGACAGCATCGAGTTCAACCACTCTGCCAAGAACTACACGCTGCAAGGTGCCGCCGGGATCGCCGGTTTCACCGGGCTCGCGAAGTCCGGCACCGGCACCCTGACGATTGAAAACAGCAACACCTACACCGGCACCACCGCGATCAACGACGGCACGCTGACGCTGAGCGGTGCGGGACGGTTGGGGGGCGGCAGCTACCCCGGAAGCATCACCAACGACGGCATTCTGAATTGCGAAAGCTCAGCCGACCAAACCTTTTCGGGACCGCTCTCGGGCACCGGTCCGCTGACCCAAGCCGGCACCGGCACCCTCACCCTCGCCGGTCCCAACACCTACACCGGCACCACCTCGGTCACCGGCGGCACGCTCAAGTTCAGCGCCGCAGGCACGACACCCGTTGGCAACAGCATCATTGTCAACGACACCGGCACCCTGACCTTCGGCCGGAATGACACCTGGGGCAATGCCGGCACGGTCAGCAGTGCGGCGATTACCGTCAACTCCGGCGGCACCCTGGCGTCCGGTGGTTTTTTCAATACCTTGTGGAACCTCAGCCTCAACGACGGCACGCTGCTGGCCAACGGGGGAGTGAACGCCACCTTTCCCGCGTTTCAATTGGGCGGCACCCTCGAAGTCACCGGAACCTCCCTATTCGAAGTGGGCGCTGGTGCCAATAACATGGTCAACATCGGGGCCCAGGGCAACGCCGCCTTGACCATCAGCACCCCCGCCGAGGCGGATTCCCTGACCATCAACACCACCCTGCAAAACTTTGGGGAGCAGGCCGGAACCCTCATCAAGTCCGGCTCCGGCACTCTCACCCTCACCGCCGCCAGCACCTACACCGGAGCCACCACCGTCAACGGCGGCACGCTCAATCTCACCGGCAGCCTCGGGGCCAGCGTGAATCCCCTCACCGTGAATGACACCGCCACCCTCACCGGCAATGGCACGCTTAGCCGCCCGGTCACCATCGCCAGCGGCGGCACGCTCATCCCCGGCGGTACCGCCATCGACACCTTGGCGGTTTATAGCACCCTTACCCTCGGTGGCAAGCTGAGCTGCCAAATCGACAAAACCGGTGGTACTCTCACCCAGGACCTGTTGGACACCGATTCCGTGGTTTATGGCGGCACGTTGGAAGTCGTGGCCAGCGGTGAGGCGCTGACTCTCGGTGATTCCTTCAAGTTGTTCAATACCACCGGCAGCTACAGCGGGGCGTTCGCCAGCGCCAGCCTGCCCACCCTGTCGAGCGGCCTGAATTGGGATCTTTCCGGATTGGTCACCAACGGGGTTATCACCGTCGTGAACACCGCCTCTCAGCCCATCTTCAATCCGTCGACTGGCGGCTATGTGGGCGCTTTACCGGTTACGATCAGTTCCAGTCCTGGTGCCATCATCCATTACACCATGGACGGCAGCGATCCGACCACCTCCGGCACGGTCGTTTCCGGTGCGAGTCCGCTGGTGGCTAATATTCCAACCGATACGGAGACCCTCACCCTCACGGCCTATGCATCCCAGGCCGGCTTCTTGGATAGCGCCACCGCTAGTGCCGGGTATTCCACGATTTCCACTCCGAATTGGAATGTCGATGACAATGGCGACTGGTCGGAAACCACGAAATGGAAATTCGGAGTGATCGCCCGCGGCGCCGGCGTGACGGCCGACTTCAACACGATGGCGCAAAGCGCTGACACCACCATCAACCTGGACAGTAGCCGCACCATTGGCTCGCTGGTGGTGGGCAACACCGCAGCCTATGATTGGACTCTGGCCGGCTCCGTCGGGAGCGCGCTCACGCTGGAGGCAACCGGGATCCCTGCGATCAATGTGGTCAATCAGATCGCCACCATCAGCGTGCCGCTCGCCGGCACCCAGGGCTTTACCAAGTCCGGCGATGGCACCCTCCGGTTGACCTCCGGAGCCAGCAACTACACCGGTGATGTCACTGTGGCCGCCGGTCTCTTGCAGGCGAATGGGAGCACGGGTGGGCCCGCGCCGACCGCAGGGTCCCTCGGCGATCCCGGCGTGGCCCGCACCATCACCGTCGACAGCGGGGCCACCCTCAGTTTCGGTGCCAATGACACCTTAGGCAATCATGGATCACCCATGAATGTGGCGCTGGTCATCCGCGGCACGGTGACCAACGGCGGCAATTGGTACAATGCGCTCGGTCCGCTCACCTTGGATGGCGGCACCCTCCACGCCAGCGGTGGGGTCAATCCCACCTTTCCGGCCTTTGCCCTGAAGGGCCCTGTCACCGCCCTTGCGGGGGCCGTTTCCATCATCTCCGGCATCGGTGCCAACGCCATCTATCAAATCGGTGGGAATCTCGTCACCGGCGTCACGTTTGAGGTCCAGGACACCGCCATGCTCGACGTTCCCGCGATCCTGCAAGACGGTCGTGCGCTCAATTACGCGGCCCAGCCAAGCTTCCTCACCAAGGACGGCACCGGCACCCTCACCCTCGGCGGCAGCAACACCTACACCGGCAACACCACCGTCAACGCCGGCATCCTGGCGCTGTCCGACGATGCCCAACTGCGGTTCGTCATCGGGGCTGCTGAAGGCATCAACAACCAACTCGCAGGCGCTGGAACCGTGGTGCTCGACGGCGATTTCGCCATCGATACCGCCGCCGCCGCCGCGCTGACCAGCGGCTCGTGGACGCTGGAAGACGTGCCCGCGCTGGCCGGTGCCTATGGGGCCACCTTCACCGTGGTCAACCCGGATGGCAGCCCGTGGACCGATGCGGGGAGCGACCAATGGACGAAAAACGCTGGCAATGGCAGCCTCTGGACCTTCGATGAAACCACCGGGATGCTCACCCTAGGGGCGTCCGGTAACTACGAATCCTGGGCGGCGGAGAACGGCGTCACCGGCGGCCCGAACGGCGACTCCGACAACGACGGCATCCCCAACCTCGTCGAATACGCGCTGAATCTCAATCCCGCGGGCTCGGATGGCAGCGCCGGCTCCTTCACGGGTGGCCTGCTGAGCTTCACCAAGCGTGACGTAGCGGTGACCAACGGCGATGTCGCCTACGCCATCCAGGAATCCGACGACTTGGGCCTGACCGACTCTTGGGAGGCGGTCACCCCCACCACGGACAACGACGCCACGATCTCCTATGCTCTGCCCGCTGGCAGTCCGAAGAAATTCGCCCGACTGGTGGTCACCCAAGCCCTCTGAACCTGTCACTTTTCCGGAGACCCGCAATCCGAGTGCCGACCTGACCCTCTCCGCCGCCCTGCTTGGCGGTCTCGGCATGCTCGCCCTGCTGCGCAACCGCCGTTAGCTTGCGCCGGCTTGCCGGAAGTGGATGGGTTTCTCCCGGAATCACGGGTCGCCAACAGGAGCGGCGGTGGCCTTCTTCATGAGATCCGCTTGCCACATTATCAAAGTCACAATCACGGATCCCGAACCACAGGATTCGGTAGCCGAGAGGATTCTGCTCGGCCATGTTGCGGACGGCCCGGATCCGTCGTATCGAACCTGTCTTTTTTACTGACACCTTGAAACCCTTTGACGACCACGCGAAATCATTACATGGTAGCTCCAAGGAACCTTATGCAAACCCAATGAACCCAGTCCCGCAGCGCGGCATCACGATTCGTGACCGGACAGTCGGAGCCGCAAATTCGCCTCCGTCGGGCTTCGCCTTGGTGGTGACTCTGTCACTGATGGTGCTGCTCACTCTGTTGGCCGTTGGATTGTTAGGTTTGAGCTCCGTCTCATTGCGGTCGGCCGCCCACGGCGAGCCGTTGGCAGAGGCGAGAGCCAATGCCCGGTTGGCGCTGCTGCTGGCGCTCAACGAGCTCCAGTTGGAGGCGGGCCCGGACCAGCGGATCACCGCCCCGGCGGCGGTGACGGCGAATGACGGGACGGGCAAGCCCCCCAATTCCGCCTCCTTTGAGCCGCGGACGACCGAGGAAGGGTTCGCCCACCCCCGCTGGCTCGGCATTTGGGATTCCTGGACCAAGTGGCTGAACGACACCGGCATTGACAAAACCTACGGGCGGGGCCGGCGGCCGAATTTCAGGCGTTGGCTGGTTTCCACTCCCGACCCGGATTCGCTACGCGAACTCTCCGCGGCCAGGCGGGGTTTCTCCGGCGGAAAACTGGTCGAGGTGGTGGGCGCGGGAACCGTGGGTAAGAGCGCCAGCCAGGCCGACCACGTGTCGGTTCCACTGGTGGCCGTTTCCTCCAGCCGCAAGGGCGGCTACGGCTGGTGGGTTTCCGGCAACAACCAACGCGCCTTGATCAACGCGGCCGCACCTTCGCCGGCCGCCGGTGGTTCCGTCGGCACTGCGGCCAACCGCTTGGCGGACCAACCGTCGGTGGGCCTTGATTGGCTCGCCGGGCTGGCGAAACTCCCCACCGATCCGGCGATCCTCGGGAAGTGCCAGACGGTGCCCACCCTCGCGGTGACCGCTCCCGGGGCGCGTCTCCGCGAGGTGGTGAAAGGCAAATATCACGATCTAACCGCATACAGCGTGGGCCTGCCGGTCAATGTGAGGGATGGCATGTTGAAAAACGATTTGAACCTCCTGCTCGAGTTGCCGGCGCTGCCGCCGGACTATGGCAGCTTCCGGCGCAGCAATCCAGGCGGCACCATCATGCCCATCCGTGAGCACAACGGCCTCGGCAGGGCCCCGCAGTATCCGCAGAACATCAACCTCACGTCATGGTACAAACTCCAGCAATACTATCAACTCGCGCTCGGCGGATCCGCGGCCGGCAGCGACGAGTCATCCGCCGATTGCGCGCCGGTCGGATTCAGCAAGGGTTTGTGGTGGAATGGTAACGCAGCACCCAACATTAATTTCAACTGGGAAATCCAGAACCTCGACTACTACGGTTGGGGGCGGACGCCGATCGTGTCACGGCTGATGATCATCTTCAGCCTCCGGCGCGTGGCCAGCATCGCGGACGCCACCAAGTTCGCCTACAAGATGAGCTACAACCCGGTGCTGGTGTTGTGGAATCCCTACAACGTGACTTTGCACTCGCCGCCGCTGTGGCTGGCGTTCACCCCGGGCAGTCTGCAGTTCAAGGCGTACAAGAACAATACCCCAGACGGCGACTGGAAACCGCTCGCCAGAGATGCCAGCGAGGGCGGTCTCGGCTCCGGGGCCTTGTTTGACGTGGCCGTCCAACAGAGCGCCGGCGCCCCCAACCGGCCGATCATTCTCAAACCCGGTGAAACCCGCATCTTCAGCGCCAGCGACCCGGCGGCCGACACCCGGCAGCGGATCCTGCTCACTCCTGGATACAAGGCACCGACCGACAACGGTGGATTTGATGTCACCCTGCCGGGACTCAACGACATTCCCGCCGGCACCACGGTGCAACTGACGATGCGGCTCAACGACCAGCGCACCGACCATGGCGGCCAGTACCAGATGTATTGGACCATGCGCAATGCCACCACCGGCGAGAGCCAGCGCTTCAACGAACTGGCGGCCAATCCCGTAAAGGATGGCAATCCCATCAGCATCATCGAGGATAAGGAGGGCAAGCGGCTTTCGTTCGGCACCAACGCCACTCGCCTGCCGTTCGCGTCGTTTGAGTTCGTCCTCAAGTCCGGTGAGGACCTCCGCAACGCAGGCCGCGGCTACGATGGCTACGACTTCCGGGGCAAGAACTTCATCCATTCCAAGCCGTGGAATAACCGCTCCATGTATGGCGAGGCCACCGACGGCATGAAGGGCATGGCCCAATACGACGTCCATGTGGCGGTGGGTTCCGGCAACCAGCTCAACCCGGATTTTGAGGCCAACACCAACCGGAGTTATGTCGGCAGCGCCATTTCGTTAGGCAGCGGGACCTACCCCGGCCAGACCATCGCGCCAATGACGGAAATCCCGCTCGTGCCGCCTACGTCCCTGGCCGGCTTCATGCATTTCCGCCTCAATCCGGGGGATTCCCGGGATTTCGCCAGCGGCCGCCACCTGTGGGAGGTCTCCACCAACGATGCGCTGAGCATTGGTTCCTCATTTGCCAATCCGCTGATCGCAGGCAATTCGATTTATGCCGATGTGGCGGACGCCGCCTGCCGGGGCGCGCCCATCCAGATGAAACTCATTCGCGATCACCACGATCATGTGTTTCTCAACAACGATGCGTTGTGGGACCGCTGGCTTTGTTCAGGGGTGGCGACCCAGGCCAGTCCGGCGTTTCCCTCGGCCCGCAAACCCAAGGCCGTGCTGCAGGATTTCTTCGAAAAGGACCAACCTTTGCCGAACCGTCATTACGCGGTGGACCGCTCACAGATGACCTCCGCAAAAGAAACCATCGATGAATTGTTCGGTGGCCGCGATCCCTCGCCAGCGGCTCACCGGCAAATCGCCCGCTATCTAACGATCATTGGCGCCTTCAACGTCAACTCAACCTCGGTGGAAGCCTGGAAGGCCGTGCTCGGAGGGTTGCGCGAGGAGCAGATCAGCTACCTTGATCCGGCCAGCGGCACGATCCAGTCCCAGCCGGCTCCGGAGCATCGGGTGGTGCTGTCGCGATTCTCGTTGCCGAGCTATCCAACCGAGGGTGCCAACGCGGGCGATCCGGCGGCTTGGGGTGGCGTGCGTTTACTCACTGAGGCGCAGATCGACCGCCTCGCGGCCGAATGCGTGCGGCAAGTTAAGCTGCGTGGGCCGTTTCTCAATCTGGCGGACTTCGTGAACCGGCGGCTGGCCAACGATGAAACCGGACTCTGCGGGGCGCTTCAAGCAGCGATCGACTGGGATGAATACAATCAAAACAGCCCCGGCAGCTACGACTCGATCAACGGGCGCTTCAAGAACGCAAGCGATATGGTGACCGCAGCGCAGGTGGCCACCTGGCGTTTGAACTTTCCGGCGGCCGGCACCGGTTCCCGCTGGACCGGTATCCCTGGGTATCTCACCCAGGCGGATGTGTTGCGGCGCCTTGGGGATTTTCTAACCGTCCGCGATGACACGTTCACCATCCGGACCTACGGCGAGGCCCGCGACGAACGGGGCGCCGTCGTCGCCCAGGCCTGGTGTGAGGCGGTCGTCGTCCGCGCCAGGGTGTTTCTCGATCCCGGCGATCCACCGGACACGGCGGCCATCAAATTGCTACCAAGCAACCAGCGTTTCGGCCGCCGCTTTGAAATTATCTCGTTCCGCTGGCTGCAAGCCTCTGATATATGAATCCAACCTCCCTGTTTTTCAATGGATTGCGGTCCATCCCACTCGCGGGTACCGCTCTCATGGCATTGGGAGTTCCGGTATCCGCCCAGCAGGCCGCCGATCCGATCAATGTTGGAATTTCCGCCTGTGCGGTGGCTCTGAACGGTGACCTGAGCGAGGTGCATCTGCCGCTGGCAAAGGCGTCCGGAAATCGGCAAGCCGCTTGGCTGAAGGTTTCGTTGAACGTATTCACAGTGGGCACATCAGTCGCCTACAAGGGGCCCGCCGCCCTGAGGTTTTTTGACAGCCCTAGTGAAGAAGCCAAACAGGTTGCCGCAGTCACGGTTGCGGGCACGGCCAAGTCTATTCTGTTGGTATTTATCCCCGATCCCGGCACCGGCGGCTACAAGGTGATCCAGGTGGATGACGCGGATTTCGCTTTTGGGAGTTACTATTTTCAAAACCTCAGCTCGCATACCGTCGTCATCGACCTCGCCGGACAAAAGCAGATCTTGAAGCCCGGTGCCAAGGCGGTGCTGGCTGCCCGGGCGGGGGAAAATCAGCACGTGAAGATCCATGCCTCCATCAACGGCGCAGCCCGCCTGATCAAATCCACCTCTTGGCGCATTGATGCCGATCAGCGGGAGTTGGTTTTCTTTTACACACCGCCGGGTGTTGAGACGGTGTTGACCAAGCATCTGGTTTCAAGCAAGGCGCTCACCCCACCGGGCACATGAATTTCAATCAGAACGACATGAAGTATCTTGTTGGCTCTTGGCCAGATGATCGTCGCACCGATGAACTTGCGGAGCCGCATCGCTAAGGAATCCTGCCACCGGGTAACATTCTTGCCAAAATGCCGCTGCCGGGAAGAATCATTCGATTTCCGGATTCTCCTTGGCAAAAGCGGAGGAAAAGCTATTTTCATGTTTGTGAAGATGATAGACATCAATCCCCTGAAGGGTGTTTTCCGCACCCTTGGCAGGCTGCGGAAGGGTCCCGGAATACTATCCATTCCGCTCCTTCTCGCCACCTCTTCTCTTTCGGCTCAGATCCTTCCCGGTCAAACCATCGGGATCGATTTTGGCGACGGCCCCAACACCCCAGGAGCGGGTCGCGAGCCGAACTGGAACGTGCTGTCCGGGAATGTGACCGGCGAGGCCGCGCTCGAAACCTCCACGGGCAGTCCGATCCCCGGAGTCACAATCACGACATCGGGCATTGAGGGCATCATGGGCGAGTTCAATCTCGGCTTCGCGGCCGCCGGCGTGGGGAACTACACAGGCACCCCGTTCTCCGACCTCTCGGTCAACGACGGCACCTACCGCTCGCCCGGGGCGGTGGTCATCACGATCGCCGGGCTGGATGACGCGTTGACTTACGACGTTCTGGCGATCGCGGCCGGACCGATCGCCCCACCGACGAACTATGCGGACGTGACGATCGATGGCACGACGCTCCGCCAGCTGGTCCAGGAGGCCACCGGATCAGGAACAAACACCGCAACCCCGTTGTCGTTTCCGGGAGTCTCGACCGATGGCGCAGGGAACCTCGTCATCACCTTCAACAACCTGGACGTCTACTACGGGATCAGTGCCCTGCACGTGACGGCCGGGGGCGGGGCGGACAGCGACAACGACGGGCTGCCGGACAGCTACGAACAACAGATCATCGACTTCAACAGCGGCGACGCAGTGGACGGATTGGAGGACGTGGCCGGCCCGAACAATGCTCCCGCGACCACTGACTTTGACGGCGACGGCTCGAGCGATGCCGACGAGTATGCGAAGACCACCGGTCCGACCGATCCCGACAGCGACGATGACGGGCTCCTCGACGGCGTGGAGACCGACACGGGAAGTTTCGTCAGCGCCAGCGATACCGGGACTGATCCGAAGCACGACGACAGCGACGGCGACGGGTTGCTGGATGGGGTTGAGACCAACACCGGCACTTTCAACGGTGCAAGCAACACTGGCACCAACCCGCACGTGGTCGACTCGGACACGGATGGCTGGAGTGACGGCACCGAGGTCACCGCAGGCACCGATCCGACCGACGACCAGGATCACCCGGTTTCCTCGAGAATTACGCTCACCGATTTGATCGAAGACCTCGATGCCGACATCGGCGTGGTGGAAAGCGGCGGGAACGTCGCGAGTTGGGCGAACCAAACGCCAAGCGGGGGAGACGACGTCAGCCCCAACGCCGGCACACCCACACTCGTCGCCGGACCGAACGGGCACCATGCGGTGCGCATTGGGCAGGGGGTCAAGCTTGTGGGTGACGACCCCGCCGCCTTCGACTCGCTGGCCAACGGCGGAGGATACACCTGGTTCATCGTGATTGATGCCGGCACCCAGGACCAGCCTACCAACAACCGGGTTTTTGGCACGCTTCGCAACGCCTCCCCCTGGCCGGGTGTGATGGCCTGTGTCGGAAGCAACAACCTTGCCAGCACCAATACGCGCTCGGACGGCGGTGATCAGTGGTCCTTCGGCACGACCGATGTTTCCAGTGGTTGGCACATCGTCGCGGGAAGACTCGGTGCCGGGACCGGAACGGTCTCGCAGGCACTCTACACCGATGGTGGCGTCCCGGAGCACATCATCAGTTCAACGATCAGCCCGGGTGCCGACAGCGGAGCCCTGACGGTCGGTGCCGAGCGGACCGGCGGCGCCGAATACTTTGACGGCGACGTGGCACGAATTCTCATCTATCAGCGCCCGCTGAGCGACGATGAACTGAACGACACGGGCTATGCCCTGGCCACCGCCTATGGAATCACGCATTCCTTCGTGCTCTCCGGCCCCCAACCGCCCGTGATTGCCAGCACTTCCGCCACTGTGGTGCGCAGCGAGAGCGCCACGCTCAACGGCGAATTGATCAGCCAGGGGAACGTGACGACCACCGTCTGGGTCTGCTGGGGAGATGATGATCCGGGCGAAAACCTCGCGCTTTGGGACAACACGGTGGATCTTGGCGCGCCTGCGGTGGGTCTGCTGTCCCACCCCGTCACCGGTTTGATCACTGACACGACCTGTTACTGCCGATTCCATGCCGTGAATTCGGCGGGCGTCTCCTGGTCGGAAGTGCAAATGTTCGCTCCCACTCTGCCGCAGCTCACCGTTGCCTCCGGGCAGGCCCTGGAAGGTGGCTCCGGGCTCACCGCCATGACCTTTGAGGTGACTCTGTCCTACCCGGCCGATGCGGACATCACGATCGACTACTCGACGGTTCATGGCTCCACTGACAACAACGACTTCGTGCCCGCCTCCGGACAAATCACCATCCCGGCAGGCGAAACAAGCGCCACCATCACGGTCTGGGTGAATGGCGATGCGGATGATGAACTCGACGAATGGTTCACCCTGCGGATCGACCAGGCCGGCGGCGTTGTCGTCACGGTGAGCGAGATCCAAGGGATGATCCTGTCGGACGACGGCGACCATCTATCTCCCGTCGCGGTTGCCGCCGACACCGCGAGCGGGCTCGTCTATATCGCCCTGCACACCGCGCGGAAAATCGCGGTGGTGGATGCTTCCAGCGAGCTATTTCTTCGCAGCATCCCGGTCCCCGAC
The DNA here is from genome assembly GCA_021733795.1 of Akkermansiaceae bacterium. GTDB lineage: Bacteria > Verrucomicrobiota > Verrucomicrobiia > Verrucomicrobiales > Akkermansiaceae > Luteolibacter. The sequence goes on along the minus strand of JAIPKB010000093.1, from coordinate 7,663 downwards.
ACCCCCAACGACCTTTGTCTCAATACCGCCGGAACGCGCCTCTACATCACTGCCGGCGTTGCCGACGGCCGGGTGCATGTCATCGACCCGACCACCGATACGTTGTTAGCCTCGTGGCATGTTGGCCACACCCCGATGGCACCGGTCCTTAGTCCCGACGAGACGATCCTCTATGTCTGCAACCGTTTCAACGACGACGTTTCAGTGGTCGATGTGACCACCGGCAACACCGTGGCTCGGATCCCTGTCGAGCGCGAACCGCACGCTGCCGCCATCACTCCGGACGGGAGCAAGCTCTACATCGCCAACCTGCTCGCGACCGGACCGGCTACCTCCAGCAGCATCGCCGGCCATGTCACGGTGATCGACACCTCGTCGCGCTCCGTCACCGGACAGATCGCCCTGCCGACCGGTTCGCACTCGCTGCGTGGCATGTGCCTCGCCCCTGACGGCGGCTCGCTCTACGTCAGTCACATCCTTTCGCGCTACTACGTGCCCACCACCCAGGTCACCCGCGGCTGGATCAACACCAACGCCCTCACCGTCATCGATCCTGCCACCGCGACCCGGATCAACACCATCCTGCTCGACGATCTCGACGAAGGGGCGGCCAACCCGTGGGGCGTCGCCTGCTCGCCGGACGGCGGATGGCTCTGCGTCGCCCACGCCGGCACCCACGAAATCAGCGCGATCAACCGGGTTGCCTTTGAAACGAAACTCTCCGCCACCACCGGAGACGTCTCGACCGATCTGACTTGGCTCGCCGGACTCCGCCAGCGTCTCCCGCTCGGCGGAAACGGTCCGCGCGGTATTGCGATCGCGGCCGGCAAGGTGTTCGCCGCAGAGTATTTCAGCGACTCGCTCGGCGTCACGGACCTGCCTGGAGGAGGATCGCCGGTGGGTCGGGAACGCGTGATCGGCTGGCAAAAACCGCGCGATATCGTCCGCCTTGGCGAGATGTTCTACAACGACGCCACCCTCTGCCTCCAGAAATGGCAGAGCTGTGCCAGTTGTCACCCGGACACCCGGGCCGACGGCCTGAACTGGGACCTCCTCAACGATGGCTTCGGAAACGCCAAAAATACCAAGAGCCACATCGCCTCAATGGCCACCCCGCCAACCACCGCAACCGGCATCCGGGCAGACGGACAAACCTCCGTGCGGGCCGGCCTGCGCTACATCCAGTTTGTCAATCGGGACGAGTCTTACGCCGTGGCTATCGACGCCTATCTGACCGCCCTCCAACCGGTTCCAAGCCCGCATCTCGTCAACGGCCAGCTCAGCCCGGAGGCCCTGAACGGGCAAGCCCACTTCCAGACCTCCCGTTGCACCGATTGCCACAGCGGTCCCTACTTCACCGACCTTGCCTTGCACGAGATGGGTACCGGCATCGGGCAGGACGCCGGCAAGGCATTCGATACCCCGACCTTGCTCGAGATATGGCGCTCGGGACCCTACCTCCACGACGGCCGCGCCGCCACCGTCCGCGATGTGATTGTCACCGAGGGCCACGGCAGCGCCGGCAGCCTCTCGCCGGTCGAAATCGACGAACTCATCACTTACCTGCTTTCGCTATGAGATCCGCACTCCGCTCATTCCTCCTGGCTGTCGTCCTGCTCGCCACCAAGGCCGCCGCGCAGTTACCCACGATCATGCAGGATCAGCCGATCCTCTTCGTCGTGCGCCAACAATACGCTCCCGATCACCACAACACCCACACGATGTTCCCCGCAGAGGAGAACGAACACAACGACGGTTCCTACACCGGTGGTGGTAGTGCCCTCAAGATCTACGACCCTGCCACCGGAACCACCCGCACCGTTCTCGACGCCGGTCCGGACGGCGTCATTCGCGACCCGGGCGTGCATTTCGACGGACAACGCATCGTTTTCTCGTGGCGCAAGAACCGCTCCGGGTTCTATCACCTCTGGGAAATCCGGAGCGACGGCAGCGGCCTGCGCCAACTCACCTCGCTCGACGGTGTCGATGACATCGACCCGATCTACATGCCCGATGATGACATCGTCTTCAGTTCCGGCCGTGAGCCGAAATACGTGATGTGCAACAAGCACCTCTCCTACAACCTCTACCGGATGAACTGCGACGGGTCGAACATCCTGCAGATCGGCAAGAGCACCCTCTTCGAGGGCCACCCGAGCCTGATGCCCGACGGGCGCATCCTCTACGACCGCTGGGAATATGTGGACCGGAATTTCGGCGATGCCCAAGGGCTCTGGGTCACCGACCCGGAAGGCACCGGCCACGCCATCCACTATGGCAACAACACCAGCAGCCCCGGTGGCGTGATCGACGGCCACGCCGTGCCCGGCACCCAGCAGACGATCTGCACTTTCGGCTCCTGCCATGACCGCCCGTGGGGCGCGATCGCCCTGATCGATCACCGGATCGCCCGCGACGGCCGCGACGCCGTGGTGCGCACCTGGCCGGCCGGCCTCGAAAGCTGGGTCTACAACTCAGGTTCGGTCGGCTCGGTCCCGTCTTCCTTCGACCAGTTTGTCGGCGTCAGCCCGAAACACGAGGATCCGTTCCCCGTTGTCGATCCCGCTACCGGAAACGGCGCCCGCTACTTCCTCTGCTCGCGCGACACCGGTGGAGGCCACATGGCAATCTATCTGCTCGATGCCGAAACCGGCGGCGAGACCCTGGTCCACGACGAGGGGGCTGGCTCGATCGGCTGTTTCGACCCGATGCCGTTGGTCCCCGGGCCGACCCCCAACGATGTCAGCGTCCACCGGCAATACAACGAAGCTCCCGGCCGCTTCTACGTGATGGACGTCTACGCCGGCACCCACATGCAGGGGATCACACGCGGCGATGTGAAATGGTTGCGGGTTGTCGAATCGCCGGAGAAACGCTTCTACAACTACAACGGTTGGAGCGCACAAGGGTTCGAGGGGCCGGGAGTCAACTGGGACAGCTTCGAAACGAAGCGCATTCTCGGCACCGTCCCGGTCGAGGCCGATGGCTCGGCGCACTTCCTCGCCCCGCCGAACACCTTCCTCTACTTCCAGTTGCTCGATGAGAACAAGATGATGGTCCAGTCGATGCGTTCGGCCACGATCATCCAGCCCGGCGAAAGCCAGGGCTGCATCGGCTGCCATGAGAACCGCGGCACGGCACCCCATTACCCCGGTTCTCAAATGCCTCTCGCCTTCCTCCGCGAACCGGACACCCTCAACGGCTGGCTCGGCCAACCGGCCAAGGAGTTCAACTATCTCACCGAGGTGCAACCGGTTTTCGATGCCAAGTGCGTGGACTGCCACGACTACGGTGGCGACACCCCGTTGTTAGCAGGCGACAAGGGGGTCGGTTTCAATGCCAGCTACACCGCCCTCTACCGCGGCTCCTTCCCCGGTTCGCAATGGGGATACACCGGGGTCGTCGGTGCCGGGCCGGCCGCCGTACAGCAAGCCAAATCGTGGGGATCCCACAAGAGCAAGCTCATCGAAACGATCCTCGCCGGTCACCATGGCATCACGCTCACCTCCGAAGAAGTCGAACGCCTCACGGCCTGGATCGACCTCAACGGCGTCTACTACGGGAGCTACGCCAGCAATTTTCCCGGCAACATGGCCGGTCGATCACCCCTCGGCGACGGCGACCTGAGTGCCATCGGCAGCCTCACCGGACGCAACGTCACCAACGTCAAGGGACTCGGCGAACAGATCTCCTTCGACCGTCCCGAGTCCAGCCCTTGCCTCGTGGGAGTCACCGGCAACAACTACGACCAGGCCCTCGCCCTGATCCGGAAGGGCCAAAACACGCTGGCCACCGTCACCCGCGCCGACATGCCGAATTTCACCATGAATTCAGCCATCGACCTGTGGCGGGAGGACAAATACCAATACCGGCTCCAGCGTGAGGAAATGAACCTCGCCGCAATGGCCGGTGGCGGCACCGTTAATGACTCCCAGGGGCTCCTCGCCATCGCCCAGCGCAGCCCGCAGGGCGTGGACGGCATCTCAACCCGCATCCTCGGCGACATCCTCTACAGTGGCGCTGGGGAACCCGCCAATGTCACGGTCGCCTGGGGATCCACCGATGGCGGCGACGATCCCTCCACTTGGCAGCACAACGATCCTGCCGGCACCTTCGGAACCGGCGGTTTCGAATACCTTCTCCAGGGCCTCGTGCCCGGGCAACCGCTCTACTACCGGATCTTTGCCCAAAACTCGGGTGGAACCTCTTCGTCGCACCTCAGCGCCTCCTTCGACACCCGCTCCCTCATCGATCTCGACGGCGATGGAATGGCCGACTGGTGGGAAACCGCCAACTTCGGCGGCACCGAACTGGCCGCCGCCGCCGCCGACTGGGATCACGATGGATTGAGCAATGTCGCCGAGTATCGATGCGGCAGCGACCCCACCGACCCTCAGTCCCGCCTCCGCACGATCTCTTTCACCCAGGGGGCGCCAGAGCGCTACCTCCTCCGCTGGCAGAGCGCCGACAAGGTTGACTACGAGATATGGCGTAGCTCAAACCTCACCGACTGGACGAAGATGCCCGGTGAGTTCCCCGCCACCTCGCCAATCAACGAGATCGAGATTGACCCCGAAGGGAATTCGTCATACTTCTTCCGCATCGGCGGCCAACACAGGGAACGATGAGCCCTCGGCTCTTGATTCGGTACTCAGCAACCCACCTCGTTTTTGACTAGGGCCGGGCAAGTTCAATTCCCCCACACTCCACAATTCTGCATTGTATTCCACCATTTTTCAATGGTCGGGCTGGCGGGATTCGAACCCACGACCCCTTGACCCCCAGTCAAGTGCGCTACCAGACTGCGCTACAGCCCGTTTCCGTGAACGGACGGAGAGAAGAACACATGAAAACAGAATTGGCAAGCGGATAATTTCATGAGATTATCAGCGGCTCCATGAAACGCATCAAAGTCGCCATCGTCGGAGCCAGCGGATACACCGGTATGGAATTGCTCCGGTTGCTGCTCGCCCATCCCCACGCGGAGCTGGTCGCCGTCACTTCCAGACAGGAGGTGGGCAAGCCGCTTGGCCGGGTTTTCCCCCGGTTTTCCGGGATTCCGGGCGCGGAACTGGCGTTTTCCGAGCCGGATCCGGACGGGATCGCGGCGAGCGGGGCAGAGGTGGCGTTTCTGGCCCTGCCCCACGGGGTGGCTGCGGAAATCGCCCGGGCGTTGCTGGAACGCGGGTTGCGGGTGATCGACCTCAGCGCGGATTTCCGGCTCGCGGACGCGGCGGTGTATCAGGAATTCTACGATCATCCGCACCCGGCACCGGATTTGCTCAAGGAGGCGGTTTACGGGCTACCGGAAATCCGGGCGGAGGCGATCCGGGGGGCACGGCTGGTGGCATCGCCGGGTTGCTACCCGACGAGCATTCTGCTGCCACTGCTGCCGCTGCTGAGGGCGGGATTGATCGATCCGGCGACGATTGTGGCCCACTCGATGAGCGGGGTGAGTGGTGCGGGCCGCAAGGCGGATCTGAGCCTGCTGTTCTGCGAATGCAATGAAAGCGTCCGTGCCTACGGAGTGCCGAAACACCGGCACCTTTCGGAGATCGAGCAGGAACTCAGCCTCGCCGCCGGCGAAAAGGTGACGATTTCCTTCATTCCCCACCTGATTCCGGTGACGGCCGGGATCGTCACCACGACCACCGCGATGGTGCGCCCCGGGGTGGTGGTGGAAGCCGTTGGTGAGGCACTGGAAGGGGCTTACGAGGGTTGTCCGTTTGTCCGGTTGTTGGGCAGGGGCGGCTGTGCGGACACCAAGAACGTCACCCGCACCAACTTCATCGACATCGGTTGGCAACACGATCCGCGCACCGGCCGGGTGCTGCTGTTCAGTGCCGAGGATAACCTGGGGAAAGGGGCCGGCGGCCAGGCCGTGCAGAGTTTCAACCTGATGTGCGGAATTTCCGAAACTGCCGGATTGCAAAATCCGTGAGGTCTGCCAGCCTGCCCCGGTGTTCTCATTCACTTACCCAAATGCACATTCCCTATAACCGGATCGACGGTGGTGTCGGCGCGCCGCTCGGCTTTCTAACCAGCGCGGTGGGCTGCGGCATCAAGGATCCCGCCAACGACCGGTTGGATCTGGCCTTGATCCAGTCCGAACTGCCGTGTGCCTCCGCCGGCACCTTCACCACCAACCGGGTGAAAGCCGCGCCGGTCCGGGTGAGTCACGCCCATCTCCGCAAGGGCGACTTGCGGGCGATCATCGCCAATTCTGGCAATGCCAACGCGTGCACCGGCGTGCAGGGAATTCTCGATGCCACCGCCATGTGCGAGGCGGTCGCCAAGCCGCTGGGCCTGAAACGCAGCGAGGTGGGCGTCTGCTCCACCGGAGTGATCGGCCTGCCGATGCCGATGATGCGGATCGAGCCGCATTACCACCGGCTCCTAACAGGGCTGAAGGCGGGCCCGGGATCCGGGGTGGCGCGGGCGATCATGACCAGCGACACGCGGGTGAAGGAGGTGGCGATTTTCCTCGAACTCGGTTCCCACACCGTGCGGATCGGCGGTTGTGTGAAAGGGGCCGGGATGATTTCGCCGAGCATGGCGACGATGCTGTGTTTCATCACCACGGATGCGAATCTCTCCACCGACTCGCTGCGCAAGGCGGTGTTGGAATGCGTGGAGGACAGTTTCAACCGGATCACGATCGATGGCGACATGTCCACCAACGACACGGTGCTGGTGCTGGCCAACGGAGCCTCCGGGATTCCACAGATCCGGCGCAACGGGCCGCGTTGCCGGCAGTTTCGCGAGGCGCTGCGGTGGGTGATGTTGGAGTTGGCCAAGGCGGTGGTCCGGGATGGCGAGCGGGTCACCCGGTTTGTCACCGTCCAGGTCAAGGGAGCGCGCACCCACCTGGACTCCAAGCGGGTGGCCGAGGCGGTCTGCAAATCCGCGCTGGTGAAATCCTCGTGGAACGGCGGCGATCCGAATTGGGGCCGCATTATTCACGCCGTCGGTTACTCCCACGCCCGGATTCGGGAGGAACTGGTGGACATTTTCATCGGCGGTAAACCGGCCTGCCTCGGTGGCCTACAGGCTGCCACCCCGATGGACGAACTCCGCGCCGTCGTCGCCGAACCGGAGTTCGAGATTGTGATCAATCTCAACCAGGGCAGTGCCGATTACACCATGTATGCGAGCGACCTCTCGCCCGAATACATCGACTTCAACCGCTCCGAATACGCGTATTGGAAACAGGCGCGCAAGGACGGGCTGGTGTGAAATCGACTTCCGATACCGGGATATGGCCGGAATTGGGGCCAATTGACCGGAATTGGGGCCTATCAATGCTTTCAATCTCCTGAATTTCAGTGATTCTGAACTCGTTCCGCAACGGCTTCGGCGTAGCGGGATTCCAATTCCGACCGGGTTTAGCCAAACCGCTTCGTATTGGTTTCTGGGGAGAAACCAACTTGAATCTGGCAGAGCTTGGAGGATTGAATAAAAGCGCGTGTCGAGTACTCTGGCTGGGTGTCCGATACGCGCTTTTCCTTTTGGGTCGGAAGGTGGGAAGGTCGGAAGGTCGGAGGTCGGAAGGTCGGAGGTCGGAAGGTCGGAAGGTCGGAAGGTCGGAAGGTCGGAAGGTCGGAAGGTCGGAAGGTCGGAAGGTCGGAAGGTCGGAAGGTCGGAAGGTCGGAGGTCGGAGGTC
>JAIPKB010000092.1 GCA_021733795.1 Akkermansiaceae bacterium | reverse complement strand
CATGAACGCCCCCGGGGGCGCCGCCATGCTGTCGGCTATGTGGGGCCGACATGCTGTCGGCGTGAGGACGTGAAAGTGTGAAAGTGTGAAAGTGTGAAAGTGTGAAGGAGTGAAGGAGTGAAGGAGTGAAGGAGTGAAGGAGTGAAGGAGTGGCTGGCGCGGCTCGCGCCAGGCCGTCTTGGGGGTGGCTCGCCCCCAAAAGCGATTGAGATCGTGAATCGTATGGCGTATTCATTTCAGAGTCGGCGGGATGGATGAGGCCTTCTTCGCCCGTTTGAGCCGGGTCACGTATTCCTTAGAGGCGCTCAGTCTCTCGTCTTCGTCAGCAGCCGTGAGAACATCCGCAAGGCTGTCCCCCGGCTTGATCTTCCCGTGCTACAGTTGTCCCCCCAATGGCCCGATACCAACCACACAACCTTCCACGCCGACGGGAGTGGGCAAACAGGAGGCGATGGATCTGGTTCATTGGCTTCTCAGGCGCTCGCGTTGTGACCAACGCGGCCACTGAAGGAGAGGCGTTTTTCCGCTTGCCTTTCGGGCAGGGCGGAGTAGATTCGGCTCGTTCGTGCGAATGTTTATGAGTTTTCTTCCCAGACCCGATGGATGGTGCCGCCGCTGGTTTGCGGTGGCACTGGTGGTGTGGGTGGTGGGTGCGATCCAACCGGCCGGCGCGGCATCCGCCTGGGACATCCGGAAACACAACGGCGAGGAATATGTGTCGCTGGAAAACATCAAGCAGTTCTACAAGTTCAGCAAATTGTCCCGGAGTGGCTCGCACCTTACGTTGGAAAACCCGAAGGTGGTCCTCAATCTGACCGTCGGCTCCGCGGAATGCACCATGAACCGGGTGAAGTTTGTCTTTTCCAGACCGGTGGTCGATATCGGCTCGCAGCCCTACGTTTCGCGCACTGATCTAACCAAGCTGATCGACCCGGTATTGCGGCCGAATTTCATCAAGAATGCGGGGGCTTTCCGGACGGTGGTGTTGGATCCGGGTCACGGCGGGAAGGATCCGGGAGCCACCAACCCCTACGGTACCGAGGCCGGATACAACCTCAAGCTCGCCGGCCAGGTCCGGGCGGAACTTATGAAGCGTGGCTATAAAGTGGTGATGACCCGCACCAATGACAAATACCTCTCGCTTCAGGAACGCGTGAATCTGGCCAACGCCGTGCGGGAGGACGCGGTGTTCATCAGCCTGCACTTCAACTCCGGCGGCCGCGCTGCGCGGGGCATCGAAACCTTCACCCTGTCCCCGCCGGGAGTGGCCCACTACGGGCGCGGCGTAGTGGCGGCGGACGGCTACCAACGCACGGGCAATCAGCATGACTCAGCCAACGTGGCACTGGCCACCGCGACCCATGGCATGGTCGTCCGCGGGTTGGGAACAAACACCTTTGACCGCGGGATCAAGCGTGCCCGCTTCACCGTGCTCTCCGGCGTGCGCCATCCGGCGATCCTGCTGGAAGGCGGGTTCATGAGCCACTCCTACGAGGCGCGGCTGATCCACAAACCGGAATACCAGGCCGCCCTGGCCAAGGCCGTGGCCGCCGCTTTGGACAAATACCGGGCCGCAGTGACCAACCGGGTCAAGACCGCCCCGCCGAACTGAGGGCACCCGAGTGGCCACAGGCATCCCCACCGCCGCCCAATCACCCCGGCTTCCCTTGGCGCGGCCGTGACAGGATGGGAAGCATGGGAGTCATGCGAAGGATGGGAAGCAGGCTCTTCCGTAGGCGCGTTGGTGCATAGGCGCGTTGGTGACAACGCGTGCGCCTGAAAAAGCCAATGACCGAGTGCCTCCTGCTCTTGTGTCTTGCCGGCTTGCTCTCGATCTCACGGGATTCGGAATTTTTCTTGATTATCCGGGTTATTGTAATACCCTGGGCGTGCTTTCCCGCATGTCCCAACCACGAATCAAGACGACTCCTGCACGTGCGCCGCGCAACCAGCGGCGGACCCGGAAGTCGTTTGCGGAAATGATGGGTGGAGCCAACCAGCGGGCCCACGAGGTGGCCAATCTCCCGAGCGGCCGGCGGGCGCAAAAGTCGAGGCAGGCGGTGATCGCCGCGACCTCGGCGGAGGTGGAACTGGCCGCGGAGCCGCTCGATCCCGGGTTCTGGCGCAAGCTGCCCCGCAACCTGCTGGGACTGCCGCTGCTGCCGTTCTGCTGGGTGACCCTGTGGACGCTGTTGTGGCAGTTTTCGCGAGCGACGTTTCACCAGGGGTTCTGGCAAACCACCGAGTTCTGGTTTTTCGCCACCGGGGTCGTGGTGATGATCGGCTGGCTGGCCTCCGGGCTGAGGGAAAAGTTTTTCCTCTATAGTTACGTGCTGGGCCACGAGGTGACCCACGCAGTGTTCGTGTTTCTCTGCGGCGGCCGGGTGACCGACATCGGCGTCAGCAGCACGGGCGGCTATGTGACCACCACCAAGACCAATCTACTCATTGCGCTGTCACCGTATTTCGTGCCGTTCTGGTCGGTGGTGACGGTGGCTGTTTATATCATCTTGAAACTCACCCTGGTGTTCTCTGCGGAATGGGACAAGGCATTCTACTTTGCCCTGGGGTTCACCTGGACCTTCCACATGGTGATGACCGTGTGGATGATTCCCAAGGACCAGCCGGACCTCCGGGAAAACGGCACCCTGCTCTCCCTGGCGGTGATCTTTTTCACCAATCTGGTGATGCTCACCGTGCTGCTCTGTGTGAGCGGACGCGGCGGCATTCTGGCGAATTTCGAGGCTTTCGGCAGGGAATGGCTGCGCTACGCGATCCAACTCGCGGAGGTGACGCTGCGGCTGATCGAGCAGGTCTTCGAACGCGCCGCAATGAATTGGCCGATCTAACAAGGACGGTCGACGCTCATCGAGCGCCGCACGCCGCATCCGCGCAGCGCAGGCCGTCGAGGGCGGCGCTGACGATCCCGCCGGCATAGCCGGCCCCCTCGCCGCACGGATAGAGGCCGCCGAGCTGGGGATGCTCCAGAGTGTCGTCCCGGCGGGGAATCCGGACGGGCGAGCTGGTGCGGGTTTCAAACCCCAGTAGCAGTGCGCGGTCCGAGACATAGCCGGGCACCTGGCGGCCGAACAGGCGCAGTCCCTCCAGCATCCGGCTGGTGATCCCCTGCGGCAGCAGCTCGTGCAGCGGGGCCGGACGCACCCCGGGAAAATAACTCGTCTCCGGTAGTGTGGCCGAGGTTTTTCCAGCTAAATAGTCCGTCACCCGCTGGGCCGGGGCGATCTGTCCGCCGCCGCCGGCCCGTTTGGCGGCCTGTTCCAGCGATTTTTGGAAAACCATCCCGGCCAGCACCCCGTGGCGGGCGGTTAGGCCGGCCAGATCCTCCGGTTCCACCGTGACGATCATCCCGGAGTTGGCAAACGGGGAATCGCGGCGGGAAAGCGACATGCCATTGACCACCACCTCGTCGTTCTCGGTGGCGGCGGGGACGATCCAACCGCCGGGGCACATGCAGAACGAATGCACCCCGCGGCCGCGGATCTTGGTGGCCAGCCGGTAGCGCGCGGCAGGCAGCAGCCGCGGCCGCTCCTGATTCCGGCCCAGATGATACTGGACCCGGTCGATCAACGCCTGCGGGTGCTCGATCCGAAACCCCACGGCAAAGGGCTTGCTTTCCAACAACACCTCCCGGCGGTGGAGGATTTGATAGATATCACGGGCCGAGTGGCCGGTGGCGAGGATCACCCCGCCCGCGGTGAGTTCCGCGCCGGCCGCAGTGACCACCCCGTGGACCCGGCCGCCCCGGATCAGGAAATCCACCACTTTGGTTTGAAAACGCACCTCGCCGCCCGCGTTGAGGATCGATTGCCGGAGCGCCTTGACCACCCTGGGCAGCAGGTTGGAACCGATGTGCGGATGGGCGTCGGTTAGAATCCGGGGCGGTGCGCCGTGGGCCACCAGGATCTCGTAAATGCGGGCCACCGGCCCGCGCTTGGTGGCCCGGGTGTAGAGCTTGCCATCGGAAAACGTCCCCGCTCCGCCTTCGCCGAAGCAATAGTTCGAGTCCTCGATCACGCGGCCCTCGCGGAGCAGCGGGGCGAGGTCGAACCGGCGGGCACTCGCATCCTTGCCACGTTCGAGCAGGATCGGCTTGAGGCCGTGCTCGAGGCAGCGCAGGGCGGCGAACATCCCGGCCGGCCCGCAGCCGACGATGATCACGGATCGCGCATCGGCGGCCAGTGCCGGGGCCGACCACCGCGGGGTTTCCTCCGGCGGCAGGTCCTGGCCGATCCCGACTTCGAGCCGGAGTTGGACCTTGATGGCCCGTTGCCGGGCATCGATCGAATGTTTCCGCAGGCGGGTTTCCCGGATTTCAGTGGCTGGGATCCCGAGTTTCCCGGCGGCGGCCTCGCGGCGCGCGGCCTCGTCCTCGGAATGCTCGAGGGGCAGGACGATGTCAACGCTGGCGACGGTGGGCGGCATGATGGATGGGAGGAACGGGAAAATGGCGTCGATGCAGCCACCCCGGCCGAGTCATAACAGGAGAACCCCGCTTTGGAAACCTTGGATTGGGGGACCCAGCCATGGCGTCGCCTGGCAACCAACCGTGCTGAAATCCGCCGTGCGAACCGCAGTTTTGGAATTTTTCCGAGCGTAGGCTTGACAAGCCGCCCGTCAGCGAGTATCCAACCTGTCCCGCGCCCTGCGCACGGCGGAGTAGCCAACCGGTAAGGCAGTGGTTTGCAAAACCATCATTAGCGAGTTCGATTCTCGCCTCCGCCTCCACCATTGATTTTCAATGGATTGGGTGGATTGAAGAGGCTCGAAAGGGGTTGCATGGCAGCCATTCCGGCAATGAATCCATTGGTGCCACCCTGGCAGCAATGTCATTTTCGTTGCGGAAACCGGTGACGGTGCTAAAATCTCCGCATGGCTTCCACCTACACGGCAATCGTCCAACAGAATCAAGGCTGGTGGATTGGATGGATTGAAGAAGTTCCGGGCGTGAACGCCCAGGAGCGCACCAAGGATTCGCTGATGGCCAGCCTCAAGGAGGTTCTGAAAGAGGCTTTGGAGATGTCATAGACGACAAAAACCCGGAATCGCGCTTTGCGAAACCGGGGGGAGGGAGTATAGCGGGGCGGTGCGCGACAATCCGGCCAATCAACCAGGACAGGGCTCGGTATTCTCCGTGCTCTGGCTCGTGTTTTTCCTGCACGGGATGACGCCCGGGTTCTGGGTCCCGGCGCTGACCAACATTCTAACCGCCCAGGGGCTGGGGGGGTGGGTGCCGCTGGCCTTCATGGTGCCGCCGCTGTGCACGCTGATATCGCCATTGATCGGCGGGGCGCTGGCCGACCAGCGGATCCCGGCGGACCGGTTGTTTGTGTGGTCCTCGGCAATCTGCGCGGTGTTGCTGGCGGCCGCGTTCGCCACGTTGCAGGCAGGCTGGCACCCGTTGTGGTTCATATTTTTGTTAGGCGGGTACTCGTTGTTTGCCGGGCCGGGCTGGGGGCTGCTGGCGACGATCTCGCTGACGCATCTGAGGCAGGGCGAGCGGCGGTTTCCGCTGGTGCGGGTGGGGGCCACGGTGGGCTGGGTGGCAGGCGGCTTGCTGACCGGTTTCGCGCTGGGATTGGATACCAGCCCGTGGGCCGGACAACTGGCGGCCGGGGTGAAACTCCTGGCGGGTTTGCTGGGTTTGTGGCTGCCGCACACGCCGCCGCTGGGGCTGGCGGGATCGTGGCGGAGCCGGCTCGGGTTTGATGCGTTCCGCTTGCTGGGGCAGCGGGATCCCTGTGTGTTTTTCGGGGTGACGTTGTTGTTTTCGGTGCCGTTGTCCGCCTTTTATATGTATGGTCCGGAGTTTCTGATGGTGCTGGGCGACCCTCATCCGACGGGAACGATGACGGTGGCCCAGGTGCTGGAAGTGCTGGCGCTGGTAACGATGGGCACGGTGCTGGCACGGTTCCGGGTGAAGACCGTGCTGTTGTGGGCGCTGGGGCTTTCGGTGGTGCGCTATGGGATGAGCGCGGTGGCGGGAATCAACGGCGCTATCGCCTGGCATGTGGCCGGGATCGCGCTGCACGGGGTGTGCTACACGTTCTACTTCATCACCGCGCAGATCTTTCTGGACCGGCGGGTGGATCCGGGGATGAAGGGGCAGGCCCAGGGGTTGCTGGTGATGGTTTCCAGCGGGGTGGGACCGCTGGCGGGCGCGTGGCTGTGCGGGTTGATGCGCCAGCAATGGGTGACGGCGGACGGGCGGGGCTGGGAGGTGTTCTGGGCCGTCCTGGCGGGGATGATCGGCGCGTGTTTCATCTTGTTCGCGCTGCTCTACCGGGGGATTCCGGTGGTGGCTGAGCCGCCCCCCGGAGAGTAAGGTCGGAATTTCGGATAGCCAGGCCGGGGGCGTCATGCTAGGCTCCGGCCATGTCCTCGTTGGCCAACACCTTGAACCTGCCGGCCCACTTCAAGCTCGAACCGGAGCTGCTGGAGCATTTCAGCAGCCGTCCGGGTCACCAGCGCTGTGTCGAGGGCCGCGATGAACTGCTGATGGTACTCCACGAAGTGCCTAAATCCGGCATCCCGGAACGCGATGCGGTGTTTTTCTGGAAACGAATGGGGGGACGCTGGCACCAACCCGGTGGCACGGGCTTGTCCGAACTGACGGATTTGTTGGACCGCTACGCCAAGGCGATCGATAAAAACGAGGAGAAGCTCGATTCGGTGGTAACCGCAGCAGATATTTTCGGGATCCTGCGGCATTCCGGGCCGCTTGCCCGGTCAACCCGGAACCTGGCGCTGGCGCTGGAGCAAGCCCTGGTGGCGGCCCACGATGACCGCGAGATCCGGAGCTGCCGGGACCGGGCGCGGGAACTCGAACGGGCGGCGGAACTGCTGCACGGAGATGCCCGGATAGCGCTTGAATTCTGGCGGGCCGAGCGCGCGGAGGAATATACGCGGTCCTCAGCCCGCCTGGGCCGGATCGCCTTCCGGATGAATCTGCTGGCCGGGTTTTTCCTGCCGATGATGGCCCTCAGCAGCTTGTTTGGGATGAACGTGAAGATTCCGGATGGTGCGCAGCCGTATTTCTGGGGGGTGGTCGCGGCGGGACTGGTCATCGGTGGGGTGCTGCTGCTGGTGCTGGCACACAACACCGGGCGCAATGCGGATTTTGGAGCCGAGGAACGGGACGAGTGACCCGGACGCCGGGGTTTTGATGAAATCCGCGGATTTTTTCCCCGGTAAAGCGCTGGAAAGTGACGATTTCTAGCCTGAGCGGGTTTTCGGGGTTGCTTCCGGGGGGAAGCCCGGGGATGCTGGCGCGGATGACTTGCAGATCTCTTGAAGGAAAAACAGGCGTGGTGTTCGGGGTTGCCAACAAACGCAGCATTGCCTGGGCCGTGGCCCGGGCGTGGGCAGACCAGGGCGCTAAACTGATTTTCAACTACCAGGGAGAACGGGTGAAGGACAACGTGGAGGAACTCACCGCCGAATTCGGCGCGGAGGTGCCGCTCTACCCGTGTGACGTCACCAGCGATGAGGAAATCGACACGTTTTTCAACAAGGTCAGCAGCCATACCGACCGCCTGGACCTGGTGCTCCACTCGGTGGCCTACGCCCCGCGCGAGGCACTGGAGGGCCGCTTTGTCAAAACCAGCCGCGAGGCCTACCGCATCGCCCACGATGTTTCCGCCTACTCACTGATCGCGTTGGCCCAGCGGGCCGAGCCGCTGATGACGGAGGGCGGCAGCATCGTGGCGATGAGCTACTACGGCGCGAAAAAGGTGATCCCCAACTACAACATCATGGGGGTGGCCAAGGCCAGCCTGGAGGCCAGCACCCGCTACCTGGCGTGGGACATGGGCAAGAAAAACATCCGGGTGAACTGCATCAGTGCCGGCCCGGTGCAAACGCTGGCGGCACGGGGGATCGCGGGCTTCGGCCAGATGTTCAAGGAATACGAAAACCGCGCGCCGCTCGGCCGCTCCTGCACGCTGGAGGAAATCGGAGCCACCGGGGTCTTCCTGGCCAGCGATGGCGCGGCCTCCATTTCCGGTCAGGTCATCTATGTGGATGGCGGCTATCAGATCATGGGGATGTGACTCCCCAACACCACTCTCCAACCACCAACCCCACCAACCACCATGCAATGGTATTATTCAAAAAACGGCACCCAGCTCGGCCCCGTCGAACAGGGTGAATTGATCTCCAAAATGGCCTCCGGCGAGGTCGCTCCCGGCGACTTGGTCTGGCGCGAGGGCATGGTGGACTGGCAGCCATCGGCCCAAGTCAACGAGTTGGTCGCGCTGATGCCGGTGAGCCAGGCGCAGCCGATGGGAACGCCGATGGCGGGCTCACCCTACGCCCCGCCGACCGCGGGAGGGGCAATGCCCTATAGCGGCGAGGTCATTCCCAACTACCTGTGGCAGTCGATTGTGGTGACGATTCTCTGCTGCTGGCCCTTCGGGATCCCCGCGATCATTTACGCGGCCAAGGTGGAGGGTCTGAAGAGCCGGGGCGACATCGCCGGAGCCAGAGCGGCTTCGGCCAGTGCCAAGACCTGGTGCTGGGTCTCGTTCGGACTCGGGCTCGGGATCATCCTCATCTACGTCGTGATGATTGGGGCCGGGGTGATGAGTTCCTCCTCCCGGTCCAATTTCTAACCACCATTCCGCTGGTGAACTCCGCGTCGCCATCATCTGCCGCGCGGGTTTCCGGGTGGCACCAGGATCCGTTCCATGCGACCTGAGCGTGCGCTGCTGTCGGTGCTCGGAGTGCTGGTGCTGGCGGTGGCGCTTTGGTGGCTGCGGGCGCAGGGTGCCGGCGCGCCATGGCTGCCGGGGTGTAGCTTCCATCGGCTCACCGGATTGCATTGCCCGGGTTGTGGCATGACCCGCGCCATGGCGGCCATCCTCCGCGGCGATCTTGCGGCGGCATTTCGCTGCAACCCGGTGGGCTTGGTTTTGCTGCCGCTGGCATTGGTGGGACTCCTCCCGGAATGGTTGGGTTGGGTGCGCGGCAGGCGGCTGGCATTCCGCTGGCATCCGGGGGCACGCGGGGCATGGCTGCTGGTAGGGCTGATCATCGCCTTCTGGATCCTGCGCAACCTGCCATGGTGGCCGTTCACCCTGCTCGCGCCCCCAGCACTCGGCAGTTGACCTCTTCATTGGCTGGTGGACAGGAATGTCCACTCTCCTTATCCGGCCCTGCGGTGCCGCACCATCTTTGCGGCCTTATTTGCGATCCCTCGGGTCGATCGCCAACCGGTCATAGGCATCGGCATCCAGGAGAAACAGGTAGGGTTCTCCCTCCAGCCGACCGTAGTAGGTTTGGGTGGGCACTCCGCCAGGCGGCGGCGCGAGCGGCGGCGCGAGTTGCAGGGTCCGGCAGAAGGCTCCGGTTGGCTGGCCGCGCTCGTCCACTTGCCGGGCGGTGACGGTGAGGGTCAGCGAGGGTTTCTCCAGCGCTGCCGTGGCGGCCGGATCATTGCGGGCGAGCCAGCGGGCGACGACGATGTTTTCGATCCCGCCCAACATATAGTTCGCACGGGCGGCGTTCACCTGATCGGAGACATCCCGGCCTTCGGTTTCGGCGGTCCATGATTCATTGCCAAATTGATATTTCAACGAGAGTGGCGGTTCGTCTGGCACGAGGCGTTCGATTTTTTCCAAATCCACGCGGTTGACCGACCACAGCCGGGCCTGCCGCCATTCGTAGGGGTTGACGGCGATGTGGGTGAGGAGTGACGGATCGAGGCGGATCACGCTTGGAGTTCCCTTGCGGTTGGCGAACAACCTGCCGTGTTTGTCCAACCCGAAGCGCAGGGTGATGCTCCGGCTGTCCCGTGCGATGAACGAGAGCTTGAGTACCGGCCGGTCGAGCCCCCACGGTGAAAAATCGGTGGCGGCATCGGATTCGAAACCGATCGCCCGCTGCTCGGTCATGGTGGTGAGCAGTTCGTAGAGGCGTACTTCGTTGGCCTTGCATTTGGCGCCGTCGATGCGGGTGGTCCACAGTTTTTCGCCTTCCCGGGTGAGTTCGATGCTCTGGCCGGTGGCGGGTTGGATCAAAACCGTATGAAGCCCGGCCGGATTGAGGTGGGTGAGCGTCGGATCACGCAGGTCGTTGACGGTGGTGGGAATGTCCGCGAGCGAAACCAGATTCCGCTCCGGTTTAAGCGGCAGCGAAAACACGGTGCCGGGACGATCACTCACAGTGGCGCGGACATCACGTGCCGTAGGCGACTCGGGCGTTCCAACGTCCAGCACCGAAACGGCTTCGGTGTTGAAATACGCCAGCGCAATCTGTATTTCTGTAGCGGGCAGCGCGGAAGCCGGGGTGGTCGGATGATCCGTCACCGTGACCGCCGCCAGCTTGCCGAGTCTCTTAATGAGCGAGTCGATCGCCTCTGTATCCGTGCGCAGTTCCAGTGGTTTGGTGATCTGCCAGGCGCTCTTGGGGTCTGTCGAGGACCGGGTGAGGGTCATTTCCCCTTTCGGGCTGCGGATCCGGATCTCCCGCAATAACAGGGGGTGGAAGAAGAACGGGTGGTGATCGCGGAGAAACCCCAGATTGTTGCGAAACACCGAGTGGATATCCCCGGCACAGATGTACACATGACTCTTGCGGTGCTTGTCCATCGGTTGCACGAAAACCGTGGGATTCCGCTCCGAGTCATCGGCACTCCGGGCCAGCCAGAGCGAGCGTTTGCCGATCCGGTATTTCGCCAGTGCCCCGCCGTCCTCGCCCTCGAGCCGGATCGCCACCGCTTGATCCACGGATAGCCCGGACTCGGACTGCGGGACTTCGTCCAGTTCTGCGGAATCCTCCACCCTCATGCCCAGGGTGAAGCCGATGATGGCCATGGCCGCATCCGGGTCCATCCGGTCCTGCCACGGCCGGGTCGCCATCCAGCCGTTGCTGGTCTTGATGAACTCGGCGTTGGCATTGCGCGTGGATATCTGGATTTTCCGAACCTCCTCCGGGCGGAACGTGGAGTAGAGTTGGGCACCGGGGGCGGTGGGCGGCACGCCGAGCAGCGCTCCCAGGTCGCCATTGAACATGCACCACCCGGCCACCCCGCCCAACAGCGAGGCGGTCACCAGCAGAACGAGCGTGAAGGACAATGAGCGCATGTGGATCAGGCGCGGCGCGAGGACCAAACCATCAGTCCCAACACCCCGAAAACGGCAGGCAGGAAAAATAAATTAACGCGGTTGATGAATGCCACCTGCGCGTCGAGCAAGGGCAGCTTGTAGAGTCTCAGCGACCGGGGTCCCACCCCGGTGAGGGCGTCACGGCCCACCAGCCAGTTGACCGAACAAGCGAGGAAGTCGATGTTTTCGGCGCGGCGGTTTTCTCCTTTCAAAAAGTCGGTGTTGGCCACCACCACCATCCGGGAGACCTCGCTGGCGAGCTTTTCATTCGTCATGTCGCCGTGGGCCACGCTTGCCGCCAGAAACAAGGGGCTGGCGTAGTCCTCCACCTTGTCGAAGGCTTCCCCGCCTTCGCCGAACCGGGTCTCCCCCCAGAAGCCGTCGCTCACTTGGAACAGGCCCCACGGATAGATCTTGCGGTTCAGCAGATCATCGGCGTTCTCCCGCACTTCCAGAGAGGCACTGGCACCCTCGAACTCGCTGGTCTGGCCAGCCAGATCCTGGATGAAGTCGATGTTGTACCCAAAGGTGCCGCGGGCCTTGGTTTCGAGCTTGTCCTTGTTTTTGAAAACGAGCCGGTCGTTGCGTGGCGTCACGCCGTTGGCGCGCAGGAACCCTTTCAACTTCGGCAGCACGGTCCCGGGTTCCAGCAGAATCAACAGCGCCGCCCGCGGCCGGCTCCAGTAACGCGCGAGCACCTCCACCTCAGCGTCGGTTAGGTCGTATTGCGGGGCCACCAGCGCCACGCCTTGGGCATCTTCCGGGATGTTTTCCAGCCCGGACAGGTTGACCGCCTTGAGCTGGATGTTTTGGAGCCGCAGCGTGCCCTCGAGCGTCCGCCAGGGCGAATCCACGCCCTGCGCGTCGATCCGGCTCTTGTCGGCCAGGAACAACAACGTGCGCGGGCGGCCCTCGATTGCCTCCACCAGATTGGCGGTCAGCAGATCCTCGCCGAGGAACCCCTTGGGCCGCCGCTGGCTCTGCCGGTCGGTTTCGTGGCTGATCATCTGCTCCGCCAGCACCAGCTTGACGTGCGGATTGAGTTCATGGGTGCCGAGCGTGTCGGTGACGACGGCGCTGCCTTCGGTGGTGCGGGCGTCGATGATGATCACGTCCGCCGCAAACGACAGCTCGTAGGAGGCCATCACCTGGGCCGCCCGGTCCGGACTCCGCAGGGGGTCCACCACCTCCAGCTCGATGTTGCCCTTGGACAAGCGGACGTATTCCTCCGCCAGGGCGCGCACCCGGTCGTGAAACGGCTGCGTCCGGCGGAAGGCCATGATCCATTTCACCGGCTTTTCCCGCGATGAAAGCGCATCGGACGCCAGATAGCGCTTGGTGGATTGCGAGAGGGTGTAGTCGGCCCCGCGGCTCAAATCGGCACGCACGTAATACACGGCCGAGAGGTAGTTGGCGGCAAACAGGCAGACCGCGAGCAGGACCAATTGCACCGCACTGAGGGTGCCGATCCCCCAGCGGTTGAGCGACCGGGTGGGCGGGTCCGTGGAATCGGGCTGGGAGGATGGCATGGGCGGAACGAGGTGGAATTTCAATGGCGCCAACGCCGGTAGTCCACCACTTGGTAGGTTAAAAACAACAGAAACACCGTGACACTCAGGAAATATACGAACGGTCGGCTGTCCACCAGTCCGCTCGCGAAGTAGTGGAGGTGGCGCTGCGCCGAAATATAGTGGAAAAACGCCGCTCCGGCGAAGGACTCACCCCAGATCACCGTCACATAACCGACGAAATACTGGAGCATCAGCAAGCCGATCGTCAGCAGCCCGGCGACGATCTGGCTGGAGGTCAGCGCGGAGGCCAGGCAACCGACCGCAGTGTAGGCGGCCCCCATCAGCATGATGATGGCGAATGCCCCGCCCAGCGCGCCGTAGTCCCAGGCCGTCGGCACGTCGGTGACCCAGTCGAAGAGTTTGAATTGGATGAAACAGGGCATCCACAACAGGGTGTAGAAGACCATCGCCGCGAGGTATTTGGAGGCGACCACCTGCCAGGTGCGCACCGGCGCGGTCAACAACGGCTCCAGCGTGCCCGCCCGTTCCTCTTCGGCGAACAACCGCATCGTGATCAGTGGGAAAATAAACAGGAAATAAAACCAGAACAACGGGGTGTGGAACGCCACGTAAACCAGGCTGTCCTTCACCGGCGTGTCCCGGAACCCCTTCATCGCGGTGGACAGGGAAAACCCCTGCATCACCGCCACCAGGGCCAGCACCACCCACCCGAACAGGGTCAGATAGTACCCCTTCAGTTCCTTGAACATCATGACCCAAAGCAATTTCATGTGGCTGCGGGGGGCAGCTTTATGGCAGCCGCCGCCGAAAGCAATGACAAATGCACCGGAGCTGGCTGGCTCTCGGCGTGGCGGTGGCCGTCGTGGCTGTGGCGCCCCCGCCGCAGGCCGTCGTGGCTGTGGCGTCTCGCCGCAGGCCGTCTTCGGCGCGGCTCGCGCCGAGTCTTCCTCCAAAACGGCACCTCGCCCACAAGCTCTTCATGCCCACCGCACCCTCGGGGCAGTCAGGGCGGGGCGAGGCCGCCCAGCCCTACCGTGGCGCTTGACGAGGCGCTCTTTTGCGGGTGGCGGTGGAGTGGTCGATCAGGCGTGTGCGGCGGTTAGGTTTTGGGTGTGGATGGAGTAATGGATGAATGAATTCAGGTGGCGAGCCGCCACCCAGACGGCCTGGCGCGAGCCGCGCCAGCCACGCGAGCCACGCCAGCCACACAGCCACACAGCCACACAGCCACACAGCCACACAGCCACACAGCCACACAGCCACACAGCCACACAGCCACGCAGCCACGCAGCCACGCAGCCACGCAGCCACGCAGCCACGCAGCCACGCAGCCACGCAGCCACGCAGCCACGCAGCCACGCAGCCACGCAGCCACGCAGCCACGCAGCCACGATGGGGAGGGCCGTCCCGGAGGTGGCTGGAACTTCCGGATTTCCATCTCCCGCTTTCCGTGTAAAGTTCTCCCGTGACTGCGCTTGAACGATTGCTGGATCCGTCTGTTGTTTCGCTGAAGATCTGTGGCCTCACCCGGGAGGGGGATGCGGCGGAGTTGGTGGCGCTCGGCGTGGACGCGCTGGGGGTGAACTTCTGGCCGGGATCGAAACGCTATCACGCGCCGGAGGATTCGGGGTGGCTCAAGGAGTACGCGGGACGGATCCTGCGCGTGGGCGTGTTTGTCAACGCGCCGGCGGCGCTGCCGCTGCGGCTTTATCGCGACGGGCTGTTGGACGTGATCCAACTCCACGGCGATGAAACGCCGGCGGCTGCCGCACCCTTTGGTGTCGCGGGCGGGCCGTTCGTGGAAGCCATCGGCGTGAGGACGATGGATGAACTGGACCGCGCGGATGAGTATGGGGCGGCGGCGGTGTTGTTGGATGCGCACGCGCCGGGCGTGTATGGCGGCACGGGGAAGGTGTTTGATTGGAACGTCGCTTTGGAATTCCGCGAGCGGCATCCCGGACTGCCGCTCATTCTGGCCGGTGGGATCGTGCCGGAAAACGCCGCGCAGGCGATCAAGGCGGTGAGGCCCGCCGCGCTCGATGTGGCCTCGGGCGCGGAGACCGCACCAGGGGTCAAGGATTTCGCGAAGGTGAGGGCGTTGCTGGATGCCGTCGCCCGGCAATAGTTGCTGGCCATCGGCGGGGTGGCGCTCTATCCTCGCTCCGCACGTTTGCTGCCACTTGCTTTTCCCATGTTTACCGACTCCCACTGCCACTTGGTTTCCCATCGTTTCAGGGCGGACGAAATCCCGCGCGTGCTCGCGCGGGCAGATGCCGCCGGAGTGACGCGGAGGGTCACGCTTGCCACCTCGTTGGAGGATATGGCCGCTCATCTCAAACTGGCGGAAACGCCGGGTGTTCACGCCTGCATCGGGATCCACCCCTGCGATGTGCATCACGCGCCCGATGATGCGACCGCGCGGCTGGCGGAGTTCACCAGCGACCCGCGGGTGTGCGCGATCGGGGAGACGGGCTTGGATTATTATCATCCCGCGCCGGAAGGTTGGGAGGAAGAGGCGTTCCGCGAACGCCAGCGGACGATGCTGCGTCAGCACTTCGAGTTGGCGGCGACGGTGGGACTCAATGTGGTCATCCACACCCGAGACCGGGCCGGGCACGCCTCGTTTGAAGACGCCCTCGCTATTTATATAGAGTACCATCGCGCGGTGAGGGCGGTTTTCCATTGTTTCATCGGGCCGTGGGAAAACGCCGGGCGGGTGCTCGGGTTGGGCGGGCTGGTGTCATTCGGTGGAGTGAGCACCTTCAAGAACGCGGGCGATGTCCGCGAGACCATCGCACGTTGCCCTGCGGGTTCCTTCATGCTGGAGACGGATTCGCCGTACCTCGCGCCCGAGCCGCACCGCGGCCAGCGCAACGAGCCGGCCTATGTGCGGCACATCGCCGAGCGCATCGCCGGGGTGCGTGGTGAAACGCTCGCCGCGCTCGCCGTCCACACCGAATCCACCGCAGAGCGGTTTTTTAGATTTCATTCGAATGGGAATTGAATAAACTCCGCCTGTTCGCCCGTTTCAATTGCAAGCGGCCGTGCTCCCACCCGGGTGCCGGTCACCATCCCAACACCAGACCCTCCAAGACCACACCATGAACCCGATCCGTTTCCTCGCCCTCCCGGCGCTCGCCGCCGCAATCGTCTCCTGCGCTCCGCAGAAAGACAGTTACGACACCTCCAACCCCTACGGCACGCCCGATGGCGGCCGCGCGGCCAACGCTCCCTATCAGGCGGGTGATGTGGCCAATCCAGTCTATGACACGCCCGCCGCATACGAGGATGGCGGTGCTGCCGTGATCGATCCGGCCGGAGTGGCACCGGTGATGCCTGCGGGTGCGTCCTCCGCTGCCGCAGCCACCGGTACCGCAGCCACCGCCCATGTGGTGGTCAAAGGCGACACGCTTTCCGGCATCGCCAACAAATACAAGGTGCCGATGGCCTCCATCAAAAAGGCCAACAACATGACCAAGGACATCGTGGTGCTCGGCAAAACACTGATCATCCCCGCCCATTGATCCAATCCCTGTTGCCGCTGGCAGCGGATTGCTGCCGGCGGCATTGTTCTTTCCCCATGCGCCCGCTCATCACCTGCCTGTTGCTAGGTCCGCTGTTGCATGCCGCGCCGCCGGCGGCGGACGGCCCCGCCAACCCGCCCGCAACGGCCACCCCGGTGGACGTGGTGCAACGGGATGCCGCGCTCGAACAACTGCTCTCGGAACGCGAATCACCGGCGGCGTTGCAGCGCTCGATCGACAAGGCCCGCAAGGCCGGGGTGAGCGAGCAGGCCATCTTCGAGGCGCGCTTTCTCTTTTTGGTGGACGGCCACGATGACGATGGCATCGCCGGACTGCTGCCGGATTTCACCAGGCTCTCGGCGACGTTCAAAATCGAGGACTCCGGGATCTTCGCGGCGCGGGAAGACTGGCTCGCCGTGGGCGAGTATCTCAAGGCGCTGACCGCACTCAAACAGGGAGACAAAACCGCGTTCAAGCAGCACATCACCGAGGCCTTCTGGCTCAGTCCGCAGCAGGGTGCCGCCTTCGCACCACACATCGAACGGCTGCGCTTGGAGGAGGCGATGCGCGCGGTCCGGATCGACTTCGACGCCCGCTTCAAAACTATCAACGCCGAAGGTTCGCAATCTCTCAAAAAAATCATCGGCGGCAACAAGGCGCTGTTGCTGCATTTCTGGTCGCCGTGGAGTGATGGCAGCGAAGCCGGGATGCCGGATTTCACCATCACCGCCAGAGCCCTCACGGCCAGGGGTGTGGCGGTCGCCTCGATCCTGCCGGAGGGTGGGGAGAAGATCCTCAAGGACGCCGCCGGATCTATCAAGGATCTCGGTGCAACGCCGCCCGGTGCTTGGTTGATCGACGATGACGGGCGGCCGCTGCTCCGCCGGTTGCGGGTGCGTGGCTTTCCCACCATGGTGCTGGTGGGGTTGGATGGAACGATTCTCTTCAACGGTGATCCGACGGATGAGTCACTGTGGGTCGCCCTGCGGAAAATCGATCCGGCGATCCGGCGTCCGTTGCTCGGGGACGGGGATCCCGCGCCCTGACCGGTTAACTACGGCTAACGTAGTAGAAAAGGATTTTTTAAAAATCCGGCCGCGAAATTTTTATTTGCGGATCAAGCATTACCGCTTGACGTCGAATGGCTGTTAGATTCTATTTGACAACAAGCAACCGCAAATGCCGCGCAACACCATCCAACCCTCGAACCTCGAACTCCAGGCCCTAACGGTTTTGTGGAGCCGTGGACCATCGACGGTGGCGGAGGTGCATGGGGCGTTGCCGGATGCGCGGGAGCGCGCCTACACCACGGTGCTGACCGTGATGCAGAATCTGGAGCGCAAGAATCTGGTGCGGCATGAGGTGGTGGGCAGGGCTCATGTGTTCGAGGCGGGATGCGACCGCGGGGTGGTCGTGGGGCGGGCGGTGGCGGAGTTGGTCACGAATGTTTTCGGAGGGCGTCTCGCTGAGGCGGTTCTCGCAATCCTCTCCACCGGCGGTTTATCGCCGGAAGAGAAAACAAGAATAGAACAACAACTAAAACAACACAGAACCATGCCCGCAAAGAAAGCAACAAAGAAGGTCGCTAAGAAGGTCGCCAAGAAGGCACCCGCCAAGAAGGCACCTGCCAAGGCACCTGCCAAGAAGGCACCTGCCAAGAAGGCACCTGCCAAGAAGGTTGCCAAGAAGGCACCTGCCAAGAAGGCACCTGCCAAGAAGGCTCCTGCCAAGAAGGCTCCTGCCAAGAAGGCACCTGCCAAGAAGGCCGTTGCCAAGAAGGCCGCTGCCAAGAAGGCGCCCGCCAAGAAGGCCGCAGCCAAGAAGGTCGTAGCCAAGAAGGCCGTAGCCAGGAAGGCCGTAGCCAAGAAGGTCGTAGCCAAGAAGGCTCCTGCGAAGAAGGCCGCCAAGAAGGGCTAACCAAACATCGGCGGCCGGAGATCCGTACTGAAGCCGGGGTTCCCGGTTTCAACGGATCCGGCCGACCGGGTGTTTTATGACAGGCGGGGAGTCCTCGGGCTCCCCGCCCGTTTTTTGATGGAATTTTTCTTTACAAGCAGGGAGGTGGCGCGGACCATCCGGCCATGTTCGACATGCTCCTCCCCGCTCCCCCCGATGCCATCCTTGGTCTGACCGATGCATGGAAGAACGATCCGAATCCACTCAAGGTCAATCTGGGAGTGGGTGTGTTCAAGGATGATGCCGGCAACACGCCGATTCTTGCCTCGGTCAAGGCGGCGGAGGCGTTGATCCTGCAGAGTGCGACGAGCAAGTCGTATATGCCGATCAGCGGGGCTCCCGAGTATGGTGCGTGCGTGCGGGAGTTGGTTTTCGGTGTGGACCATCCGGTGGTGCGGACCGGACGGGCGCGGACCGCGCACACGCCGGGCGGGACGGCGGCGCTGCGGGTGGGGGCGGATTTTCTGAGGAAGGCGCTGCCCGCAGCAAAGGTGTGGATGAGCACGCCGACCTGGGCCAACCACAAGGGGGTGTTTGGTGCGGCCGGCTTTGTCACTGCGGACTATCCCTATTACGATGCGGCGGGCAAGGGCCTGGATTTCGCGCGGATGTGCGAGGTGCTGGAGACGGTGCCGGCCGGTGACATTGTGTTGCTCCATGCCTGTTGCCACAATCCGAGCGGGGTGGATCTGGATGCCGCGCAATGGGGGATCGTGGCGGAGATTGCGGGGCGGTGCGGCTGGCTGCCGTTCCTGGATTTTGCCTATCAAGGGTATGGCGACGGGTTGGAAGAGGATCGCGCGGGGGTGCTGGCATTTGCGCAGGTGTGTCCCGAGTTCATGATCGCCAGTTCGTTTTCAAAGAACTTCGGGCTCTATCAGGACCGCACCGGGGCGCTCACCCTGGTGGCCGGTTCCGCGGAGGTTGCGGCCAGCGCGTTCAGCAATGTGGAGATTGCCATCCGGGTGAACTATTCGAATCCGCCGGCCCACGGAGGTTTGATTGTGAAGACGATCCTCACCAATGAGACGTTGCGGCACCAGTGGGTGGGCGAGTTGGACGGGATGCGCCGGCATATCGCAGCCCTCCGCTCGCGGTTTGTGGCGGCGCTGGCGGAACACGGGGTGCCGGGGGATTATTCGTTCATTGCGCGGCAGAAGGGGATGTTCTCGTTCAGCGGGCTGGGCACGGCCCAGGTGACGTTCCTTCGCGAGCGCAAGAGCATCTACATCGTGGGAGGCGGCCGGATCAACGTGGCCGGTATCACCTCCCACAACATGGAATACCTCTGTACCTCGATCAAAGAGGCGCTTGAAGTGGGGGAGTGAACGTCCGCTGCCGGCGGGTTGTTCAGGCGAAGCGGTCCGGGTGGAGCAGGGTGAGGTCGAAGCCCGGTGGCTCGTCATCCGCCAGGCGGGCGATGATGGCACCGGTGACGGGGCCCATGCTCAAGCCCATCATCGCGTGGCCGGTGGCGACGAGGAGGTTGTCCGCGGCGGCCGTGCGGCCGAGGTAGGGCATGCCGTCCGGCGAGCATGGGCGCAGGCCGTGCCAGGGTTGCAGGCCGTCGAAATGCGTGCGCTCGAAGGCGGGGAAATATTGACTGGCGGCGCGCAGGATCCCCTCCACCCGGCGGGGGGTGACGGTTTCGTTGAGGCCGGCCATTTCCATGGTGCCGCCGAAGCGCAGTGCTCCGCCCATCGGGGTGACCGCCACCCGCGCTTCGGTTAGAATCGAGCACAGCCGGGGGAGCTGCACCGGGGCGGGCAGGGTGACGCTGTAGCCCTTGCCCGCCTGCATCGGCAGCCGGAGGCCAAGCCGGCGGATGAGCCGCTCCGACCAGATGCCGCCGCAGAGGATGAACCCGTCTCCGGCGATCTCACCGGCACTGGTGAGTGCGGCGCGGATGCGGCGGCCGTCGCGGATGAATTCACGCAGCTCGGTCTGCCAGAGGAACTCCACGCCGAGGTCGGCGGCGCGGCGTTGGAGGGCGGCGAGGTAGCGCTCGGGTGAAAGGTGGCAGTCCTTCGGGTAGTGGACGGCACCTGCGATATCCATCGTAATGCCCGGATCGAGGCGGGCGGCGGCGGCGGAATCCAACACCCGGGCGGGAATGCCGAGCGATTCGGCTTTGGCGGCCATCGCCGCCTCCTCGTCCAGGGTATGGGGTTGCCTGCACAACATCATGAGCCCTTCGCTGACCAAACCGATGTCGCCGCCCTCGCTGGCGAAGGCTTGATAGGCCTCGCGGCTGGCGAGATGGAGGTCGCGCAGCAGCGGGGCGCAGCGCTCGATGTGGGCCCGGGTGGCGGACTTGACGAACAGGCGGCCCCAGCGGGCGAGGGCCGGGTCCAGCCGGGGTTTGATATAAAATGGCGACTCCGGATTCCACATCCACTTGAGGCCCAGCCCCACCATGCCGGGGGCGGCCATCGGTACAAAATGGCTGGGCACCACCATCCCCGCGTTGCCGTAGGAGCAACCCGTGCGGGTGGGGCCGTGACGTTCGATGAGGGTGACCCGGTGGCCGCGCTTGGCACAGGCTTCCGCCGCCGCCAGACCGCTCACACCGCCGCCGAGAATGACCAGATGCTTGGACATGGAGTTGTTTGTTAGGTCGCCAGGTCCGCCGCAATGCCGGCGGCGAAGGGGTCGGCTGGATCGAACAACAGGGTGGTTTCTCCGGTGACAAAGGCACGGCCGCTGATGGTGGGTGAGATTTCGCCGCGGTCGCGGTCGAGCCAACGGAAGGCACCGCGGAAGCTGGAGCCGACAATGCTCTCCTGCCGCCATTCCGCCCCTTCGGCGAGGAGTCCCTCAGCGGCGAGGCAGGCGAGTTTGGCGCTGGTGCCGGTGCCGCAGGGTGAGCGGTCGTAGGCGAGGCCGGGGCAGAGCACGAAGTTGCGGGAGTCGCCGCCGCACTGGCCGGGGCCGAACAATTCGATGTGGTCGATTTCCGGATGAGGTCCGGTATTGAGGGCGGTGCGGATGTCGCGGGCGAGCCGGGTGAGCGGCTCGAGCCGGGCGAGGTCGAGTTCCGGTTTGGGCGAGCTGACCAGGAAGAACCAGTTGCCGCCCCAAGCGACGTCGCCGCGGACGTCGCCGTGACCGGGAACGTTGATCACCAGGTCGCGCACGGTGCGGCGGCTCGGCACGTTGGTTAGAGAAACCTCGCCGGAGGGGTGGAGCACGGCCTCGACCACGCCGACCGGGGTGTCGATCCGGTGGACGCCCGGGGAGATGCGGCCGAGGTGGGCGAGGGTGGCGACCAGGCCGATCAAGCCATGTCCGCACATTCCGAGGTAGCCGACGTTGTTGAAAAAGATCACACCCGCGGCGCAGTCCGGCGCGTGGGGTTCGCAAAGCAGCGCACCGACGAGAACCTCGGAGCCCCTGGGTTCGAGGATCACCGCGCGGCGGAAACCGTCGTGTTGCAGACGGAAACATTCCAACTGCTCCGCGAGGGGACCGGGGCCGAGGTCGGGAGCGCCGGCGACGACCACGCGGGTGGGTTCGCCTCCGGTGTGGGAGTCGATTACTTTGACAGGACTGCGGGGCGGGTTGATGGCCATCGTGGGGGCGGAGGATAGGGCGGTGGACCGGGGGGATGTCAAGTCATCCGGAAGAGGAAGTGCCGCTCCCCTGTAAGCCGGATTTTGTCCCTCCCGCTCGCGCGGGAATGGACGGTCATTTCTCTCACCCCGCCGGAGCGGGGCGCCCCGCTGGCGCGGGGTGCGACTAATACCCGGGGATGGAACGGACGGGCAGCCCTTCCCCTGTTCTGTCTTGCACCACGCGGGGTTTGCCGTGCCGCCGCGGTTGCCCTTGGCGCGGTGGGCGCTTACTCCACCATTTCACCCTTACCTGTGCCCTTGCGGGCCATCGGCGGTATTCTTTCTGTTGCACTTTCCATCCGACGGTCTTGAAACCGCCGTTCCTTGCTTTCACAAGGCGCGTTGCCCTATGGTGTCCGGACTTTCCTCAACCCGGCTTGCACCGGACTGCGACCGTCCGGGGAGCGGCGGGGGTAGTGTATTCAGGGAGCGTTGGAAAATCAATCCAAATCGACGGCCAAATCGGGAAATTGGCCATTCGCATCAACCTCAGACAATGGGCTTGGTCTTCATCGTACTTTGGCAGAGGGTCCTGAATGGCGACCTCACTTAAGACTCCCGCTGCCGGAAAAATCACGCGCTTTGCAGATTCTCCTTGGCCTCGGGGGGCGGAAAGGCTACTATCCAATTTAGCTCATTTCCGATGAATCTGCTACAAACATCCGTGTTGGGTCTGATTCTGCCGGATCACCGGCCCGGCCGCCGGGTCTCAGGTCCGGTTTCCATCGCTGCCTGCCATGAATGCCGACGCCCTCCAGGTTGCTGATGACCTCCTATATCACCGGGGGCCGCATTCCATCGAACATCCCGCGCGACAGCTTGTCTCCGGAACTGACCATCGTGCTCTAAACCCACCTTGCCCGGCAAACCAAGCAGGACTCCGCCTATCAGGCCGAGCTGGCCTCGCTCGCCGTCAAGTACCGCCGCAGCCTCCAGGATGAAGCCGCTCGCTTGAAGCAACAGGGCCAGGGCACGCTGCAACGGGAGGTCGAAGAGGAAGTGCAAGCGGTCAAGGGGAATGCCAAGGCGTTTTACACCCACATCACCGGCATCCCTTATCCCGACGGACTCTCCCCCGCGCTCGAAACCGTCGCCGACAAACTCGGCGGCGGCAAAAATTGGCAAGTCACCTCCAGCGGCAACCAGCCGGGAGGGGAACCGGAAAAGGCCATTGATGGCGATGCTGGGTCGAATTGGCACACCCCTTGGGACACCTCGACAAAGGAAAACCGGCATCCCCACACCTTGGGTATCGACTTCGGACGGGTGATCTCGGTCTCCGGGCTCAAGTTGACCGGCAGGACCTCGGGCGTTAACGGCCGCATCAAGGATTTCGTGATTTGGACCCGTGCCGAAGGCGTGGCCTGGAAGCAAGTCAAGAAGGGCGACCTGCCTGATATCGCAGAGCCCCAGACCGTCCGCTTTTCGGGCCGCGTCAGCACGCGCCACTTGCGGATCGAGTCCCTGAGTTCCCATCACGGGGATTTCACCAGCCTCGCCGAAGTCAATGTGATCTATTGATCAAACCGGTGCCGACAAGCCGCCACTTCCACGATCAAACAGGCGCATTTATGAGGAAGTGACAGGAAAAATAAATTTTTTTTAAAAAAGTGGTTGACATTGATATTCCATTCGGCGAGACTTCCAACGCGTTCGGTGATTCCCCCCTCTTTCACTGCGATCCACCCAGATCCATCGTCATCGTTCGTTGTTTCACAGCCTGTTCCCCCCGACATCATGAAATCGCCAGCCAGCCTTGGCGCGGTTGAACCCGCGCGCCCCCTTCCCCCCCGGTCTATCGTGCCACCGTGCATGCACAACACGTTCATCGTCGTGGATTCTTGTGCCTCCACGTCCGGATCTCCGGAGCGAGCGCCACCCGCGTCGGGGTCCTAGTTCACCTCCGAGGGCGATTTCCTTGCGCCCGCAAACGTTTCCCCCAAAAAAAGTACCCC
>JAIPKB010000091.1 GCA_021733795.1 Akkermansiaceae bacterium | reverse complement strand
CGGCTTGTTTGAAGCACTCACAAAGGAGCCGCCGCCGCCGCGTTTCCTGATGCATGGCTACAGCGGTTCGGTGGAAACGGCGCTGCGTTTGGCGCGAATGGGGGCGTGGTTTTCGTGCAACGGTTCGTTGTTGGAGCCACGGCGGCGCAAGGCGGTGGAAACATTTCGGAAGCTGCCTCCGGAGCGGATCGTGTTAGAGACGGACGCCCCGACCGGGTTGCCGCCGGCGGAGTGGGTGAATCACCCACTGCCGGGGCAGGCCAACCATCCGGCCAATCTGCCGCGGATCGGCATGGGGCTGGCTGCGGCGCTGGGGCGGGAGGTGGCCGAACTCGCGGAGCGGATGGAGCGGAATGCGGCGGAATTGCTAGGGTGTTAGGTAGCTGGATTTCCGCTTCCCGCGCGCTGTGACCAGCGCGGCCACGGGGCTGACCGAAACAAACGACCGCATGCCCGACTGGGGAATGCGGCCGCTTGGGAAAAACAGGAGAATGGACGGGAGCTTAGCCCTTGGTCGTGGCGGTGCGCGCTTTGCGGATGATGCTGGCGACGGTTTCTGAAGGTTTGGCACCTACGGAAAGCCATTTGTCAGCTTTTTCGAGATCGATGCAATAGTTGGTGCCTTCGACCAGGGGGTCGTAGGTGCCAAGTTGTTCGATGTAACGCCCGTCGCGGCGCTTGCGGCTGTCCACAGCGACGATTTTATAATACGGGCGGTCTTTGGTGCCTTTTCGGTTGAGTCTGATAGCTACGGCCATGATGAGGGGTCGATTCGTACGCCCGGAAGCGGGCGGAGGCGAAAGTTGCAAGAAGAACCGCAGCTTGCCAAGGATAAAGTGTCGAGTTTATGCGAGAAAGTGAAGATTTTCCTAAAAACCGGGTGTTTATGGGCTTATCCGGTCTGTTCCGGGGCGCCTGCGAGGACCGAAAGCTGGCGGCCAAGGCGCTCAAGCAGGTCCAAGTCGGTCACTTTTCCGCCATTTTGAGTGGTAATGTACAGGGTGTCTGTCGCCACGCCTTTCTCGGTGCAGATCCGGGCGTGGGCGGTGGTGAGGCCGTGTTGGTTGATCGTGAGGAAGAGATCATGGAGGATGCCGATCCGATCCACGGCCTGGATTTCGACGGTGGTGCAGTTGGGGTGGAGGTGGTTGGAGACGGCAGCCCGGGTCGGGATGTCGGGTCCGCTGCCGGTGCCCGAACCTGCGGACAGGTGGTGAAGGTAGCGTTTTGGATCGTGTTGCTCCGCCTTGAGAATGGTCTTAAAGCAATCGAGGAAGCCCTCGCGCAGGGCGGGGTCGGCCACGATTTCGAAGTCTGCGGTGCAGACCCGGAACACATCGACGACCACGTGATCGGTCCGGGTGAAGAAGTCGGCGGAGAGGATGTTGATTTGGCACGCGGCAAGGGCGCAGCAGAGTTGTTCGAGGAGCAGTGGTCGATCATGGGTGGCGAGGATCAGCTCGGTGTATCCCCTTCGCGGGTAGTCGAGCCACTTGATGCTCGGAGGGGCGGATGATGGTCTGGACCGGGCGGCTTTCAGGAAATGGCGGACGGTGCGGATCTGAACGGCGATCTGGCGGGCTTCCCGGTAGTGGAAGGCGGCTGCGGGCATCAGGGCGAAGTGGCGGTCGATGTGCTCGTGGTATTCCGGGCGCAACAGGGCGATGACTTCATCGTGCAGGGCGCGGAGGTCGGATTCGAGTTGGCTGGCGTAGGTCTCGCGGCCACCCCCTTCGATGAACCGGCGGGTGGCGGCGTGGAGTTGCAGGATGAGGCTTTGTTTCCAGCCGTTCCAGGCATCGGGAGAGGTGGCGTTGGAATCGGCGAAGGTGAACAGCAGCAGGGCGTCGAGTTGGGGCACGGTTTTGACCACGGCGGCGAATTCGGCGATCACCTCCGGATCCTCCAGGTTGCAGGTGGTGGCGGTGCGCCAGAGCGTCAGATGGTTGCCCACCAGGAACATGATCAGGGACCGGCGCGGGCCTTGGATTTGCAAACGGTGGCAGAGCTTGGCAGCGAGTACGGTCGAGCCGTCGATGTGCTCGCTGGCGTTTTCGGCCCGTCCGGTATCGTGCAGGATAGCCGCGAGGTAGAGGGCGAAGGGATCGGTGATCTCGTGGAGCAGCCGCCGGAAAATTTCCCGGTCGGGGCGGTTTTCCGTGATCAGGTGGTCGAGTTCCTCGGTGCAGCGGAGAGTGTGCTCGTCGGCGGTGTAGCGGTGGAAAAACTCGTGCTGGACCAGGCCGTCGAGGGCTCCGAATTCGGGTAGATAGCGGCCGAGTACGCCGTTGCCGTGCATGAGGCGGAGGATGGAGGCGACCTCGCCCTTGCGCTCGAGGATGGCTTGGAAGGTCTCGCGGTTGGCCTTGGAGTGGCGGAAGGAGCGGTCGAGGTGTGGGAGCCGGGCGGCAATCAGTTGGCAAAGCGCCGGGCTGGGGGTCAGCCGGCGGATCTGGCAGTGGAGGAAGGCCCGCATCAGACGGTTCGGGTCCGCAGCGAACGGGGTTTCCATCGCCGGCTCGAGCAGACCGCCGCGGGCGACGAATCCATCGAAGCGCTCGCTGGCTTCCCCGGCGGGCTGGTCCGGTCCGGGTTGCCGCCCGGGGCGGCAATGTTCGACGATCAGGCGGGTGTGTTGATAGAGCGCGAGGGTGTGGCGGTAGTAGTCGCGCATGAGGGCCTCCGTGCGGCGCAGGATGTCACGTTGCGGGTATTCGAAGGTCTCGGCAACGACGCCCTGAAGCATCAGGGTGAGGCGGTCGGTGGGGGCCCCGGTGTGGTAGTGCAGTTCGTTTCTGATCCGGTGGAGGAAATCGACGGCGGTGTGGATTTCCTGCCGGGCGGATTCTGTCAGGACGTCCTCGCCGGCCGGGGACTCGAGGTCGTTGGAGCCGGGTTGGAGGCGGCAGATCCAGCGCATCGAGTGGTAGTCGTCCAAGCCGCCGCAGCTTTCCTTCACGTTCGGTTCCTGGAGGAATACGGTGTCGGAATAGCGGTGGTGGCGGCTGTGGAGGCGCCGCTGGCAGCGGGCGGCAAACCCGTCCGGATCGGAACCGATCAGGGTCGTGGAGACCAGGTCCGTTAGTTGTTGGAACAAGGTGGTGGAGCCGGCCACGAACCGGGCATCCAGCAAGGCGGTGGCGAATCCGAAGTCGCTCCGGGCGGCTGCGATGCAGGTGTCCGGGGTGGCGGCGGGCTGGCTCGGGTCGAGGTCGAGGGCGGCGAGGGAGGCGGCGAAGGATTCGATGGAGGGACCGGCACCGGCGTCCGCAGCCGCGACGAGGAGCAGGAAGCGGACCGCGGTCTGCGGGTTGAGGGCGGCCCGGCCGTAGGCACCGATCGCCACGATCGCCGACTCGGGGGTGGCTGCCGGGATATTGGCGTGCAGGGCTTCGAGCAGTCGGTCGAACATGGCGGCCCGCGCCCGGGCGACATTCAGCCCGCCGGCTCCCAGTTGGTGGCGTTGGTGGATCGCCTGTTCCTGTCCGGTCAGATAGGCCTGACAGGTTTCGGCTTGCCGGGCCGGATCGTTCAACGGGCCTGGGAATTCGGTCAGGATGGGGGCGGATGAAGGGTGGCGCGCAGGCATAGGGTGACGGGTGGGGGATGATCCGGCAGGTTCGGAAAAAATCAACTCGGAAAGTGGGTTTCATGGATTCTTTTTAGATCGTCGCGCCCGCACTTGCGTGGCTGGAAAATCCACCTGTGGTTCGTCTGGGCGTGGTTTCAGCCGTTCATGGGCATCGGCTTGCCGCAGGACGAAGCCGAGAAGATGGAAGACGGGATCATCTGGAACAAAAATGTTCAGTCGCAAGCTGCTGGAAATCAATGTTTCGAGCGTTAACTGTGCATATTTTGCTTGGCACAATCCCAGAAAGGATCCATCCTCCCTAGCGGAACGCACGTTACCCGGAGAAATGACATGAAAAAATGGGAATACAAGATTGTTGACTCAAAGGATGTTGCGGGAGGTGGTATCTTCCGGGGCAAGGATCGACCAGAAGTGGACAAATACCTGAACTCACTGGGTGAAGAAGGATGGGAGATTGTGAATCTCGACTTCCGAGAACTTGAGAATCGGTTCGATTTCACCGGTGTCGCAAAAAGAGAGAAGAGCGGGTAACAATACACTGCACTCGGACGGGGATTCCGCTGCGCTCCATCCCCGCCGTTGGGGACCGTGTTGAAGTCGGAGCACGCGCCCAGGCAGTCAGTGGTAGCACTTTGACGTCATGGCTGCATTATTTGACGCAATAAGTCGTAACTCGTTGGAAATCAACGAGCGGAGAGGGTGGGAGTCGAACCCACGGTAGGGTATTAACCTACGTCCGATTTCGAATCGGGTGCCTTAAACCACTCAGCCACCTCTCCGGAAGTTTGCGGGGCGAGAAATAACGGCTTGCCGGTGGATGTAAAGAACCAATTCGGCAAAATCGAAAAAATGCGCGGAGGGAACGGGTCGGGCTTCTCCGACGGGCAGGCTCAACGCAGGCTGCGGGAAGTGATCTCCAAGGGAGGGGGAGGAGCGGGCGCGGTCGGCGACTCCAGTGGGGCCGGGGGCGTGGGTGGTGGTGCCGGATAGAAAAAGTCGGCCGCTTCGAATAGCGAAGTGCGTTGGGCCAGGGCCAACACGATGGAGGCAAACAGCAGGCAGGAAACCACTCCAGCCGTGACAGCCAACCACCAACGGTGGCCGCTGCGGTAGGAAAGTTCCAAGCCGGGCTCGACGACTTCCGGCGGGGCGGCGCGACGGGGGGCGAATTCCAACCTGCCCGGATTCGGGCGCGGTGGGGCGGAAAGGGGGGCTAGAAACGCGGGTTGGACACCCTGGCGCAGGACCCGCGGTCCCTGCCATCCGGCATAATCAAGATCGCTGTCGTCCGATGATAGCGCCAGATCCTCCTGAAACACCGGGAGGCGTGCGGGAGCGAGCCGGTTCGCCAGGGAGCGGATCAAAATCAGCCGGTTGACCGTGTCGTCATCTACAAATCCTTGCATCTGAATGGCTTGGTCTCCAGATTCGGGGCTGGAACACTGGCACGGCAGGGGACTAAGTGGGAGAGTGTAGCTCATGGTGCTGCTGAGGTTCAAATGAAGCTTTGATGGAAATTAAGGGATGTCAATAATTAATTTCCCTTAATTGATGCTCTTTGGTTTCCAGGTTCGGGGGGTGGAAGGCAATATTTCTGAGGACTCGGGATGTTTGGGATTGCTTCAGGTCTGGTGAGGTGCATCCTGAGTTCAGCGACCGATGCCATTATCACACGAAGAAGCTGCCCAATTGCTGATCCGCTGCCCGGCTTGTGGCCAGCGCTTCAGGGTCGGTGTGGAGTTGCGGGACCGGACGGTGGAGTGCGGGGCCTGCGAACAGCGGTTCCGGATCAGCGACGAGGTGATCGTCAGGGCGAAGAAATCCTACCCGGGTGAGCGTGGTGAGGTGATGGCGAATCGTTACCATCGGGTGCCGATTTCCGCGCCGGCGCCGGAAGGTCTGCAGACGGTTCATTATGTGGAGCAGGGGGATTTCACCGCTTTCGAACCGACTTCACCGCTGCGGTTGATCGCGGGTGCCGGGGCGGTGGTGGGGGTGCTGCTGATGGCGATGTTGTTGTTCTTTGGGGCGAAAAGCGGAGGGGCGCTGGACGGCATGGGCACCGCAAACCGCCTGGTGATGGGTGGGTTTGCCGCCGTGATTGCCGGGGTGCTGTTGGTTTACGCGAATCCGCGGGCGCGGGTGCGGGCGGTGCTCGGGGCGGCATTTTGCGCGTCGCTGTTGCTGGCGCTGCCGCTGTTCCGCACCGAGGGCTCGGAGACGGCGGGCCGCCAGCCTGGTTGGGAGAACCCGCCGTTGAAGCCCCGGCCGGTGGCGGTGCTGGATCCGGAGGCGGAGCGGATCGCCCGATTGCGCGATGAAATCGGGACGGCTCCGCTGGAGCAGGAGGAACTCAAACTGAAGGAGGCTGGCAGCGAACGCCGGGCCTATGGTGTTTGGTTGCGCGGCTTGAGTGAGGAGCACAAGCTGTTGGTGAGGGACTATTTCCTGCGCGTGTCCGGAGCCGAGACCTCGCACCCCTATCCTCGCGACCGCAACCAGTATCTGATGGTGGTCAGTGGTCTGAGGATGGAGATCGAGCAGTTGGTGGAGTATGCCAAGCCGCTTGGCGAGGTGATGGCGATCTATCGGGAAATCGGGGTGATAGAAGTTCAGGTCAACGCCGGTTATTTTCAGGCCGGTTCCGTCGAGAAGCTTTCCGATCAGGAGGATCCGGCGTTTTACGAGCTCAACAAGCGCGAGCTGGAATCGATCGATCTGGACCGGGTGGAGAAGGCGGTGGTCCGGCTCGCCGGTGCCGAACCCAAGCTGTACCGCCCGGATATCAGCCGCCGCTTGGTGGCGCTGCTCACGGACAATGCCGTGGAGTTCAAGGCGGAAATTTGTGATGCACTGGTGACTTGGTCGGAGCCGTCCACCAACGCCGGTGAACCGGCGGAGGCGCTGCTCATGCATCTCGATGAGACCAAGGCGGCGATTCCGACCTCGCTGGTGGCCTTGCTGGCGAAGGAAAAGCGGGCCGGGGCGATCCCCGTGGTGCTGCGGTTGTGGAAACTGGATGGCAGCCATTGGGAGAGCTTGTTGTTGGAGTTTGGTCCGGCAGCCGAGGCCGCGCTGATTGAGAGTTTTCCATCGATGGACATCGTTGGCAGGAAGTCCACGGTTGAATTGTTAGGGAAGGTTGGCGGGCGCGATAGCCTGCCGCTGCTGGAAGCCGCCCGCGAGGGGGGCGACCGCGAAATGAAGGTTCGCATCGAGAACGCCGCCAAGGCGATTCACGAGCGGTTGGGGGAGTGATCCGGGCAGGCGCGGTGGCTTCGCGCTCAACCGACCAGCGACTCCCTCATTTGCCGTTCCCAGATGAAGCGGCGGAACAGCACCTTGACCGCTGCGGTGAAGGGCACCGCCAGCAGGGTGCCGACAAAGCCCCCCAGCACCAGCGACCAGAACAACATTGAGAAAATTACCGTCAGTGGATGCAACCCGACGGATTCGCCCACGATTTTCGGGGCCGTCACCAGCGAGTTGATTTGCTGGACGCCCACGAAGATGGCCACCACACCGCCGACGTAGGCCCACGGTTCCAACCCGAAAGGAGCCGCCGCCTGAGCCTGGAGGTAGCCGATGATGCAGGCCGGGATCAGGCACAAAATGTTGCCGATGTAGGGGATGACTCCCAAGATGGCCATGAAGATGCCGATCAGGAAGCCGTAGGGAAGGCCGTAGATTTCCAAAGCGATCCCCACCAGGATGCCGTCGATCGCCGCCACCAGCACCTGGCCGCGGAAGAACGAAATGAGGTAACCGTTGATCTCCTGCAGGGTGTCCACCAACTCGGTTTTGAAGCGCGAGGCTTTCAGCGGGACGTAGTCGTGCCAGTGGTCACGGATCGATGCGGAGTCCTTGAGGAAAAAGAACAGGTAAACCGGTACCATGATCATGCCGATCACCAACCCGAGGAAACCCAGGACCTTGGAAGAACCGGCGGAAACCCAGTCGAAGCCGGTTTTGGTGATGGTTCCCCGATAGCGCACGAGCGTCCGTCCGGCACGGGTGCGCCAGAAAAAATCCAAGGTTTCCGGGGTGGTCTTGGCCTCGTCCTGGCCTGGGGCGACCGGTTTGTCGTCGTCCGTGGTTTCGGTGAGCGCCCAGCTCGCCAGCCCGCCCGGATTACGGTGCCGCAGCTCGTGCAGCGATCTGGCGAGGCTGGCAATCAGCGTCTGGTTTTCCGCCTCCACACTGTCGGGCGGCGGGGTTAGCTCAACGGTGGCAGGAGCGGTGGCTTCAGTCCCGGCAGTGGGGACCGCAGCTGCGGATGGGGTCGTCGCGGTTGGGGAATCGCTCATGAACTCCTTGAGGGCGAGCCGGCTGCGCTGGATTCCCGGCAACACCGCGGCGGTCAGCAGGGCGATTCCGAGCAGCATGATGAGGAATACCGTGACCACCGCCCACAGCCGGCTCAGTCCACGTTTTTCAAGCAACCGGACCACCGGATCCAACAGGTAGGCAACGATGCCGGCCACGATGAGCGGAACCAGCACCGGCTGGAGGAATGAGAAAATCTCCCCCATTAACCAAACCAAAGCCACCAGCAAGGTGCCGATGATGAGGATCGAAAGACCGGTGGCGGCATTCCAGAGGGAGCGTTGTTGAAAGCGGGTGGGATAGCGCATGGCGGATGGGGACGGGCCGCAGTCAATACCAACCGCAGGCGGTCGCCAATGATAAAATCCAAGGGTTCTCGCCAGCCGACTTGTCCACCCTCTGGTCCTTGGCTAGAAAGAGCCGGGTTGAAAACAACTCCGAAAAATCTTTGAAATAGGCATTGACATCTACGGATTAATCTATACGGTTCCGTTCGCATTCGCAACCCCCGATTTCATCTAGCCAGATGCGTCTTTCCAAGAAAGCTGAATACGCCCTGCGGGC
The DNA here is from genome assembly GCA_021733795.1 of Akkermansiaceae bacterium. GTDB lineage: Bacteria > Verrucomicrobiota > Verrucomicrobiia > Verrucomicrobiales > Akkermansiaceae > Luteolibacter. The sequence goes on along the minus strand of JAIPKB010000091.1, from coordinate 15,345 downwards.
CCTGATCAATCTGGGCATCGCCGCGCAAATGGGGCGTGTCGCCTTGCCGGGTGCCGAGTTGGCGGAGACCAACCGCCTGCCGCTGAAGTTTGTCGAACGGATCTTACAGGAACTGCGCGACGCCGGGCTGGTCGAAACCTACCGCGGGAAATTCGGCGGCTACGCGCTCACCGGGCAGGGACTCAATACCAAGATCGGCGACATTGTGCGCCTGTTGGATGGCCGCCTGGCTCCGATCTGCTGTGCCAGCGAGTTCGCCTATCAGAAATGTTCATGCCCGGACGAAGCGCATTGCGGACTGCGCATGCTCATGATTGACGTGCGCAATGCCGTCGCCAAGATTCTCGACCGCTACACGCTGACGGAGGTGGTGGAGGTGACGGTCAGCAAGATGCGGCGCGACGGCGTGGTGCCGCCGTTCTCCGCCTCCGAAGAGGCCGCCGGGTGCGACATGGCCGCCGGGCGGACCAAAGCGGACCCCGCCGACGGGTTTCTCGCCGGACTCACCCAGTTGGCGGATCTCCAATCCCAGCTGGAGTGAAGCACGTTCCCCTGTCTGCCTGAAGCCGGGAATCTTACCCAGAATCGCTACCCTATCATGAACCGTCCTCCCTTCACCATCGGTTTGCGTGCCGCCCTATCTGCAAGCGCCGTGCTCGCCGTCGCCTTGCTGGCCCCGGCTTCCTGTCGGCGGCACGACCAACGCCTGACCTTGCTCAACGTCTCCTATGATCCCACCCGCGAATTCTACGCCGATGTGAACAAGGCCTTCAGCGCTGAGTGGCAGGAGCGGCACGGGCAGCCGCTGGCAATCAAGCAATCCCACGGCGGCTCCGGCAAACAGGCCCGCGCGGTCTGCGACGGCCTGGAGGCCGATGTCGTCACGCTGGCGCTGGCCGGCGACATCGACGCCATCGCCAGGGCGGGTTTGCTATCCGCCGACTGGGCCGCGAAGCTGCCGCAGAACAGCGCGCCTTACACCTCCACGATTGTGTTCGTGGTCCGCACCGGCAATCCCAAGGGGATCAAGGACTGGGGCGATCTGGCTGGCCGCGGGGTGCAGGTCATCACACCCAACCCCAAGACCTCGGGCGGTGCCCGCTGGAACTATCTGGCCGCTTGGGCCTGGGCCGAAAAACAATTCGGCGGCGACCAAGCGAAAATCCGGGAATACATCGCGCGAGTGCTCGGCAACGTGCCGGTGCTCGACGCCGGGGCCCGCGCCGCCACCACCACCTTCGCGCAACGCGAGATCGGCGATGTGTTTCTGTCGTGGGAAAACGAAGCCTATCTGATCGCCAAGGAGTTTCCCGGCAAGACCGAGATGGTTTATCCATCGCTCAGCATCCTGGCCGAACCGTCGGTTGCCGTGGTCGAAACCAACGCGAAGAAACACGGAACCGCCGCCGTCGCCCAGGCCTACTTGGAGTTTCTCTACACCGATGCGGCGCAGCAACTCGCCGCCAAGCACTTCTACCGCCCACGCCGTGCCACGGTGGCCAGCACCCTGCCCGCCATCGACCTGGTCACCGTGGATCGGGACTTCGGCGGCTGGGCGACCGCTCAACGGGTGCATTTCGATGACGGCGGCACCTTTGACCAACTCTACGGCACCAAGCAATAAGTCCTCGCCGATCTTCCGTTTCAACTTTGAAATCCAGGATTTGAAATTCTTGACCTCCACCATGTCCAAACGTCGTGTCATCCCCGGCTTCGGCTTGTCCCTCGGCTTCACGCTCTGCTATCTGAGCCTGCTGATCCTCATCCCGTTGGCCGCGCTGTTCCTCAAGGCGGCGGGCCTGGGCTGGCAGGAGTGGTGGCGACTGTTAGGTTCGGCACGGGTGCTGGCGGCGGCCAGGCTCACCTTCGGGGCCAGCGCTTGCGCGGCGGCGCTGAGCGCGATTTTGGGCCTGCCGGTCACCTGGGTGCTGGTGCGTTACCGCTTCCCCGGCCGGCGCCTGATGGACGCGATGATCGATCTGCCTTTCGCCCTGCCGACCGCGGTGGCCGGCATCACCCTGACGACCATTTACGCCCCGAACGGCTGGGTGGGTGCCTGGCTGTTGAAACTCGGCATCAAGGGGGCCTACAGCCCGGTCGGGGTGTTCATCGCGCTGACCTTCATCGGCTTTCCTTTTGTGGTTAGAACCCTGCAGCCGGTGTTGGAGGATTTCGCCAAGGATACCGAGGAGGCGGCCGCCACGCTGGGTGCCGGGCGCTGGCTGACGGTGAGGCGGGTGGTGTTTCCGATGATGGTGCCGGCGCTCATCACCGGTTTCACGCTGGCCTTCGCACGGGCACTTGGCGAATATGGCTCGGTCATTTTCATTTCGGGCAATTTGCCCATGAAGACGGAAATCCTGCCGCTGCTGATCGTGTCACAGTTGGAGCAGTTCAACGTACCGGCCGCCGCGGTGATCGCCTCGGCCATGCTGGTCGTTTCCTTCATGTTGCTGTTATCCATCAACCTGCTCCAACGCTGGCTCGACTGGCAAAAATCCTGACCAAGGCCCGCCCGCCCGATTGCATGTCCCACCCTGGCGTCACCACCGAATCAAGACTGGTCCGAATGCTGCTGATCGGCACGGCCGGGCTGATCGTCGGCTTGTTGTTGTTGATGCCGTTGCTGGCGGTCTTCATCGAGGCGTTGCGCAAGGGCTGGGAGGTTTTCCTCGCATCGCTGCACGATGAGGCCGCGCTGTCCGCCGTCAAGCTCACGCTGACGGCGGCGGCGGTGTCGGTGCCGCTGAACACGCTCTTCGGCGTGGGTGCCGCGTGGGCGGTGACCAAGTTCCGCTTCAAGGGGCGGGCCTTGCTGATCTCCCTGATCGACCTGCCCTTCGCGGTGTCGCCGGTGATCGCCGGCTTGGTGTTTGTGCTGCTGTTCAGCCCCCACGGCTGGTTTGGCAGGTGGCTGGAGGAGTATGATCTCAAGGTCATCTTCGCGCTGCCAGGCATCATCATTGCCACCATGTTCGTGACCTTTCCATTCGTGGCCCGCGAACTGATTCCGCTGATGGCAGCCCAAGGTTCCGACCAAGAGGAGGCCGCAGTCACGCTGGGGGCGCGGGGGTGGCAGATTTTCCTGCGGGTGACCTTGCCTAACATTAAATGGGGCCTGCTGTATGGCGTCCTGCTCTGCAATGCCCGGGCGATGGGAGAATTTGGTGCCGTCTCGGTGGTGTCAGGTCACATCCGCGGCGAGACCAACACGCTGCCGCTGCATGTGGAGGTGCTCTACAACGAATATCAATTCAGCGCCGCCTTCGCCTGCGCCACGTTGCTGGCACTGCTCGCCCTCGTCACGCTGGGCATCAAGTCCGCCATCGAACATTTCACCGGCCACCGCCACCACGGACGCCACTGAAATTCCGAACCTCAAATCCAGCTCTCCGCATGTCCATTTCCATCCAATCCATCCACAAGACCTTCGGCGGCTACAAGGCGCTTGACGACATTTCGCTGGAGGTGTCCGACGGTTCGCTGACCGCCCTGTTAGGCCCGTCGGGCTCCGGCAAGACCACGCTGCTGCGAATCGTCGCCGGCCTGGAATTCGCCGATGTGGGATCGGGCAAGATCCTGTTTCACGGCGAGAACGTCGTGAATGTTCCGGCGGGTCGGCGGCGGGTGGGCTTTGTGTTCCAGAATTATGCCCTGTTCCGGCACATGACCGTGGCGCAGAACATCGCCTTCGGCCTGAGTGTGCTGCCGCGCCGCCGCAGACCTTCCGGCAAGGAAATCAACGAGCGGGTGCGGGAACTGCTCCACCTGGTGAAACTCGACGGTCTCGAACGCCGTCGCCCGGACGAGCTGTCCGGCGGCCAGCGGCAGCGGGTGGCGCTGGCACGGGCGCTGGCCATCAAACCCAAGGTCCTGTTGCTCGACGAACCGTTCGGGGCGCTGGATGCCCAGGTGCGCAAGGACTTGCGCCGTTGGTTGCGGGTCTTTCACGATGAGACCGGGCTCACCACGCTCTTCGTCACCCACGACCAGGAGGAGGCGCTGGAACTGGCCGACCAGGTGGTGGTGATGCGCAACGCCCACATCGAGCAAGTCGGCGCGCCCCAGGAGATTTACGACCAGCCGCGCACGCCCTTCGTCTACGAATTCCTCGGCAACGTCAACAAACTCGCCGCCGCCGCCGGTCCGGCCCAATATGTCAGGCCGCACGAGATCGAGGTGAAGTTCGCGGCGGAATACGAGCCGGCATCCGACCGGCTGGCGGTGGTGCAACATCTGTTCTCGGCCGGTCCCGTCGCCTCGCTGTCCGTGCGCCTGGAAGACGGCCAGTTCCTGGAGGTCGAAATCTCGCGCAAACAACTCGACGAACTCGCCCTTAGCGAGGGTGACAAGGTTGCGCTGGGCTTTCCGATCAGCGACAACCGATAGCGCTCACCCGAGTGGCTCCAGCATGAGGAAGCGGTGGCGGAAATTCACTTTCCTCGTCCTCGCTGCTCATGCGGGCTCACGCGTCCTTCGCGTCGGCGATGGACAGCGGTTCCGCCTGGTGGATGGTCAGTTGGGTGAACGGAATCACCCAGCCCCGGGCTTCGCATACCTCCACGCAAACGCTCTGGATCATCCGTTCCAACTGCCGCAGCCGCGAAGCCAACCCGCCGGCGCAGTCCACCTGCACCAGATATTCCAGCGCGGAAGCGGCCGCACTGGCAAACTCGACGGTCACCGAACGGATCAATTCCCGCCCGTGCTTGCCAATCAGCCGGGTGGTCAAGGCCCGGGAGAAAACCTCCACCACCTCATCGGTGGCCCCCGCCAGATGTTGGTAATCGATCCCGAATACCGCGGTCACGCGGAACCCGGTGGATAGATTCTCCGGCGTTGCGGCGAGGAACTCCGCCGTCGGATAGGTCTTGAGGCTGCCGCCCAGTTTCAGCACCACCACCTGTTCCGGCGTCTGGGTGATGACCTTGCCGTAGGTTCCGTCGCTGAGAATCACCCAGTCGTCCTCAGCGGTGGGAAACCACGGTTCCTTCGGAGCGGCGTGGCGTGAGACCATTGGCATCACCTCGCTCAGCGGCAGCCGCAGGACACCACCCTCCAGCGCCGGGTTGACGAACTTCGAAAACATCCCCAGCGAGCGCACCTTCCACGGGATTCCCTGATAGACCACCCGCTCGCCCTCGCGCACCGCCCCCAGATTCAGAATCAGCCGGATCTGATCGAAATACGGAGGCAGGGCAGCTTTGCTCCCCCACGCCACACCTAACAACAGAATCGCCGCCACCGTGAGCAACAGCCAGTCGCCGCGCACATAAAACACCAGCAACACTCCGCCGACCGCCGTCAGGACGGCCACGGACACTGCGGTGACGTCGGCCAGCCGCCCCATCAGGGTGGCCCGGCTGCGTCGTTTCAAGGGGCCCACCCGCCACAGCCATTGGTAGCCTCTGCGAACCGCCACAAAGCCGGCCATTGCCACCACCAGCGCGATCAGCAGATTGAGTCCCCGGCTGCGCCAGAAATCGACGAACAACTGTGAAATGGTCTCCCACAACGAGGGTGTGAGCCGTTCCTTCTCGGCGATCCTCGCCGTGAGTGCCGCCACCTGGGCCTCCGCCTCGGCGAGCCGTCCCGCCCAGATTCGTTTGGCCAGTTTGAGTTCGTCGCTGACCCTGGAATCCACCGGCGAATGGAGCAGGGGATCGATTCGCCCATTGACCACCTCCGCCGTGACCATGCGGCTGCGCCAGCTCTCCAGCGAGCGCCGGAGCGCCTCCATCTCCCGCGGTCGTGAGGTTGCATTGCGCAGCTCGGCGAGAATCGGCTGCACCAGTTCCTGCACCTGTCCCTGCACCGTGGGTTGCTTGCCGAGTTGCTCCACTTCGTCATACTGCGCGGCCTCCTCGCCGCCGACGATATTTTGGAAATTCGCCCGCAGCTCCCGAATCTGCGCCCGCTCGCTCTCAATCCGGGTGTTGAGTTCCGCCTTGCGCTCCTCCGATACCGTCTGTTTGAGTTCCGCCCTCAGCTTGTCCACCTCCACCACCATCCCAGCCATCGAGTCCGCCAACGACTTGAGGCTCGCGAGTTTCCGGCCCTCGGGCGTGTCCGCGATTTCGGCGCCGCCGTTGGTCTCGACTGCGGGTTTGGCCTGACTGACCGGCCCGGCGGGAGTTTGCGCCAGGCCAAAACCGCCCGCCGCCAGCCATGCTAAAATCATTCCGTACCGAATCATGCCCACAAGATGGCCTTATCCATCGGGAAATGCAATCCGGTTATTGCCATCTGTTTCATCCTGAAATCCGCAGTTGAATCTCACAAGGTGAAAACCTCCATCCACCCTGTCCTTGCCATCCCATTCAGCCACTTGAAACAAACGCCCCCGGTTGCCGGTAACCATCCGGATGAATCCTTCGGTACTCATCGTGGTTTTGCTGGCAGGCGGCTTGAATGCGGCTCCGGACGGCGCGGCTCTTTTCCAAACCCAATGTGCCGCCTGTCATGGCTCGCGCGGCGAGGGGGTCGCCGGGAAAGTCGATGAACCGCTCCAAGGCAAACGCTCGCTCGCCGGTTTGGCGAAGTACATCGACCGCTTCATGCCTGAGGATCATCCGGAGAAATGCCAGGGAGACGACGCCAACCGCGTCGCGGAATGGATATTTGGTGCCTTTTATTCGCCCGCCGCCAGAGCCAATGCGCAGGCTCCGCGGTTGCAGTTGTCCCATTTGACCAACGAACAATACCGCCAGACGGTCGCCGACCTGTTTGGATTGTTCACCGGACGACCCGGGGAATTCACGGGCGGCGGTCTCGAGGCCCGGTATTTCAACGCGGAGAAAATGGAACAGCGCAAGGAGCATCTGGTGGATCGGATCGACTCCCAGATCGTGCTCGACCCGGCGGTGCTGGCCGGAGTCCCGAAGCTCAAACCGGGTTCATTCTCGGTGACCTGGACCGGTTCGCTGTTCGCCCCGGAAACCGGAGACTATGGTTTCCGGGGCATCACTGAGAACGGCGTAAAGCTGTTTCTCAATCCTCTGCCCTGGCGCGAGGGCCGCGAGGAGGTGCCCGTCATCGATGGCTGGGTGAGCCGGGGCGACCAACCACGAATCGAAGAGGCCCGGCTGTTCCTGACCGGGGGCAGACCCTATCCGGTGCGGGTCCAGTTCCTCGCCTACGGCCAAAAGTCCGCTTCGCTGCGGTTCGAGTGGAAACCACCCGGCGGAGTCTGGGAACTGGTGCCGGCCACCTATCTATCAAAGTCCTGGGCCCCAGCCGTGGCCGTCCCAACCACCGGCTTTCCACCCGATGACGCCAGCCAAGGCTACGAACGGGGAATCGCAGTGAGCAACGAATGGTTCGACGCCGTCGTGCGGGCGTCCGTGGAACTGGCGGACTTCGCCAGCCAGAACCTCGACTCACTCGCAGGCACCAAACCCGGTGCCCCGGACCGTGACGAGAAAATCAGGACCTGCTGCGTCCGGTTCGCCGAGCGCGCGTTCCGGCGGCCCTTGGCTGAGCCGCAACGCAGCGCACTGCTCAAGGACTTCGATCCGGAAAACCCGGAAACCACCGTCCGTGAGCTGGTGATGCGCGTGCTTTGTTCGCCGCGGTTTCTCTATCCGCTGCCGCCGGGCGCGCCGACGGATGGTTTTGCCACCGCCGCGAGCCTGGCCCTCAGCCTGTGGGATTCAGTGCCGGACGAACCGCTCTGGCAGGCAGCCGCGAAAGATCGCCTGACCACTGCTGAGCAGATCGGGGAACAGGCCCGCCGGATGCTCGCCAACCCGCGCGCCCGCCACAAACTCAACGGGTTTTTCCGGCACTGGCTCGCCCTCGGCGGTGCCGAGCGGATGGCCAAGGACCCCAAGACCTTTCCAAGTTTCGACGAACACCTGATCGCCGATCTGGCGGTCTCGCTCGGGCTGTTCCTCGACGAGGTCGTCTGGAACGGCAATGCGGACTACCGCGACCTGCTGCTGGCGGATTTCCTGCACGTCAGCCCGCGCATGGCCGCCTTCTATGGACTGCCTCCGGTGGCTGGCGAGGGGTTCACCAAAGTCAGTCTCCCAACCGCGCAGCGGGCCGGGGTGCTCACCCACCCCTACCTGATGGCGTCGCTGGCCTATTACAAGTCGAGCTCCCCGATCCACCGTGGCGTGTTCGTCACCCGCAACGTGCTCGGACGCACCCTCAAGCCCCCGCCGATGGCGATCGAATTCATGGACGACCGCTTCGATCCCAGCCTCACCATGCGGGAAAAGGTCACCCAACTCACCTCCAAGCCCGCCTGCATGTCCTGCCACGAGCTGATCAACCCACTCGGGTTCAGCTTGGAAAACTTCGATGCCGCCGGCCGCTGGCGGGACCGCGACGCCGGCAAACCCGTGGATCCCACCGGCAGCTACCCCACCACCCAGGGCGAATCCCTCGCGCTGCGTGGCCCGCGTGACCTCGCCACCCAAGCGATCGCCAGCCCTGAAGCCAGCAGGAGTTTCCTGATCCAACTGTTCCAACATACCGTGAAACAGGCCCCCCAGGCCTATGGGCCGGACACGGTCGACCAGCTCCACGCCTCGTTCACCACCGATCAATACCACATCCGCAACCTGCTCGCGCGGATTGCCGCCACCGCCGCCGCCCCCCAGCCCAACCCCGCCACCCCATGATCCATTCCTCCCGTCGCCAGTTGCTCCGCACCCTCGGCCTCTCCGCCGCCGCTCTGCCGTTCACCGGCATCCTCCGCGCCGCCGACCCGCCACCGGCCCCTCGCCGCCGGATCGTTTTCGTGTTCAGTCCCAATGGCACGGTCCCGGACGAATTCTGGCCAGATTCGCCCGGCCCGGATTTCACCTTCAAGCGCATCCTGTCCCCTCTAACCGAGTTCCGTGACCGCACCCTGCTGCTGCGCGGCATCTCCAACAAAGTCCGCGGCGACGGCGACGGCCACATGCGCGGCATGGGCTGCATGCTCACCGGCATCGAACTGCTGCCCGGCAACATCCAAGGTGGCTCCGACACCCCGGCCGGTTGGGCCAGCGGGATTTCCTTCGACCAGGAGTTGAAAAACCACCTTCAGTCCAACCCGGCCACCCGCACCCGCGTCGGCTCGCTCAGTCTCGGCGTGGCCGTTCCCAACCGCGCCGACCCGTGGACCCGCTGGTCCTATTCCGGTGCCAACCAACCGATCACCCCGCTCGATGACCCAAGCCGGGTTTTCCAAACCCTCTACGGCGGCATCAAGGACAAGAAAACCCTGGGCAGCGTGCTCGACGGAGTCGCCGCCGAACTGCGCGACTTCGCCGCCAAGGCCCCGCCCGCAGACCGCGAACTCCTCGAACGCCACCTCACCCACGTCCGCGAACTCGAACGCAAACTCCAACAGACCGACGCCGCCCCCATGCGCCACCCGGTGCCACCACCCGACCCGCGCCTCGAACTGGTCAACGACCGCATCCCGGAAATCAGCCGCGCCCAAATCGAGTTGCTCGTCGGTGCCTTCGCCAATGATGACACCCGCGTCGCCACCATCCAATACACCCACTCCGTCGGCCAGGCCAGGATGACCTGGCTCGGCATCCCGGACGCCCACCACTCGCTTTCCCACGACCCCGATCACGCCAAGGAATCCCACGAGAAACTGGTGAAAATCAACCAGTGGTTCGCCGGTGAGATCGCCCATCTGGCGAAACGCCTGGCATCCATCCCGGAAGCCGACGGTCAGGGGACCCTCCTCGATCACACCACCATCCTGTGGACCAACGAGCTGGGCAAGGGCAACTCCCACTCCCAGGACAACCTGCCGTTTCTCCTGCTGGGCGGTGGTCTCGGCTTCAAAACCGGGCGGGTTCTCGACCTTGGCGGGATCCCGCACAACCGCCTCTGGCTGGCCATCGCCCACGCCCTCGGCCACCCGCTCACCACCTTCGGCAAGCCGGAACTCTGCCATGACGGGCCATTGCCGCTGGCCTGAACCCGATAAGCGCTGTCTTGAGCGGTATCCAGGCTCAACGGCTCGACCCAAAAGATTGCGCGCCAGTCTACGCGCCGTCGCGAGATTGTCGGATGACTCTTCGACCGTATCCGTCGCCTGGCTAGCGCACAAGAAAGCGAGGCTACCCCATCCCCCCCGCCGACCTCCTCAAATCCATCCTCACCCTCGCCGTCCAAGGCAAACTCGTCCCCCAAGACCCCGATGACGAACCGGCGGTCAGAGTTCTTGAGCGTATTGATGCTGCACCGAAACGTGCCATGCGGACGATGTGAGCGGCGAAGGAGAGGGCGACGAAGCAACGGAATTTGAACCCTTGTTCGAGCTTCCTCCCGGCTGGGAGTGGGCACCATTCCGACGGCTGCCGCTGGATGCCTCCGTAGGACTCGACCGGGGACGTTCCATGCAAGGGCCAGACAAGGCGGTCGGTTATTTCAAAATGGACAACATTCGGAACTCCGGCGGAGTCGATCTCTCCGACCTTACCCGACTGATAGAACTGGAGGTACAACCAGAGGCATTCCAAAACGTAACTCGTTGAAAATCAGGCAGTGGAGGCGAGGGGAGTCGAACCCCTGTCCGAAACGCTGTCAGCGCAGGCATCTACACGTTTAGCATGAGGTCTGGGGTTTCGGATGGACTGGGCCCTCATGCCGCGTTGCCACTCCTAGAAACCTGTTTGATCTCGGCAAGCGACCCGGTTCCCCGGTCTCAAGCCCAGCCTGCTAAGTGTCGCCTTCCCCCGTAACAGACATCAGGGTTCAGACGTGACTGTCAATTAAGCAGCCAGTGCGAGCTCGTTAGAGTTTGCATTTGTTTGTTTTGAACGGCTTTTTCAGGAGGCCAGCCGATCAACCTCCACGTGCAGCCAGCGCATCAAACATCCCGTCGAAACCGGAACGCCCCCTGTGCCAGACACGGGTAGGATGCACCGGTGGCTGAAATATTCAAACGAATTCCGGAACTTATTTCTCCAGGGCGAGGATTTCCTGCTCGACGGAGGCGGTGACGATGTCATCGCGGAGGTTGCCGCCCTTGCGGCCGCTCCACCAGAGGACGATCGGCGCGGCGACGAAGATCGAGGAGTAGGTGCCGACGACCAGGCCGATGAGGATCATCACCGAGAAATCGCGGAGGCTGGAGCCGCCGAACAGCGAGAGCACGGCAACGGTGAGGATGGTGGTGCCTGAGGTGAGCAGGGTGCGGGACAGGGTGGCGTTGATCGCCTCGTTCATGATGTCCTTGATCGAGCCGGTCCGGTAGAAGAGGTTCTCGCGGATGCGGTCGAAGACGACGATGGTGTCGTTGATCGAGTAACCGGCGATGGTGAGGATGGCGCCGACGTGGATGAGCGAGAGTTCGCCGCCGAGCAGCACCACCAGGCCAAGTGAGATGACCACGTCGTGGAGGATGGCGATGAAGCCGCCGAGGGCGAAGGAGAACTCGAAGCGGATGGTGACGTAGATCAGGATGCCGATCAGGCCGAGACCGAGCGCGAGCAGCGACTCCCACAGGTAGGAACCACCGATGAGCGCGGAGACCTCCTCCCGGCTTTCGGCGAGTGCGTAAACGCTGATCGGAGTGAGGGTTTCGGTCTTGCCGGCGAGGGTTGGCATGGCCTCGCGGAGTTTGGTGAGGATCAGGCTGCTGTCCTTGACCTGGCCGCTGTCCGAGGCGCAGACGACGTTGAGGAGGACGTTTTCATTTCCGTCGTTGCCCACCTGGGCGGTGGCCGGCTTGGAAAGCTGGCCCTGGATCCCGGTGAGCGTCTGGTTGACGGCGTCGAGGTCGATCCGGGCCGTGCGGCCCATGTTGAATTGGATCTGGGTGTCGCCGGTGAGGGTTTGTTTCCCAAGGGCGGGGATGGACTCACGGAGTTTGCCGATGATGAGCGAGGTGTCCTTGATCTGCTTTTCCGGGTCATCGGTGGCGCAGCGGATGGTGAGCAGGGCGCCGGTGGCCGGGTTGCTTTCCTCCTGGGCGTACGAAGCCTTGGACAGTTGGCCCTCGAGGGTGGCGATCACTTGGTTGACCTCTTCGACCGGGATCTCGACGTCGTGGCCCAGCTCGAAGCGGATCAGGGTGCCGCCGGTGAAGTCGACGCCCAGCGCTCGTTCCCGGCGGACGCCGAAGGTCACCAGCGAGAGAACGAGCACGGAGAGTGAGATCACGGCACAGATTCGGCGTTTGCCGAGGAAGTCGAAATTGACCGATTGGATCAGATTGAAGAAGGTCAGCTTGTTGCGGAGCAGGTGGAGATCGACGCCCCAGCGGAATAGCACCCGGGTGCCGAGAATGGCGGAGAACAACGAGGCAAGAATGCCGATGGTGAGGGTGACTGCGAAACCCTTCACCGCGCCGCTGGCCATGATGAAGAGGATGCTGGCGGTGATGAGCGAGGTGATGTTCGAGTCGAAAATGGCGCTGAATGCCTTTTCATAGGCCACGTCGATCGCGTTCTTGAGGGACTTTCCGGAGGCCATTTCCTCGCGGAGTCGTTCGTAGATCAGCACGTTGGCGTCCACCGCCATGCCGATGGTGAGGATCATGCCGGCGATGCCCGGCAGTGAAAAGGTGAAGCCGAACATGGCCATCACCCCGAAGAGGATGATCGCGTTGACGGCCAATGCGGCAATCGCAATGATGCCCGCCAGGCGGTAATAGGTCATCATGAACAGGGCGGTGATACTGATGCCGATAATACCGGCCCAGATCCCCTGTTTGACGAGCGCCTCGCCGAGGGAGGGGGAGATTTTCCGCATTTCACCCATTTTGAGGGCGTTTTCCAACGGGTTCATCAGTGCGCTGGCGAGGCTTTGGACCTCGCCGGGCTCGTTGAGGCCCTCGATGATGAAATCCTTGCCGAGCGGCGTCGAGTTGACGACGGGTGCGCTGATGACCTCGCCGTCCAGGACGATGGCGATGCGGTCCTGCCGGGCGGTCATCGGCATGGTGAGGGCGATCATCTTGTCGGTGCCGGGGCCGTTGAGCACGATCGACACCGCGTCGGCCTGCTGGGGCGAGGGGAAGGCCTGGGCGATGTCCGAGCCGCCGAGCGCGATGCGTTTATTGAGCAGGATGGGGGTCTGCAGCTCATTGCCTTCCTCGTCCTTGTGCTTGTAAATGTAGGCTTGGTAGCCGGGGACAATTTCCAGTTTCTGGGCCACCCGTTGGGCCAGGGTTTTGCCGTCGGCGCCCACTTCATCGTTGCGTTTGCTGACCTCGCGCAGTTCGAGTTTGGCGACTTTTTGCAGGACCTGGCGCACGGCTTCCGATTCCTCGGGACCCACGGCGGGCATTTGGACCAAGATCGAGTCCGCCCCCTGGGTGGCGATGATGGCCTCCTTGTTGCCGTAGGCGTCGAGACGTTTTTGGATGACCTTCTTGGCCTGCTCCGCCTGCTGGGCGGTGACGGGCATTTCGGTGCCGTTGTCATCCTTGCGGGGTTGGATTTTGAGCGAGAAGGACGAACCGCCGCGGATGTCGATGCCGCCCTTGAGGCGTTCCTTGGGCGGCATGATCGAGAAAAGGCACAGCGCGCAGATGCCGAACAGCAGGAAGGTCCCCACATTGCGCTTGGTTTTCTCGATCTCGGTGGCGAAATACCAGAAAAACAGGATTAACAGGGCCATGCCGACCCCAAAGAGGGTGAGCGGATTGGCGAAAAAGTCGTTGACCACCTTGGCAAGACCAGAGGTGGTGACGGCAGCGGTGGCTTCGGCGGCGGCTAGGAGCATGGCGGATTGGGGTGGTTGGAGAGGGGAGGTGCGAATTACTTCGCGAGGTCCTTTTTGTGGACGACGGCGACGGCGGGCTTGTCGAACTCGACCATGGTGCCTTCGGCGATTTTGATGACCACGGTGTGGTCGCGGATGTTGTGGACGATGCCGTGGATGCCGGAGGTGGTGACCACCTTGTCGCCGGTTTGGAGGGCTTGGATGCGGGCGGCGAGTTCCTTGCGCTGGCGCTGCTGCGGGCGGATGAGGAGGAAATAGAACATCACGAACAGCAGGCCCATCATGACGAGGGGATTGCCAAGCAGGCCGCCTGCTCCGGGGGCCGGGGGGGCTTCAGCGAGCAGGGAAATGAGGGAGGTGATGGAGGTCATGGAGTCTGGGGGTTGGTGTAGCGTTGAATGAAGTCGGCTTTGAAGGTCTGGAATCCGCCCGCGCTGATGGAGTCGCGCGCTGCGGCAACGAGGCGGAGGAAGAAATGCAAATTATGGAAGGAAAGCAACCGTAAAGCGAGAATTTCGCCCGCACGGAACAAATGACGGATGTAAGCGCGGGAAAATCCGGCCACATGGGGGTGGCTGGATTCGCAGAGCGGGCGGGGGTCGGTGGCGTGGCGGAGGGTCTTGATGTGGATGGGACCGTCCAGGGTGAAGGCAATCCCGTGGCGGGCCATGCGGGTGGGCATCACGCAGTCGAACAGGTCCACGCCGCGGGAGATCATTTCGAGGATTTGGGGCGGGGTGCCCAGGCCCATGGCGTAGCGGGGCTTGTGGTGGGGCAGGAACGGCACGGCATTTTCGATCGCGCGGAACATTTCATGCTCGGGTTCGCCCACCGAGACGCCGCCGACCGCGTAGCCGTCGAAGTCCAGATCGACCAGTTCGCGGGCCGCCTGCTCGCGGAGATCGGCGAAGGTGGAGCCCTGGACGATGCCGAAATGCTGCTGGAGACCGTCGCCGGAGCGGGGCCGGTGGGTGGTGACCCAGTCCTTGCAGCGGTGCGCCCAACGGGTGGTCATGGCCAGGGATTTGGCGGCGTAGGCCTCGTCGCAAGGGTAGGGGGGGCATTCGTCGAAGAGCATGGCGATGTCCGAGCCGAGGGCGGCCTGGATTTCCATGCTGAGTTCAGGAGTGAGGAGCATCTTGGCGCCGTCGAGGTGGTTTTGGAAACGGACGCCTTCCTCGGTGATTTTGCGGAGTTTGGCGAGTGACCAGACCTGGAAGCCGCCGGAGTCGGTGAGCATCGGCTTGCGCCAGGTGGTGAAGGCGTGGAGGCCGCCGAAATCACGGATCATCTCGTGGCCCGGCCGGAGCCAGAGATGGTAGGTATTGCCAAGGATGATCTGGGCTCCGAGTTGATCGAGTTCGACGGGATGGAGGGTTTTGACCGAACCCTGGGTGCCCACCGGCATGAAAATGGGGGTTTCCACCCGGCCGTGAGGCAGGGTGAGTTCGCCGCGCCGTGCGGAGCTGGCGGGATCTGTGGCAAGGACGGTAAAAGACACGCGGGAGGGGCAAGCTAACGGGTCGCAGCCCTCTGGCCAAGCCGAATCCGCACCGAATCAAAGGAAATCGGCTTGGTTGCGCGGCAGGTAGGCGAGATCACCCGAATCCACCAACGCCCAATCAAATGGGGGTTGATTTTCGGTGGAGTCCGGAC
>JAIPKB010000090.1 GCA_021733795.1 Akkermansiaceae bacterium | reverse complement strand
CAGGCGGCCTGCAACCGCAGTTCGATGAGGAAATCCGTCAGGCTGCGGCCGGCGTGACGTTTGAACTGCCGTGCGAAGGTGGGTCGGCTCATGCGGGCGATCGCTAACACCTCCTCAAGCAGGATCTCATTCCGGAAATTGCCGACGAGATGCCGCAGCACCCGGCTCAGCGATTCCTGATAGGTCGCGGCGGCAGGCAGCACAAAGGACCGGCTGGCCAGCGGCGACGCCTCGATACCGGGTGCCTCCGCGAGCTTGGCGAGCATTTCCAACAAGCGCCCGAAGCGGACCAGCCCGTCGGCTAGCGCCACGCCCGCCAGTCCCGCCGCCACCTCGTCGCGGGTGGTGCCGGTGAGCTGCAAACCCCGCGCCGCACGCTGGAATAAGCCACTCAAAACCCGGCATTCCGGCAGGTCCCAGAGTGAATGATGCTCGGGGAAACACCACTGGAGGCAGAGCCCCGCGCTCGGTCCGTTGACATGCCAGTGGTGGGGCACCATCCCGCCCAATAACACCAGATCTCCCGCGTCGAAACGACCGATATGATCGCCAACAAAACGACTTCCCCGCCCCGCCGTGAACAACGTCAGCTCCATTTCAGGATGATAGTGCCAGTGACCGCCCTCACCTTCCAAAGCCTGCCACCTGCCGTCCGCCAGATGGCTCTCCACCGCGCCCACCGACCGGGTCCAACGGATCATCCGGAACGATTGTCCCGCTGGCAGTTCGATGGTTTCACGGCGCATTCGCATCACGATCCGATTTATCCGGAATGCACCGGAATCACAAGAATTTTGAGACAATCCTGTCGGAATTTGAGATTCTTCACGTAGCCAAGCGGCAGTTTCCGTGGTCAACTCGAGGTCGATGAGCACGCCAGTTGAATATCGATTCTCGTTCGGGCCTTGGAACATCAGCGAAGGAGCGGATCCTTTCGGCCCCGATGTCCGCCAACCCTTTCCGCACGAGGAAAAGTTCGGCCTTTATCGTGGGCTCGGATTCGAAGGGATCCAGTTCCACGATGACGATGTCGTCCCCGGCCTTGATGATCTCAATCCGGCGCAGATTCTCAAACAGTCTGCGGTCGTAAAGACGATCCTGTCAAATCAAGGGCTCACCCCGGAATTCGTCGCGCCGCGCTTGTGGTTCGCCCCCCAAACCGTGGATGGCGGCTACACTTCCAACCGCGCCGCCGACCGCGCCTACGCCTGGGACCGCACCCAAAAGTGCATCGACATCGCCCGCGCCGTTGGAGCCAAAGCCATCGTCCTCTGGCTGGCCCGGGAGGGCAGCTACATCCGCGAGGCCAAGGATGCGAGGCTGGCCTATCAGCGGCTGCTCGACACCGTGAATGCCATCCTCGCCTACGACCCGGAAATCGAACTCTGGATCGAGCCGAAACCCAACGAGCCGACCGACCAGGCCTACGTGCCGACCATCGGTCACGCCATCGCGTTGGCCTATGCCTCCACCGATCCCACCCGCGTCAAGGGCCTGATCGAGACCGCCCACGCCCTGCTCGCCGGCCTCGACCCCAGCGATGAAATGGCCTTTGCCCTCGCCCATGACAAGCTCGCCAGTGTCCACCTCAACGACCAGAACGGCCTCAAATTCGACCAGGACAAGAACTTCGGGTCGGCGAACCTGCGGGCCGCTTTCAACCAGGTCCGCGTCCTGGAGGAGGCCGGCTACGGCAGCCGTGGCGAGTTCATCGGCCTCGATGTCAAGACGATGCGCACGCAGGCGGGTTCACCGGTCACCGCGCACCTGACCAACAGCCGCGAGATCTTCCTGTGGCTGGTCGCGAAATACCGCTCGCTGGACCACGCCGCAGTGGCCGCCTTGCGCGAGGCCCGCGACTACGAAGCGCTCGAACTTCATATCATCCGCCATCTCCTCGGAATCTAACCAACATACCGCCAATGAACACCACCCGCCGCCGTTTCCTCCAAACCATCGCCCCCATCGCCGGGAGTCTCGCCGTCCCGAACATCCTCCGTGCCGCCAACGTCAACGGGCGCCTGCAACACGCCTGTATCGGCGTCGGCGGAATGGGTGGCGGTGACCTTCAAAATTTCAAACAACACCCGCGCACCGACATTGTGGCGATCTGCGATGTGGATGCCGGCACCCTGGAGCGGGCGATGAAGGAAGTCCCCCATGCCCGGCCCTACCGCGACTGGCGCGAACTGCTGGCAAAGGAGGGCGGCCGTATCGATTCGATCAACGCCGCGGTCCCGGACCACATGCACGCCGCGATTTGTGTCACCGCCATGAGAGCGGGAAAACACGTGTACTGCCAAAAGCCGATGTGTCACGATGTGGCGGAGATCCGCACCATGACCCAACTGGCGGCGGAGAAGAAACTGAAGACCCAGTTGGGCAACCAACACTCGTCCGGGGCCGGTGACCGGATGGCGGTGGAATATATCAAAGCGGGCGCGATCGGGAAGATCAAACATGTCTATCTGTGTTCCAACCGCGTCTCCGGGATGGCCTATCGCCTGGATCAACCCAAGCCGCCAACGGCTCCCGTGCCAGCCACGTTGGATTGGGATTTGTGGCTGGGAACGGGCCCGGTGCGGCCCTACGCGGCGGAGGTCTATCATCCCGCCCGCTGGCGGACCTGGTTGGATTTCGGCACCGGTTGGAGTGGTGACATCGGTTGCCACATTCTCAGCGCGCCCTGGAAGGCGCTGGGCCTCAAGGCACCCACCCGCATTCAGGCCCGCGCCAACAAGGAGTGGGTGGCATCACCCGAGTTGCGGGCCCAACTGTGGCCCCGGGCGAATCACGTCACCTGGATCTTCCCAGGCAACACGCTGACGGCCGGCAAGGAGTTGACGGTGGAATGGTTTGATGGGGTGGATCCGGACTTCTATATCCCGGAGGAATTCCGCAAGCT
Organism: Akkermansiaceae bacterium; assembly: GCA_021733795.1. Classification (GTDB taxonomy): domain Bacteria; phylum Verrucomicrobiota; class Verrucomicrobiia; order Verrucomicrobiales; family Akkermansiaceae; genus Luteolibacter. The sequence continues at coordinate 20,925 of JAIPKB010000090.1, read as the reverse complement.
CTATCCGGGCCAGCAGTTTCCCGAAGAAGCCGCCCTGTTCATCGGCGAAGAGGGGGCGATGATCCTGCCGCACACCAGCGGTCCGCAACTGCTGCCCAGGGACAAATTCGCCGCCACGCCGCGGCCGGCGGTCAAGGGGGAGAACCACTACCACGCCTTCGTCAACAGCATCCTCGACAACACCCCCTGCGAGTCGTCGTTTGATATCTCCGGAGCGATGTCCGAAGCGGTGATTCTGGGCACCGTGGCGCTCCGCTCGCCCGGCGTCAAACTGGAGTGGGACGCCCCGGCCCTCAAGTTCACCAACTCCGAGGAAGCGAATTCCCGGCTCCGCAGGTCCTACCGCGAGGGCTGGAAAATCGAGGGCCTGGGATGATCCCACGCCAGGCGACGACCGCGTCTTTTTCCACCACTCGATTGCCCCACCCAATGATGCAAGCCGCTTTACCTAAACCGTTGGCGGTGATGGGGCGGCTGGGTCCGACGGCCTCGACGCCCAAACGGTCACGGCAACTCCCGGGATGTCCGGCAGCCGCGGGGGCGACGCCCGCGAATACACCACTACCTGCAACGATTCGTCGCGTGGATTGGGCGGATCGGCGGGTGCCAACCCCGGGGCTGGGTCCGCTTCGGACGGAGGAGCAGGCGGGGACGGAGGAACGATGGATGAGGATTGTTCCGGCCTGTTCAATGATTACGACGCGACGCCAGGCAGGTCCGGGAAGATTGCCTCGCAGACCGGGCCAGACTCCGGGCACGGCGGGGCAGGCGCAGCGCCAAATTCATCGCTCCCCGGCGGCGACGGGCAGGGGGGGAGGTGCTAGTCTCGCGATCTATGCCATCGATTCTTCTCTTTCGGTGAACGGGTGCGTCATCACACGCGGCCAGGCTGGCGACGGCGGCCGTGGTGGAAACGGCGGACAGGGCCAGTGTGGTGGGCTGGGAGGTCCGGGCGGCGCCGCAGACGGAGCAGCCGCAGGAGGCCGCGGTCGGGCATTTGCGGACCAGGAGGGCGCATAGTAAGCAGGGCTCCCGAGGGGATGGCCAACCGGTGAGGCCATGAGTGAGTTTTGCAGGTGTTCGTTTTCCTTGTAAGGGCTTTGGACCACCGATGGTCTGTCCCCGGGCAGACTTTGAAAGAAGTGACGCCTGCACTCGAAATCCATGTCGGCATACAGGCCGCCGTCAACTTCTTTTCTCCCGCTCTCCGAACCGCTCTTTAGCCCCTCATGCGCACCAACCGTGAAAGATTGATGGAACAGGCTCCGTTTCGGCGATGGAGGATGGCGACGCTTCAGAAGGGTAACACCGCCCCACGCGTCAAAGTTCATCCGAAGGACAGCAGCCAGATCCAAGGGAATTATCTCGGTGTCACGACGAGCCGCATGCCCCGTTCCGCCGCCAACGATTATTTGCCGGTTGAGGCGATCCGCCTGATTGATCGCGTGACAGATTGTGAGTGAGGCTGGCACAACAAGTAGCAACTGACATGAAGCGACAAACAACAACATGCCTGATGTGGTTCTTCCTCATGGCGGCGTTGCCGTTGGTGGGTGGAGAGATCTATTTGCCGGGCGATCCGGGCGAGGCCCGGACGCCGGAAACCCGGACCCTGAGCGCGGAGGAGGAAGCTCAGGCGCTGGAGCGGGACTGGTATTTCCAGGCAATGGGGGAACCCCTGCTGCAGCGTGGGGGCAAGGAGATTGCCTGGGCGCGGGAATTGGCGGCACGGCTGGCTCGCAAGTCACCGGCACCGGATACGACCGCCGAGTTGCAGGAACTGGACGCGTTGGAACATCGCATGGAGGGAACGGGTGCCAAGGCACCCGCCCCGCAAACGGCGATGCCAAGCTGGATTTGGTATGCCGATGGCAAACCGAGCGAAGACGTGCCTGCCGCCACCAGGTTCTTTCGCGCGAAGTTCGAGGTGCCTGCCACCATCAGCCGGGCGCAAGTGCGCGTCGCCGCCGACGATGCCTGCGAGGTCTTTGTCAATGGCACTCGCATTGGTGCCCATGACACTTGGGCGCGGGCGGTCGGGTTTGCCATCGAAAAACAGTTGCTGCCGGGAACCAATGTCATCGCGGTGCGGGCGGAAAACAAACCGGCTAACAGCAAGAATCCGGCCGGCCTGATCGTCAACCTGATCCTGACTCTTGCCGATGGGACGCAGACGTTTGTTACGTCAGACGCTTCCTGGCGAGCCGCGAAGGAGGAACTGCCCAATTGGCAGCAGGCGGATCTGGACGATTCCAATTGGTCGCCAGTGACGGTAGGTGCCGCTTTCGGCGATGCCCCCTGGGGGAAAATCGCCGGCTTGGTTGGCGACGAGAATCCCAGTGACACGCAGTACGCTGGTGAGGACCCTGCGATCAAGCAGTGGTATCTCGGGGTGCGCCGGATCAAACGGCAAATGCTCATGAAAAACCCCGTGATCGACTTCGCGCAATTGCTGTTCGTGGATCTGCCGATTTTGCATGTTAGGGAGACCAATCATGAAGCAATCCATCGGATGAGCATGTGGGCGGCCACAGGCGGCCGGTTGCTGGTGCTCGACGGGCTGCGCCCGGGCGGGCGGGTGCGGCAACTTGCGCCCGACAAGCCTGGCAGTTTTTGGCGGCCGGACCTTTCCTTCGATGGCAAGCGGGTGCTGTTCTGCTACAAACCACACGATGAAAAGAGTTTCCACTTATATGAAATAAACCTGGATGGCAGTGGCCTGCGTCAGCTCACGGCAAGCGACCAATACGATGACATCGATCCCATCTATCTTCCCGATGGACATATCATGTTCACCACGACACGATGCAACAGTTACGTGCGCTGCGGGCCGTTCATCAACTCCTATGTCCTGGCACGCTGTGACCCCGACGGCGGCAATATCTATCTCGTCAGCCTCAACAACGAGCCGGATTTCGTGCCCTCGCTCATGGCCGATGGCCGGGTGATCTATTCACGGTGGGAATACACCGACAAGGCATTGTGGCGCGCGCAAAAGCTCTGGACCGTCAATCAGGACGGCACGGGGGTGAGCGTGTTCTGGGGTAACCAAAGTGTCTGGCCTGACCATACCTCCCAGCCGCAACAGATTCCGGGCAGCCGCCGGGTCATGTTTTGCGGCGTGGGTCACCACGATTGGTGGAGCGGTTCGATCGGCATCATTGATCCCACGCAAGGCTTCAACTATCCCGACGGGTTGACCAAGGTGACCCGCGATCTGGCGTGGCCGGAGACCGGCAATGGGCCGGTGGATCCGGGTGAGGCGGAAAGTTACCATGCCGCCGGCAGCTTCAGCGGCTACAGCGCGCCGATGCCCCTGTCCGAGGAGGACTTCCTGGTCTCGGCGCGTGGCCTGGACGGACGGTTCCGCTTGTATTTGATGGATGTGTATGGGAACCGGGAACTCATCCATGAGGGAACCAATAACATCCTTCACGCGATCCCGGTCAGGCCACGCCAGCGCCCCCCGGTACACCCCGACAGAGTCGTGTGGCCCGGCACCAGTCCCAACCGCAAGCCTAACGAGCCGGGAGTCCTGTTCTCCGCCGACGTCTGTCAGGGGGTGCCCGACCTGCCGCGTGGCGCGGTCAAGTATCTGCGGGTCTTCCAGCCGGATTACAAGACCTACTCCACTTGGGAAAAGACCTATCGACATTCCGGCCCGACGGTTTCCATCGTCCAGGAGGATACGGTGAAACGGATCCTCGGCGAAGTGCCGGTCGAGGCCGACGGGTCCGTCAATTTTGAGGTCCCGGCCGGGCAGGCGATTTACTTCCAACTGCTCGACGGGCAGCACCGCTGCCTGCAAACGATGCGCAGCTTCACTGGCGTCATGCCGGGTGAGGTGCGCGGGTGCGTCGGCTGCCACGAAAGCCACAGCACGCCGGCGCCGGGCACCCCGGTGATGGCCACCGCGTTGCGGCGCAAGCCAAGCCCCATCACCCCGCCACCCTGGGGCTCGGAGAGCATCGGCTACGAGCGCTTCGTCCAGCCCGTGCTGGATCAGTACTGCGGCAAGTGTCACCAAGGCGAGGGCAAGGCCCGTGAGAAACTTGACCTAACACTACGGCCGGGCGACGGCCCTTTCAAGGAGCCATACCTGACGCTCGTGGGCGAAGCCGGCTGGGGCAGCCCGGCCCGGCCCGGCCCGGGCTACGGTGCCGCCTGTGCCATCCCCGTGGAGATGTTCGCCAATACCCCGCTCAATCCGGCGTCGCTCCAGACCCTCCGGCCGATGACCTATCTCTCATACAAGAGCAAGCTGATCGACGTCGCTTCCAGCGGCAAGCACCATGACGTGAAAGTGGATGCGGTGAGTTTGCTCCGCCTGATCGCATGGGTGGATGCCTGTTGTCCTTACAACGGTGAGGAGGAAATCCGCGCCATTGAGGATCCTGACTTCCCCGGTATCGAGAAGTTGACGATTCGTCCGCGCGTGAAGACCGCACCGGTGATCGCCCGCCCGTGACGGCAATGCGGTTAGATAAATGCGTCAACCCCCATTCTCCCGCTCTCCGAACCTCCCTTTAGCCCCTCATGCGCACAAACCCTGAACCGCAATTCCCTAACATTCCATCAAAATGAAGAATCTCCTGATCGCTGTGGCAATGCCATGCCTTTGCATCGTCACATCCTGCGCAACGGGACCGCCCGCGACGCAGTCACCCAATCCATCCACCAGAGACGCACGGCTTGCTACCGTCACAGTGCTCCGAAAGTCCCAGATAATGGGAGCGGCAGTGAAGGTAGAGGTTCAACTGGATGCTGTCAAGATCGCACGCATAGGCACTGGTGATCGTGTTGAATTTCAAGTTTCGCCAGAAAAACACTTTGTCTGCATCCCGTGGCGGGACCCGTTGATTGGCCCCATGGATGAGATCAAGAGCTTTCAAGCCGAAGCCGGCAGAATCTACTATTTTTACTACAGCGCTCATATGACCGGCCCCGAATTGAAGCAACTTTCGCAGGAAGAGGGCGAACGTGAAGTCGCCAGCAATCGATATCGACTCATCACTTTGTAAGATCAACCAAACCAAGAATATATGATGCACATGACTAACACACTATCCGCAATATCCTCAATCGTTGCCTCCGGAGCCATCATGCTCGGCATTTCAGGCTGCGGCACGACATCCTCGGTCAACCAACCGATGTCGGGGCCTGCATGGCAAGGTCCGGTGTATGCAATGGGCACGTGCAAGACAACAGACAGCGATGCAAGCCAGGAAACCTGCAATGAGCTCAGGGACAAAGTCCAATACGGCCTTATCAAGCGAGGCTTGTATGCGAAGAGCACGGGTGCCGCACGAAGAACGGTGAATCTGACCATTACCGACTTCAGGGATGTGGGGGCGTGGGGGCGGGCTTGGGGCGGTGTAATGGCCGGGAAGGACGCCTTAGAAGCCACGGTTGATGTCATTGACAATCAAAGCGGAAAGGTTGTCGGCAGCGCGAACGCATCAACCTTCAACGTAACTGCCTTAAATACCACCGAGGGCAGCATGATTGGATCAGTCAGTGAGCAACTCGTGGAGTTTCTGGCATCCGGGACAAACTAGTCACTTCTCTAACTCATGCTATCGGTCATCCGCGTCCGGAGCCGCGGGCTTTTAGCCGCCCGGGTCTTGCAGGCGGGTGACCATTTCACGCTCCACCTCAAAGCCGCCACCCCGGCTGCCGCCTCGGTCAGTGTAACGAAACCACAGCAGAGACAGGCATGGTTCATTTCTTCCGGTGGAACCCATGAGCATGATGGCAGCGCGAATGGCCAAAATGGCTTCATCTCAGACGTCTCGGTAGCGCCCTTCCGATCACCCCTTTCTCATCCACCGCGTAGATTCCATCAAACGACTGAATGGAATATCCGCACTCGGTAAGTTCAACTCTTCCTCCCGAGAGAAACGTGATGGTGCTGTCGGAATCCATCCCATAACGGGTGCCACGGCTGGATCGAAACCTCCATTCCCAGCCATTCAGCAGCGCCAGATGCGCATGGATCTCGCCCAAGGCCATCGGGGATTGTACTGTTGTGGCTGTGTGCTTAGACTTCGAACCACAATTCGATAGCGTAAACATGAGCGCGACGGATGCCAGTAGTCTTTTCATTTATGCGCACAACAGTTTTTTCACCAACCAGGCGGATTTGGGGATGTCATACCGACCGGTCGTGGTTCTGGGAAATCAACGACCCCGGAAGGGCGGCTTCTGCGACGGTCGGTCATGGCGGAACGCCAGCCCCCGCCCTGCTGGCGAACCAAGCCAAATATTCCGGAATTTCAGGTCCAGACATCCTGATCTGTCCCCGGAATCTTGGGATAAGTGGAGGTTGATCGGGAAAGCGGGTGGCCTGTTTGGTCTCGGGCAGAACGCCCCGGCCATCGGTGGCGCGGGCATGCTGTCCGCCGCCTCTCTGCCTTGCGGGCGTCGTTGGAGCCGCGTTGATTTGCCGGTTCGGAAAAGGCCCTGCCCTTGGCGGGGCAGGCGTGATCGGAACGCGACAATCCGGACGACGATCGTGAACTGGATTGTCGCGATTGTCAGGGAGTCGGTGCCGGTTGCGGCCAGAGGGAACACCAGTAGGCCTGATCCACGGCAAAGGGGTCGAAGTCGGCTGCCGCGGGATCGAAGGCCGCGGGAAGCACGCCGAAACGTTTCATCTCGCGCAGGTATTGTGAATTCGGTTTCCAGCCGGGGCTGCCCCACGGAGGACGGGCGCGGAATAGCGCTGCGCCGCTGCGGATCGAGGCGAGCATTTTCTGATAGTCGGCGTCCTGCGTGTCGGTGAAGACCGGCTTGCCGCAGCGCCCGTAGCCTCCCGCCGCTTTGGCCAGCGGGGCCAGCAGGATGCTGGAAAATTCGGGCTGGGTGTAGTTTGCCAACAAGGCGGCGTCGTACCAGCGGGCGGGATCGTCGGGGATGATGATCCGCTCGTATTGGCCGGTCGGATGCCCCGCCAGCGCCCGTTCCTTATCCCGCCGCAGGGTCCAGTTGAAGGGCAAACCGCTCACATTGTGCTCGGCGGTGTTCTGATGGCATTCGCCGCAGCGGCGGGCCAGCACCTCGCCACACTCGCCAAAAAACTTGTGGCCCGCATGCCCGTAGTATCCCTGCTCCTCGGTGTTGCGCAAGGCGGCATAGCTGCCGGCATAGGGAGCCCCGGCTTCGAGCCAGAGCCACACCCGGCGCCACTCGTCGGGCGCGACCTTCACCTTCTGGTGCCCGCCGGAAAGCCGGCCCAACAAGGGGCTCGCGGCGCTGCCGATGCTGCGCGGCGGCTGGTTTCCCAGCCCATTGCGCCCGTCCATCACCTCGAGCCGGTTGAGCAGCGCAATGTAGGCATTGGAGAAGCGAGGCCCATGGGCCGCGACCAGATTCAGCTCGCCCGCCCGCTCCTTTGGATTGTGGCAGGTCACACAATGCCGATCAAGGATCGGCTGGATGTCGCGCTGGAAATCCAGCACATCGGGCTGACCCTCGAATTTCTGAATTTCCGACGGCGGTCGCCGCAGCGCCTGCAGCGCCACATCCCGCCATCCGTTGCCCGGCGAGTTGGTGCGCTCCTCGTGACAACCGATGCAGGTAAACGTCTCGCCCGGCATCAGGTTGGCGAAACTCTGCATCCGTTTCACCGACAGGTCATCGGCATCGAGCGACACGAAGAACAACGGCCGGCCGGCGGGCGCGATGAATGAGGCGCTGCCGTCGGTCTCGACCGGCACGGTGCCGAGCACGCGCTCGAGGTTGAACGACCCGTAGTCGGACGTCAGATCCATGCCGCCGCTGAAGTTCACGGGTTTGGGCAGCGGCTCCAGCACCAGGAGTTTCTTGATGTCGCCGCGCTTGACTCCAGCCATGTTGCGGCCCGCGTAAACGTCGACGACCACGAACTGGCCGGTCGCGGCGGCGGAGTTCACCCGGCTCGCGATGACCGGCTCGCGCGGGCGGGGACGCAGCAGGCGGGGTTCGTGAACCGCCGTGGCTGGATCGACATACACCGCTTGCTCCCGGCCGTCGCGGTTCATCAACAGGATCTGTTTGTCGCGTGCCATGAGAAAAAGGTCCGCCGAAAGCGCCTGGGGGTCGCGGATGCGGCCCTTTTCGCTGATGCGGCGGGCGTCGGGAATGCTGTCCGGGCCTTGCTCCGCCGAGACCAGGGTGGCGAATCCGGCGTGCTCGTTGGCACCGTGACCGGGCGAAAAACTGGCGATGACATCCTGGGTTCCGGGCACCGGCTGGGCGTCGATCATGAGCGTCCATGAGTGCATGTTGCCGTAGAAGACACTGACGCCGGTGCCGTCGGGGTTCATGGTCCACAGGTGATGGTACTCGACCTGGGAACGGTCAACGTATTCCCAGCGCATGTAGAGAATGCGTCCATCCGGCAGGATCGCCGGCGTATTGTCATGTTCGATGTTGGCGGAAATCGCGGTGATCCCGCTACCGTCCGGTTTGCAGCGGTGAAGGGTGCCGACCTGGGTGTACCAGCAGCTTACCCAGCGTTTGCAGCGCGTGGAAACAAACGCAATGTCGCCGTCCGGCAGTCGGCAGGGCTCGATGTCATCCCAGGGGCCGTCGGTGAGCTGCCGCAGCCCCGTTCCGTCGGCCTGCATCGCGTAAAGATGAAAGAACTCGGTGCCGGCCGGACGGTGGGAAAACAGCAGCGTGCGGCCGTCGTAATCCACATGGGGATCGCGGATGCCACCGCCCCGAGCATCCAACAGCACGGTCTTGGCGCGGGTGCGCAGGTTATAACGGTAGAGGACTCCTTGATCGGGCTGACCATTGCCGGGGTAGGCCTTCTTCCCCGTGTCGTCACAGTAATAGCCGATGTTGGCGTACCAGTGGGGGTCGTCGTAACCTGATCGCGTGCAGAACACGATTTCGGGCGCATCCTTGAGCGGTCCGGCCAACGCGTCCGCTACCATGTCGGCGCGGACGGCGGACGGCAGAGCGGTCAGGAAGACTCCAAGTGCTGCAAACGAATTGACTTTGAGGTGGCTGAACATGGGCGGTGGGCTGAATGGATGGCGAGGCAATCCGCCAAGCCAAGACACCAGCGGAATCCCCCGGATCTTTCCGGGACAACCGCGTTCCTGGTTCCCTGGCGGGTACCCCTGATACCATACGTGCCGGCGGGCTGCGGTTTGTCATCAAGCCGGCGTCTCGGCTCCGGCGCGTTCCCCACCAGTCGCATTTGCAGATCGGGGACGATTTTTTGCAGAAAGCGAGCTTGCCGGGATCGCTCTCTCCCGCCATAGTCCGCCCCGAGAGGCACCGGGCGATCCAAGCGCACCGCGTCCGGCGCGCTTTATCTCCCATGAGCGACATCACCACCGCACCCGCAGAAACGAAACTGCCCAACAACCCCCATTCTCCCGCTCTCCGAACCGCTCTTCAGCCCCTCATGCGCACCACCCCCGGCCGGAGAACAGAGGTCAGGAGTCAGCGGACAGCGGACGCGCTACGGGCGGCGCGCTGGCCCGGTCAAGACCGGAGACGGCTACTGCCGGACGGTTGCCGGCATGTCGCGGAGGCACGCTCACCGTATCCTCCAGGCGAGCGAGTGCTGGCTGGAAATGAAGGCGGTACCAATTGGTCCTGTTTTGCCGGTGGCTGAGTCCCAGATTTGACATCTCTTGATACTTACCGATACGACGCAGCGCGTTGTGGCCTGGAAGTCCGCTGTCGACGTCCTGGAGATCGGCCCGGAGCCCGTCTGATCGATGGAATGAGTCCCCGGGGTCACGGTCATCCCTGGCGGGATCTTCTGCGCCCTCATGCCACTGCGGTGCACCGAGGCCGGGATACTCGAACCCATACTTGAAACTCACCCGCCCTCAGCGGGCCGAGCTGCTTGACGAAGTTTCCCGCAGAAGGAACCTCGCTCCCGCAATTCTCGGCAAAGACTACTGGGTCTGCCTCACCTTGGGCTTACTCTTTTCGCTCCCAGACGTCGGGGAACATCTCGTGTTCAAAGGCGGCACCTCGCTCTCCAAAGTTTTCGGGCTGATTGATCGATTCTCCGAAGACGTCGATATTTCATTCCATCGCTCCTACCTTGGGTTTGCCGACGACGACCACGACCCGGAAGCCGCCAGTTCCAACGAGCAGCAGAAGTCACGGATCGAAGACCTGCAAGCCGCCTGTGTCACCTGCCTCCGCGAAAGCCTGTTGCCTGCCCTTACCACGACATGGCCCGCCTCGCGGAATCCCCGGTCGCTGAGAAAGCGCTAGCAGATGTCGACCTGAGAAAACGCGTCGTCGCCCGCAAGAGCGTCTATTTCCGCTCCGCCTCCGCGCATTACGACTTAGCTGTTCCTTCCACCTTTCGTCTGGTGCCGGACGATGCGCGCCTCGTCGAGCTGCAAAAGGATCACGATGCCATGGCTCAAATGTTCTTCCAGCCGCCACCTCCGTTGCCACAGATCCTTGAAACCCTCCGCACCCTCGAATCCCGCATCCAATCGCTCCCAGCTTGATTTCCTTATGAACCACGGTCGACAACTCCGCCTCTTTCTCGCCGACGGCACCAGCTCCGGCCCACGCTTCTATGAAATCGTCAACCGCACGATCCAGGCACTCTGCATCCCTGCAACCCGAATCAAGGAGCTGACTTCCACGGATTGGCCGGAGATCCAGAAGTCCGGCGTCTATCTGGTTCATGGGACCACCGAAAACGCGGAGGAGCGCCTCTACATTGGCAAGGGCGAGAATGTGGCGTCGCGGGTCCAGGTTCATCCTGAGAAACTCGACTTCGATGTTCTATCCCTCATCCTTTTCACGAGCAAGGACGAGAATCTCAATGCCAGCCAAGTGGGCTGGTTGGAGTCCAACCCCATCAGTGCCGCAAAGGAAGCCAATCCCATCACCGTCATCGAGCAGATCTCCTACCTGATGTTCGCCCGTCTGCTGGACATCACCGAGTCCCGCAACGAGAAGCGCGCCAGCCGCCTCAAGAAAACGGACTTCAAAGGCAGCCTCGACGACAAACGCACGCCCCAGCCCGACAAGAACGACCTCCCGGATCTGATAAAACAGTGGAAAGCCCGCAACCCCAAGAAAAAGAGCGACCGCTCCGCCAAACACTTCTTCGTCCCCGTCGCCGACATCCGGGAAAACAAATACGATCTCTCACTCAACCGCTACAAGGTGACCGAGCACGAGGAATCCACCTACGAACCACCCAAGACCCTCCTCAAGCGCATGGAGACCCGGATGCAAGCGGCGGGCATCCACACGGTGGAGCAACTCTGCGGCGCGCCGAAGGAAAAGCTCCACCACCTGTGGGGTGGGGTGACCGGCAACCGGTTCTGGCACCTGAGCCGGGGTGAGGAGATCCCGGACGTTGGCCTGGAGAGGGATGATTGAGGGAGACTACCATTCCCTGTCGGCGAAATCATCAATCTAACAATCATTCCCGGAGAAGCCGTCACCTTCCAACTGCATGGAAACTAACCATCAAATCCTCATCCCCGATCGAAAATATCACAAATCATGCGGAATCTCCTTGACAAGGCGGGCAGGAAAGCTATTTCCGCGGTTGAGAGGATTTTTAATGAATCTGACCACACCCCCCAATTTCCGGCATGATCCTGCCCGACCACCGTCCCGGTCGGCTTCGTTGTTGTTTGGTATTTTTCCACCGTTCCGGCCCCCTCTTGGGCGGGCGAAGCGCAACGAAGCCCGCTCCCCCCGTTCCCCCTTTCCTCCCGGTTTCCGAACCTCTTTTTCGCCCCTCATGCGCAACAACCCTGAAAAGCAATTTCCTAGCCATCCCAATGCCAGGTATCCCACCGTACGCCCGCTGCATGCAAACCGCCGCGGCCGGGGAATCCCGCTCTTCCGGGCCCTCGCCCTGCCGGTAGCGCTGCTGGCCTCGGTCGCAACTTCGCCGGGGCAGGTCCTGCAGCCCAGCTTCAACCAAGTGCAGGTGGGCACCATCGATGCCACCGGCGACGGCCGTACGCGGGCTTGGGGCGTCGCGGTGGCCGATTTCAACAATGACGGCAAACCCGACCTCATTTCGGGCGACACCTTCGGCGACGTCCACCTTTATCTCGGGGTGGGAGATGGCACTTTCACCAACGGTGGCATCGTGATCAACCAGTTGTATCACGATGCATACTCATTGGCCGCCGGAGACTTCGACGGCGACAACCAGGCGGACTTCGTCCTGGCGCGCACCGGCGGTGACCAGACCGGTCTCCCGCCTTATGCCTATGAAGGTGAGATTCATCTCTACCTCGGCAACGGCGATGGCACCTTCCAATCGAATGGAACGGCCGCTCCACAACTCGGAACACTGATCGGCAATGCCGGCGTCGATTGCTTCACCCTGACCGCCGGTGACGTCGATGGTGATGGCGACCTGGATCTCGTCAGCGGCGAACGGATCAGCACCACCGGCGACACAGCGGACATCCGGCTGTGGCGCAACCGCATGGTGCCCCATGGGACGCTGACCTTCGATATGGAAACCATCGACTCGGCCGGCAGCACCTTGGATCCGGAAAATCCGCCATATTTTCCCCCGAGTGCTTATCTCCACGCATACGGTCTTGCCCTCGGCGACGTAACCGGCGACGGACTGCCTGACCTGCTGGTCAGTGACAAGGCACATTATCTCTACATCTACAAGAACACGGACGGAGGCACCTTCACCCCGATCCGTTACAACAACATCAGCACCGGTACCCGGCCATTTGCCTACAAGCAACTCGACTCGCTGTTCAACGAGTGCCTGCCTCTGGCGCTCGCGGACGTCAATGACGACGGACTACTCGACATCCTCACCGGTTATGCCGGGACCGACGAAGGCTCAATCTCGCTGTGGGTCAACGAGGGGCTCGATTCATCGCACCGGCCGGTGTTCACCAAGGTTGGCGTGATCGGCAGCGCCGGCACGGATGCGCGAGGACTCGCCGCCGGCCAGCTCAATCCGACGGTTGATAGCGTGCCCGATGTGGTGTTCGGAAACTACGAGGGCGACCTCTATGGCCTGTTCCCCAACATGACCGACAGCGACGAGGACGGCATCATCGATGACATCGACAACGCCCCGCTCCATGCGAACGCCCCACGGATTGACATGAACACGGATGGCGGCATCAATCATCTCGACCAACTCGACAACGACTATGACGGCGTGGGAGATCCGGCGGATCCGGACGACGACAACGACGGCGTGCCCGATGCCACGGACAACGCGCCGTTCACGGCCAATGCCGATCAGCTCGATTCCGACGGGGACGGGATTGGAGACGTCGAGGACCCGCTCAACAACACCGACAGCGACGGCGACACTGTGACCAACGGCCCGATCGAACCCGCTCTGCTTGCCTTGGCGAAGGCGGCGAAGGCGAAGTGGTCGCGCGGCAACACCCATTTCATCATCCGCATCGATGCGCTGGGGCGGCAGTTTCAGAACGAGTTCATCCAAACCTTCACCGACGCCGCGATTCTAACGCCCGGGGAGTGGGAGGTGAAGAAATACGAAAACTACAACGGCATCGGCGATGAGCCGGCAACCACCGGCTATCAAGTGCCGGCCGACCTGCTCGGCGGCATGGATTGCCCGGTCACGGTGGCGGTCATCCCGCGCCTGATCTGGAATGCCTTCGGCGATCCCGACCCGATCAACTGGATCAACAACCGGATCACCAACCCGAACCTTGAGATCCAGCAGCACGGTTCCTACCACTCCAACAACACCCCGCTCGGCGATTGGAAGGACATGGCGGACCGCAATTTCTACAGCAGCGAGTCGGCCGGGCTCACGCTGGAGGAAAACTATCAACTCCTGCGGATTGGCAAGCGGACGCTGCTGGGTGAATACGGGCAGGACAAGTGGATCCTCCATTCCGGCCTGGACCCGGCCACCGCGCCGAAGATCAACTGGAGTATCGCGGCCAACCCGCTGCTCACCTTTGCACCGCCCTACAACACCGCCGACACGACCGCGCGCCAGGCCATCGCCCGGCTCGGTCACCGCGCGTTCAGCGCCTCGGTGTATGAGGAATCCGGTCCGCTGGCACCCTTCTTCAGCCCGGAAGGCTCGCATCACGAGATGATCGACCAGTTCGGCATGTATCACGCCAGCGCCGACCGGCAGGTCGATCCCGAGGCACCCCCCGGCATGACTTATCCCGAGTATCTCCAATCCGTCACCCAGATCGGCGGCCTCAACACCTGGCTGATCGAGGAAGTTGAATGGAGCACCCGCTACTGCAACGAGCTCGACCGCCTCGTGGCGTGCCCGTCCGCGCCGGGGGGGATCAACCGCGAGAACAACATGGTCGATCCCGGCCGCTGGGAGAAATGGCTGACATTGCTCGATTATGCCAAGGCCTCCGGCGTGGTGATGACCATGGGCGACTACGCGCTGGCGATGCAGTTTGACAACGCGCCCACCGTGGCCAATGCGGATCAGGCCGACAGCGACCACGACGGCATCGGCGATGTGATTGATGGAGCCACCCTCGCCGCCAGTGAGGTGCACATCGAAACTCCCGGCGAGGCCACCCTAACGGCAACCCTGTTAAATGGTTCAAGTGCCGGGATCCCGGGACAAACCGTGATCTTCTTCATCGACACCGATGGCGACGAGATCGAAGAACCCTACAGTGCCACCACCGGTGCGGATGGAATCGCCACGGTGGTGGTGACCGTCTCCGGAGGCCCCGGCACGTCCTACGCCTATCGGGCGAGCTGGGACGGCGGACTGGTCACCGCCGAGGATAACAACATCCTGAGCATTGGCTCCCCGGTCCCGTTGAAGATCGTTGGATTTGATTACACTCCCGGCGTGAGCTTCTCGGTGACCGTCGAAGGTCTCGACCCGGCCGCCACCTACCGGTTGGCGCGGTCATTCGATCTGCTAGTGTTTCCCGACATCGTCGTCAGCGGTTTCGAGCCGTCCGGCACGACGGACACGCTGAGCGACGACAATCCGCCGACAGGCAGGGCCTTCTACCGGGTGGAGCAGGAATGAACCCGGCTCAATTGCCCTGCAGCGCCAGCAACTCGGTGACCGTCACCAACGAAAACCCCTGCGCGAGCAAACCATCCAGCACGGCCGGCATCACGCCGATCGTGCGCTCGTGGATGTCGTGACAGAGTACGATTTCCCCGTGGTCGGACTCGGTCAGGATCGTGCTGATCACCTGCTGGTCGGAAACCGCCGTATCCCAGTCGCGCGGATCGACGTTCCACAGCACCGTCGGGTAGCCAAACTCACTCATGAAAAGGTCCCGCAAATGGTTGTCCACCGCTCCGTAGGGCGGGCGGATTGTGGCGGTCGGCAGGGTGGCTCCCGCCACCACCGCAGCGCGGCAGCCGTCGATCTCGGCGATCACCTCGTCGTCGGTCAGATCGGTCAGGCGGGCGTGGCTGAGGGTGTGATTGCCGATTTCGTGCCCCTCGTTGATCATGCGCCGGAGAATCTTCGGATACTTCTCCGCGTTGGTGCCAACCACAAAGAAGGTGGCCCGGATGTTGCGTGCGGCGAGGATGTCGAGCAAGCGGGGAGTGCGGTCCGGATGAGGTCCGTCGTCAAAGGTCATCGCAACGTATTTGGGCGGATTGCCGATGGGCATCTTCGGGACGGGTTGGACCTTGAGAAACTGCCGGCTCATGGTGGCCATCGGCGTCATCGAGCGGAAGGCAACCAATTCGTTCTCGGCGCCGGTATCGGTGATCGACACCAGTTTGAGGTCGGAGGTGCTCCAGTTGACCAGATCCGCGCTTTGCAACACGGCGAAGTGGGTGGTTTGCGCCTCAGCCTTGTTGCGGAGGAAGGCCAGGCCGAACGCTTCCGCCGCGCCCGCGCCAAGGATGAACGAACCGGGCGGGCCGCTATAACCGCCAGCTGAGCCATCCGCCAGCAACTCGAACAGGATCCCGGCGGCACGCATCGAGACGGAGGCATTCGACGTCGCGGTCTGGGTCACGGTGAGCGGGCCGGAAGTGTAGTCGACCTCCCCCACCTTGACCCACGCGTTGCCGGAACCGTTCTGATCGATCGAGACGAGGCTGCTGTCACCGGCCGTTTCGATTCGATAGTTCGTCAGACCCCCGTTGACGTTGGTCGTAAACGGCCATGCGGCATAGACGGCGTAGCGGCCCGGGCCACCGCCGATCGCTCCGCTGGCGAAGTTCCCGTTGCCGAGCGCCGCTCCCGCATCCAGGTATTGATTGTCAGCTTGGCCATCCGGAGCATAGGTGAACACATAGGTGTCGGGAAACGCAGATCCATTTCCGCCGTAGATACTATCGCCGCCGGAAAGCCCGACCGCGCTTGAGGCAGCACTCTGGAACGCCGCAGTGGTGTCTCCGCCAAACGCGAAATCCGGACTGTAGGAGACGACGCCGTCATCGAGACCGTCAATGTCGACCTCGATGAGATAGGCTCCGTGCAGGGTGCCGATCCCCATGCCAACCGCTGCCAATAAGACCGATCCGTAGTAGCTTGTCATCCGACCCACAATCTGACCCAAGACCATACGAGAGCAAGAAAAAAGGGCGGCACATTTTGGCCTTTTTAGGGAATTGTGAGATGGCTTTGAAGACGCAATTGCTTTCGGGGCGATGGTCATGAGTTGCGAAACAACCGTTTGGTGGGCCGAGATGTTGCCAAAACACGGAATTTTGAGCTTGACGCCGGATGTGGAAATATCAACAATTCACTGCCTCCGCCGCAATGTCGGTGGCATAACATTCAGACGAAAGACACACGACCATGAAAACGCCTCCCCTTGTCATCACCCGTGCGATCATCTCGATCGGCCTGCTCGCCACCAGCACCGCGAACGCCGCATTCATCATCGAAGCCAACAATCTCCCCGGCAGACGTGGTGAGGGCAATTTCGCATACACCGGCGCAAGTGGTACCGCCGCGTCGTATTCCACCGCCAGCCCGGGGCAGCTCCCGGCAACCACCGACACGCCGACTCCCACCTTTTTCACTCTGGGTCACGCGTATGGGGGCAACGGCGCGGCCGACGAATACACCTTCACTTATTCGCCCGCCACCGACTCTGACAACCAATCGTTCGCTGCGGGTACGCTCTACAATTCGCTGGGTGCGAGCCCTGACCTAACTTCCACCGGTCTGACCGGCGGCGCGGCCGGGACATACAACGTCTATCGCATTCACCCCTCCGCCCCGAACGTCAGCGGCGGTAACACCACCTATCAGGTCTCCGTCAACAGCACTCTGGTGCTCACCGAGATCATCGACCAGAATGCCGCCGATATCAGCACCGGCCGGAACATGGGCCGCTGGGAGATGATCGGCAGCGTTGATCTGCTCAATGCCAGCGACTCCGTCTCCGTCACCATGACGCCTGACACTTCTTCCTTCGTCTCGATGAGGGCCTCGGGAATCATGTTCGAGTATGCCGCGCAGATTCCGGAGGCGTCGTCGACCGTGCTGCTGGGCCTGGCCGCAGGCCTGCTGCTGCGCCGGCGACGCGGTTGAGGATGTCTCCCGCGGTCGCCCTTCGAGGCAGGCGTGGCGAGCCAGTCCATCTCGCTGCCGCCCGGTTCAGCGTTCAAGGATCCATCTCCGGGTCCCGGTGGTTCCATCCCGGGCTGTTTCAGAGCTGATACTACCACGCCAGCAATAGCGACAGTGCGACCCACATGATGACCAGGAGGGGAGTGCCCGCCCTGAGGAAATCGGAGAACTTGTAGCCCCCCGCGCTGAACACGAGCAGGTTGGTCTTGTAGGCCATCGGCAGCGTTGATCTGCTCAACGCCAGCGATTCCGTCACCGTCATCATGACCCCTGAAAATACGACCTACACTTCCATGCGGGCCTCGGGAATCATGTTCGAGTACGTCGCGCCCATTCCGGAGGCGTCGTCCACAGTGCTGCTGGGCCTGGCGGCAGGCCTGCTGCTGCGCCGGCGACGCGGTTGAGGACGCCTCCCGCCCGCCGGTGGTCGCCCTTCGAGGCTGGCGTTGCGAGCCGGTCCATCTCGCTGCCGCCCGGTCCAGCGGTTCCCTTGTCTCAAGCGGCCTTGGAATATTGGCCAGGCCGCCACCCACAGGCTTTTTCCATTGCACGTTGCCGTCGCCGGCACATTCAATCTGACGCCCATTCCCACCCCGATGACGATGACGATGACGATGACGATGACGATGACGACCAAAGCACGGGCTCGAAGGTGGTTTTGGTGGCGATAGAATCAATGACCCATATTTCATGGTTAGGGTATCCGAATCTTCCAATCCGGCGGGAACCCGCATGGCGAAGGGGCCGGGGGATTTGTCTGCGATTCTTCTGTGGTGGAATCGCTTGACAGCGCGAGGTTGCGAAAGCGAACTGGCGATCCGGCAGGTTTTGTGCAGAATGAGGATTCGCCGCGACCACGCAGGACCAGGATTACAGCGGACGGGTCGACACGTACGATGGCCAGGTGCTCGGGCTTCGTTCCCTGGACGGGGATGCGGGCACCACGGTCGCCGAGGCCGGTACGTGGGGTTCGCCCGGAAGAAGCCCCGGCCGCCGGGGCTTGAAAGCCAGTCTGCGCTACATCGGCACGTCCAACTGGCGGCGGGTGCAGCCCTATCCCAGCCAAGCGGCCGACGTGGCACGCACCATCGTGACCTTGTGGACCAAGGCCGGCAGCTTCTCGTTGCTGGCGGCGGATCTCGAAAACGGACCGATCCTGGCACCCAATACGGCTTTTTCGTCCGTCGAACCACGCCCCTGGCGGCACCTCCGGCCAAACCCGCTCCGGACTTGCGCGTCCCGCGGACGCTGCTGGCAATCAAGACGATTCCCGTCGAGGCCGACGCGAAGCCCTTGGGCGAATTGGCCGTTGCCCCGGGCGACATGATTTCCCTGGTCGTCGGCCCCAAGGGGACTCACTCCTGCGACACCACTTTCCTCGAACTGATCGTCACCGAGGTGGGCGGAGGTGCGCGGGTCTGGAACCTGACGCCGGAGGTGATCAACACCTTGCTGGCGGGCAATCCGCATGACGACAGTCAGGGCCACGGCGGGGTCTGGCATTTTCATGCCGAGATATCGGCGGCCACTCCGCCGTTGATTCCTTCGCAACCTCCCTTGGTGCTGGGCTCGCAGGCCGCCAGCGCCCGCGAGTTCCTCACGGAACTTCACGCCAGGAAACTGAGCCCCATCCGCCAGCAGACCCGGGCGCATGAGGAACAAACCTGGGACGGTGCCGTCACCGCGATGCGCGGCACCGACCTGCCGCCGGACAAAGTCTTCGAAGAAGCCGCGTTCCTGGAACGTTTCCGCGGCCACGATCTCGACCGCGGCATCTTCTCCCTCAAGTCGAGCCCCATCCTGCACGAGGCCTTGCGCCGCAGCCGGGCTGCCGGTGTGGCCGACACCGACAAGCAACGCAAACTCAAGGTCCGCTCCCAAGAACTGGAAGTCTATCACACCCCCAACGGGATCGACATTGACGGCTGGCATATGCACACTTTCCCTAGCACCAGCTTTTTCATGATGCGCGCAAACACCTGCGGCTTGACCACCTCGCTGTTCGCAGGCAGCGCCTGAGGAAATTCACCCGGTTCGGGTGAAGCCCCATCCATCCTAGTCCCCCTCCTCCCGCGTCAGCATCATCACCAACAGCACGAACAGGCAAAGAACCAGGTTTTGCACCGGGAGTTGCAGTGCCAGTGGCAGGGAGTAAATGATCGCCACCGCCGGCACCCAGACTCCGAGGTTGGCGATCAGCAACGGCAGGCAGCGCGTCAAATACCATCGCCTTCCCAAACGCTCCCGCACCCCGGCTACGCTGAACCCGCATTCCTTCCACAGGTACCCCAGCATCATCGTCGGCACCGCCCAGATCGGACAAAAGATGAACTGGTCGATGAAAACCTTCACCGTCACCACCCAAACATCCGTGGTGTCGCCGAAGGTCCACGCCTGCAGCCGGTAAAGCGCGTCCACCTCGATTCCCTTGTAGGCCCAGAAGCCGACAAAGAACGGCAGCGACCTCCACTGCGGATCCTTCCGCGTCTCTGCGGGAATCAGCCGGAAAAACACCGGCAGCAGGCCGCCGAAAACCGCCGTCGATAGCGCCGAGAAGGCGAACCCGAAACGCAGCTTCCATCCTCGTACCACCTCCAGCAGGTCGTGAAACGCCGGCCACTGGTGGTAACCCACCAACACCCCCAACGCCACCAGCGCAATGACCAGCCCCGGCAGCGCGTTGGTCCGCGCCGCCTTCCATCCCCGGCGCACCGGGTTCAACCAATAGGTGTCTTCCATGCTAACAGTCCCCTTCGGACGGGGCCAATCATTCGCCACTTTCCGCCGGCCGACCAGCACCAACCCATCCCGCCCGCACAATTTCCCCCAGCAGGAACCTCCGCCCCCTCCACTGCAAATGCGGGGCCGACGTCCCGCTTGGCGATGGCCGCATCCTCGGCCTCGAAACCACCTGACCCGGGAAGCGGAAACCGCCGCAAGATTTTTTTACGAACGAAGAATTCTGAAGAATTTTCTTGTCGAAGCGGACATATCAGCTATTTTTGGGGTTGAGTGATTTTGGGCATGGAAGTGACTTCAAGCCCCTGCGCCTTGTCCAGATCCGCCGTTTGGGGCACCGCAGCTGCCTCGGTCCGCCGGATTTTCCTGACTTTTGAACCCCTTTCCTCCGCCCTGAACCCCATTCCTCCCGCCCCCCTTGATACCGGTCTGCGGTCCGGCCACCGGCGCTTAGACGACCTCCACACCAAAAGCAATTTCTTAGCATCCAACCCGATAGAAATCAAATAGTAAAGACCCCCAAACCCAACCAGATTAGGGCGATTGGCTTAATCAGCCTCTGTGTAAGGAACTGTAAAGTTTTTTGAGATTTACCTAGACATCGGTGCTGATTTTGTCATGTTAGCCGGGTTATGAACCCACTGCACATTTGTTCGACGCTGGATGAAGCC
>JAIPKB010000089.1 GCA_021733795.1 Akkermansiaceae bacterium | reverse complement strand
CGAGTCGCGCGTCAATGGAGACCGAGCGCAGGATCGAGCCGGGGGGCAGGGTGCCCTTGGCGATCCAAGGCAATAAGCCGCCCGTGCCAGGCAGGATGGTCGTGCCCGCATCCTGGGGTCCGAGATCGTAGGTTGCGGTATCGGTCGCCGCCAGCGCGCAGGGCACGGTGTGAGCGAGGCCGAGGACCGCAAGCGGCGTGGCGAGGCGGGAGAACATGCGGCGCAGTGGTTTCCCGGGCGGCAGCAAGGGGTCGTGGAATGGGGAGGCGGCTGGTGCGACGCCGGGGAGGCGAAGCAGGGCCCTAATACTGGTCATAATACTCGTTTTCATGGGATTTCGGATGGGCTGTTATTTCGGTCTTTCGGTGTTTTTGGGATTCGCAATGAGACGAAGAGGCGGAACAGAAGTGACTGCCTTGACTCGATAGATGCGGATTCAACCGATGACGCAAAGACTTTCTTCAGCCCTAATAGCCCGAATCACGGGCTATTGCGATTTTCCGCTTGCCCAGTAGCCCGCGCCATGGGCTATTGAGGGCATGCAAGCGCTGCGTCGTTTTTCCATCGTCGAGCAAACCGCCGATCATCTGCGGCAGGGGCTGCGGGAGGGGCTTTGGCGCGGGACGCTGCCTGGCGTGGTGCCGCTGGCGAAGGATCTGCATGTCTCCCGCGGCACCTTGCTCGGTGCGCTGCGACTGCTCGAAGGCGAGGGCATAATCACGGTGCATGGGGGCGGCCGGAACCGCACCATCAACACCCTCAGCGTGGCCCGGAACAAGCTGAGTGTGGGCATTCTCTGCCATGACCTCACCTTGAATGAATCGCCCCAAATGGCCGGATTGCTTTACCAGGTCCGGCATGATCTGGAAGCGGCGGGCCACGCCGTGTTCTTCGCCGCCAAAACCCAACAGATGCTCCGCCACAAGGTCGAAGACATCAAACGCCACCTCGGGAAAAAACCTGCCGATGCGTGGATTGTGGAGGCTGGCAGCCGTGATCTGCTGGAGTGGTTTGCCGGGCAGGCGGTGCCTTGTCTCGCCCTGTATGGCCGCTCGGAGGGGCTGCCGCTTGCCCGCACCGGGCCCGACATCCTCCCCCCCTACGTTGCCGCCACCCGGCAGCTTCTTGCGCTGGGCCATCGCCGTATCGTGGCTGTTTGCCGCCGTCATCGACGGCAACCGACACCGGGCGTTGCCGAGCGCGGTTTTCTCGACGAGCTCACCGCCCACGGCATCGTCACGGGCGACTACCATCTACCGGATTGGGAGGAAACCCCGGCAGGATTGACCGTTCTGCTTGAGTCTCTGTTTCGCCACACTCCCCCCACCGCGCTGATGTTGGATGAGGCATCCTGTGCCATCAGTGCCGCGCTGTTTCTCGCCCAGCGAAGAATCCGCGTGCCGGAAGACGTCTCGTTGATTGCCATCGAATCCGAGGCTTCGCTCGCCTGGTGCCATCCACCCGTCGCTCATGTCCGCTGGGACAACGAACCGATCATCCGCCGCATCGTACGGTGGGTCGATGCCGTTAGAAATGGCCGCGCGGATCGCGACACGATCAATTTTCCGGCGCGGTTCGTGCCCACCGGCAGCATCGGCCCGGTGCGGATGGAGTGAGTGATGCCAAGGGTAGGGTTGCCGTTGGTTGCAGTGTGCCCGCCCCTCCGCAGAAGCAGCCCCCCTTTTTTCCACTCTGTGAGCCCCGCTTCCGCTTCCCCATGCGCGCCACCCCCGGTCGGAGGGCGGAGGGCGGAAAGTAGGCGCGTTGGTCACAACGCGGGCGATTGGGAACGCGCCTGAATCGCTCTTCTCCGCCAAGGCCGCGGAGGACGGAGGGCCAATGGTGCGCTTGAAACGGCGATGCTCCTTGTCAACGGGGGCGGGGAGGCTATTCTCCGGGTCGGGGAGATCCCCCATGAACCTCGCTGCAAACCAATGTCCTTGGCAATCATGAACCAACCATCGAACCAATCCCGCCGGCAATTCCTCGGCGGCACCCTGACCGCCACCGTGACCGGCAGCCTGCTGCAATCCGTGACCAGCCATGCCGCCGGCGAGGCACCGCCGCCCCCCGCGGCGGAATCCGGGCGCAAGATCAAGGTCGGCCTGGTCGGCTGCGGCGGGCGCGGAATGTGGCTCGCCGGCTTGTTCAGGAATCACGGCGGCTATGAGTTTCACGCCGTCGCGGATTACTTCGAGAACGTCGCCACCAAGGCCGGCGGGGACCTGGGGGTCGACGCCTCACGGCGGTTCTCAGGGCTGTCCGGCTACAGGCGGCTCATCGAAAGCGGTGTCGAGGCGGTGCTGGTCATCGACGTCCCCTGCTTCTACCCCGAGCAAGCCAGGGCCGCAGTGGATGCGGGAAAACACGTGTATGTCGCGAAACCCGTCGCAGTCGACGTGCCCGGAACCCTGGCCATCGGCGCGGCGGGCAGGCTCGCGACCGAGAACAACCTGTGCTTTCTGGTGGACTATCAGTTGCCGACCGCTCCGGCGGCGATCGAGGTGGGCAATCGCATCCGCTCCGGGGGCCTGGGTGCGATGGGGCACATCACGTCGTTCGGCATGGCGTGGCAGGCGTGGCCGGACCCGGTCCTGGGGGATAGCATCGAGGGCCGCTTGCGCGATGAGATCTGGTTGTCCGACACCGCGCTGAGCGGTGACACGATCGTGTCCTATGACATCCATATCATCGACGGCATCGTCTGGGTGCTGGGCAAGCCGCCGGTCGCGGCGATGGGCTGTTCACGCACCTTGCGGGTGGATCCGCACGGTGACCGCACCGATGTCGCGGCGGTGGTCTACGAATGCGGCGACGGCACGATCTGGACGCACGTGACGCAGGCCCTGAACAACAACTTCGACGCCGCCACCCTGTCGGCGAGCTTCCTCGGGATGAACGCCACGGCGCACCTGCAGTACAGCGGCAAGGTCTACGTGCGGGGCGGCGCCGGTCACTACGCCGGGGAGATGGGCAACATCTACAACGAGGGCGCGGCGCGCAACGTCGCCGAGTTCCACCGCAACATCACCGGGGGGCACTTTGGGAACGCGAACGTCCAACGGGCCGTCGACGGCCACCTCGCCTGCATCCTCGGCCGCGAGGCCGCGGCGCGCAACACGCGGTTGACCATGGAGCAGTTGCTCAGGGAGAACCGTCGGTTGGAGGTCGACCTGAAGGGACTGAAGGCGTAATCCGGCCCAATCGATAAAATCCATGATTTCCAGATTTGTTTCCACCGTCCGGGATTGCGGCCCGCCCGCAGCCTCATTCTTGTTGCTGCTTTCCGCCCATCCTTTGTCCGCCCAAGGGAATACGGCTCCCGTCGCCACGGATGATGTTTTGCTCGCCACCGTGACCGTCCCGGCATCGCTGGTGGGGCACGGCTACAAGATTCGGATCAACGCCCACACCGCTTGGGTGAGCCGCACGACGCTCGGGAATGTGAACGTGGAAATTGCCAATGCGATCGAACATCCTTACTTCGATCTCAACCAGCATACCGATGCCGACTGGCTCAACGGCCTGCGCAACAAGCCCGCGCCCTATGCCGTCTTTGTGTCTGACCACATGATGTTTTGCCAACGCCCCTCGGAGAGCGCCACGCTCACCACGCCGACCGCACTGATGACATGGTGGGGCAAGATGGTTAGCGATCAGGATTGGCTGGGTGGCCGCCTGCTCACGCGGGTCAGTGCGGAGTTCACCAATGTCGATGTGCAAAACTCGGCGGGTGCCGCCCATTCAGGGTATCCGGTGCAAGGTTATGACAAGTATTGGGGAAACCTGGCCGACTCTACCAGCCTGGCCAAGTCCGGCTCGTGGGGTGACTTCCACGAACTCGGCCACAACCATCAACGCGGGTGGTGGAACTGCGGCCCTGATGGCGAGGTGAAGGCATTTCCCGGCCGCCACAAGCGCGGGGAAGTCACTGGTTTTCTCCCAAGTCATGTGCCTCCCCCCCGATCAGCGTGATGATCAGCCCCGGGCGTGGATCTTGGCTCCGTCACCGGGCACCGACGGCGTTTCCGCAGGCATTTTCACCGAACCCTTCTCAAAATCGAGGGCGGCCGGCACACAGGCGAAGTTGTAATAGGCGGATTTCTCATTATCTAACAAATCGCGCAGGCGGATGATGTCTCCGGTATAAGCGGACATCCGGCCCATGATCGCCACCGCGGTGGATTCGGCGATCTGCCTGGCATCGTTGAGTGGCTTGCCCTCCATCACGCTGCGGATCAGGTCCACATGTTCCTGAACCTGGCCGTTGTCGCTATCGACCTTGATCTCGGCCACTTCCATCTTCTTGCCACTGAGCTTGCCACCGCCGTAGCAGAAGCCCTCGGTACCGAAGAATGACTCACCCACGGCTTGATACGTTCCCGAAATCTGCCGGCACTGGCTGTGGATATGCACATTGTCACCGAAGTCATAATCCACACTGAAGAAATCAAACTGGTCACCGGTTTCGCGCCGGGCGCGGCCACCAAAACCAATCGCGGAGACAGGCAGTCTGCCGAGGAACCAGATCGCCACATCCAGATTGTGGACGTGCTGTTCAACGATATGGTCACCGGACAACTCGGTGAAGTTCAGCCAGTTACGGGCCATGTAGGAAGCATCCGACTCGCCGGCGCGGCGCGGCGCGATCCACGGCACCGTGCCATTCCACTGGACCACCCCGCCCTTGATCTGGCCGATCGCTCCGGCATCGATCAAAGCCTTGTTGCGCAGGTAGCCGGCCATGTGACGGCGTTGGGTGCCGGCGACGATTCCCAGACCCTTGGCCTTCGCCTTTTCCCCGGTGGCGATCACCGACCGCGCGCCGACGGGATCCACCGCCACGGGTTTCTCGATAAAGCAATGTTTACCGGCCTCCACGCAGGCCGCAAAATGCAGCGGACGGAACGACGGAGGAGTGGCCATCAACACAAACTCGCAATCGGTGGCGATCACCTTTTGATAGGCGTCAAAGCCGCCGAAGCACCGATCGGCCGCCAACCCATGGCCGTTGCCAACCTGCTCCGCAACCTGCTTGAATGCGTCGCCAACCGCCACCACCTCCACCTCAAGCCCGAGAATCTTGCAGGCGTCCTTGAAGTTGCCAAGCGCACCACGGCCACGTCCGCCGCACCCGATCAAGCCTACTTTAACCTTCTTGGTATCCTTGTTGATCGTGCCGGCGAGCAACTGGGAGGCGGCGAGGCCGGCACCGACCAGAGTACTGGCTCCGATAAACGAACGACGATTGATCCTGCTATTCATGATGCGATGGGTGATATGGAGTTGGGAACGCCCGGTTGATCCACCGGCGGCTGGGAATACCGCAATCCGGAGTCCCGCCTTTCATCCCGTTTCAAAAATCATCCCGATCCGCAATATTTCGCCCCCGCCCCCCGTATCCGGTCCGTGTCAACCCCTCCAACCATGCGCCTTCCATCCACCTGTCTTGCCCTTGCCCTTGCCGCGGCCCTGCTCCCGCTCGCCGCACCGGCCAAATCCATCCTGCTCATCGCCGGCCCCAAAAGCCACGGTCCCGGCCAGCACGAACACCCGGCCGGTTGTGCCTTGCTCGCCGAGCACCTCAACGCCTGCGGCCTGCCGGTGCAAGCCACCGTTTCCCTCGGTTGGCCCAAGGACCCCGCCACCATCGCGGCGGCGGACAGCATCGTGATCTATGGGGACGGCATGGCAGACAACCCCGCCAACCCACACCTCGCCGCCCTGCGCCGGCACCATCAGGCCGGCAAAGGACTCGCCGTCCTGCACTGGGCATTGGAACCCGCCGACCCGGACCTCGCCGCCCTCTGGGACCAAACGATCGGTGGTCACTTCGACCCGGCTTGGTCAGTCAACCCGATCTGGAAGATGACCGGACCGATCCTCGGCAAACACCCTGCGACCAACGGCGTGAAACCATTCGAAATCGAAGACGAGTTCTACTACCACATCCGCCTCCGCGCCGATACCATCCCGTTGTTGCGGTCACTGCCCCCGGTCAGCTCGCTTGGGGCGGATGGACCACGCTCTGCCAACCCCGCCATCCGCAAGGAACTGGCCGACGGCATCCCCCAGACTCTCGCCTGGATCGTCGAGAATCCCAACCATTCCCGCGGTTTCGGCTTCACCGGCGGCCACTTCCACCGCAATTGGGCAAACGATTCGTTCCGCAGGCTGGTCCTCAACAGCATCGTCTGGACCGCCGGCCTCGACGTGCCCGCCGCAGGGATTGCCAGCACCGCAGCCCCCACCCCGGCCTACCAAACCATCGACGAGGCAATCGCCAAAGGCGACCTCAACGATGTGAAACTCCACCTCGCCGCCAACCCCGCCTCCGCCAACCAGGGCCGTGACAAGGTCCGCAGCCCGCTCGCCCAGGCGGTGCTCCGCAACAAGACGGAAATCGCTTTGCTCCTGATCGAATCCGGGGCCTCGCCCGACGGCCAGGACAGCTCCCAGCGCAGCATCCTCCATCTCGCGGTTGACCGCCGCAATGACACCTTGGTCACGGCCCTGCTCAAGGCCAAGGCCAACCCCAACCTTGGCGACAGGGACGGCTGGACGCCCCTCCATCACGCCGCCGCCAAAAACGGGCTGGAAATCGCCAAACTCCTGCTCGCCGGAGGTGCCAACCCGATGCTCCTCAGCAAACTCGGCGGCACCCCGCTCCATGAGGCCGCCGCCAGCGCCGGCGCGGAACTCGTCCAATTGCTCCTCGACGCCGGAGTGGACCCCGCCCTCAAATCCAAGGAAAACGTCACCGCCCTGGATATTGCCCGCAAATACCACAACAAAGCGGCCATCGCGGTGCTCACCAAAACACCCTGACCCGAGCCAGTCTCAGCGCCTGTCTGAAAAAACATCCAAGGGCAGGGACCCGACCTCCGGGCGGTCCGCGGAAATGGCAGGCGAATGACCGCCCATAGGGTGACGGTCCGGCTTTTCATGGGCTGATTCATTCGTGTCTCATTCGCCGGACCGTTGCGGAGAACGGTCCCTGCCATTTTTCAGACAGGCTCTCAGCGCTTGCCGGGCTTCTTCGTGGTCGTGACAAAGACCGCGAAACTCGTTCCATGGAGGAACTTGAGCACCTTCGCCTCCAGCTTTTCAAAGTCATTGTGCAACGGACAGGGCTCGCCCTTGCCACACCACCCCGGCCCGAAAGGGCAGGGTGCCTCCGCCGAACGCCGCTCGAACAACTCCACCACGTCCATCAGCGAGATGTCCTCGGGGGCCTTGGCCAACCGGTAGCCGCCACCCGGCCCGGTCGTCCCCCGCAGGATCCCGGCCGACGCCACCTCACTCAACAGTTTGGCGGCCAACGCCTTGGGAATGTTGCGGGCCTTGCCGACCTCCGCCGACGACAACGCCACCACTTCATCACCGTGATGCTGAGCAATGAAACTAACGGCCGATACCGCCTGCCGGGCGAGCTTTCCATAACGAAACATGCGGCGATTGTAGGTGCAGATCCTCCCACTCCAAGAAAAAAATAAATTGTGAATCATTATTCTTTTATTCATGCCCCGGCTTTGGACTATCCCTCCCAACCTGGTCAACTCAACTCCCCGGCTCCAGTGGCCGGGTGACCGGCGTCGCAAGCGGCTGGATCACCCCGTTGTCCAAGCGATAGATCCAACTGTGGACCGCCAGTTTCTGACCCCGTTCCCAGGCATCCTCCAGAATCGTGGTGCGGGCGGCATGTCGCGCCTGCGCCAGCACGTTGAGTTCACAAAGCCGGTCCGCCGCCTGCTCCGGCGGGAGTTCATCGAGTTCATCCCGGTGCCACCGCCGCAGGGAGCGAATGCCGGAAAGCCAGTTATCGATCATCCCGTGCCGGAAATTCTCCAAGGCCGCCGTCACCCCGCCGCACCCATAGTGACCGCAGATGATCACATGCCCCACCTTCAGCACATCCACCGCATACTGCAGCACCGCCAGCAGGTTGAAATCCGTCTCCGCCACCACATTGGCCACGTTCCGGTGCACAAACACCTCACCCGGCATCAACCCGGTGATCTGGTTGGCAGGCACCCGGCTGTCCGAACAGCCGATCCATAGATACCGCGGGCTTTGCTGACCCGCCAACTGAGCGAAAAACCCGGGATCCGTGGCATGCACCGAAGCTGCCCATTGACGGTTGTTTTGCAAAAGCCTTTCGATCTCCTTCATTGCTGTGCCCGCGAACAAAGCATGTTTCCAGCCGCTTGTCCATCATCGAGGTGAAAATTCGTGCTTCGAGCCATTCTACTGGCATTCCCGAGCCTACCATGCTCCTTTCCAACAATGAGCGCCTCCGCTATCCACCATCAACCTCTCCGGGGCCAGGACCTAACCGACAAGATCGACCTCCGGCGAATCCCCAAAGTCCTGCTCCACGAGCATCTGGACGGCGGACTTCGCCCCGCGACCGTCATCGAACTCGCGGCCGATCAGGGCTACGCCCAACTTCCCACCACCGACCCCGGCGAACTCGCCGACTGGTTTCACCGCGGTGCCCAGCGCGGCAATCTGCCGGAATATCTGGAAGGCTTCCAACACACCACCGGCGTCATGCAATCCGCCGCCGCCCTCGAACGGGTCGCCTTCGAGTTCATCGAGGACATGTTCAATGACGGCGTGGTCGATGCGGAAGTCCGCTTTGCCCCGGTTTCCCACCCCGGCGGCGGCCTGAGCCAGGATGAGGTGGTGCCCGCCGTCGTCCGCGGCCTGCGCCGCGGCGAGGAAACCCACGGCGTCCGCTGGGGCCTCATCATTTGCGCCATGCGCCATCTCCAGGATTCACTGGAGACGGCCGTGTGAAACTCGGCCGCCTGGCCCAATACATCCTCGACCGCCGCGTGCCGCTGGAAATGTGCCTGCTCAGCAACCTCCACACCGGTGCCTGCGCCAGCCTCCGGGAGCACCCGTTCGGGATATTCTTCCGCCGCGGCTTCCGCGTCTGCCTCAATACCGACGACCGCCTGATGAGCGACACCACCATGACCAAGGAAACCACCCTGGCCACCGAACTGTTCGACCTCAGCCTGCACGACCTCGAAAAGCTCCCGCTCAACGCCATGAAAAGCGCCTTCGCCCCCTTCGACGAACGGCTCAAGCTCATCTATCAAGTCATCAAACCCGGCTTCGCCAAAGCCCGGACCAGCCTTGTCTGATTCCACAACGGCCAGCCCAAGGCCCTTGTCCTCACCTATTGCCCGCGCCGGGGGTCTTGACTGAAAGTTTGGATCGTAGCGCATGCCCGCAGGGGGACCGCCGGAGGCCGGGGCCACCCCCAAGACGGCCTGGTGCGAGACGCGCCGGCCACGGTCAAACGCTGGCTTCTCGCCTCACCCCGGATGGAGTGACGTGCCGACCGCCCATGGATCGCTGTTGACCGGCGTCGGCGGGCAGGCTAGCCTCGCGCATGGGACACCTGAAGGCGTTGGATGGATTCCGCGGACTGGCGGTGTTGCTGGTCATGTGGAGTCATTTCATCGCCGTTAGCCCGGGGCTTGACCACCACGGAGCACTGGGCCGCCTGCTGTTGGGCGGCCACTACGGGGTGGACATGTTCTTCGTCCTCTCGGGTTTCCTGATCACCGGAATTTTGTTGGATGCCAAGGGTTCACCCGGCTATTTCCGGGTGTTCATCATGCGCCGCGTGCTGCGGATCTTCCCGTTGTATTACATGGTGCTGGCGGCGGTCTTCCTGGGGCCGTGGCTGCTGGGGTTGGCCGGACTGGGAGATCCGCTGTGGTATTGGCATGAGACCGACTCTCCATGGTGGTTCTGGCTCTATTCGTCGAACTGGGGGCAGATCGTCAAAGGCTGGGGCACGCCCGACGGGGCCTGGCTGTACACGCCGCCGGGCACCTCGCTGGGGCATTTCTGGTCGCTGGCGGTGGAGGAGCAGTTCTATCTACTATGGCCCTGGGTGGTGGTGGCGCTGGGCCGACGCAAGCTCGGCTGGCTCTGCGCCTCGTTTCTGCTGCTGGCACCGGTCATGGCCGCCCTGCTCTCGGACCTGGCGGGCAACACGGTGAGCGGCTATGTTTCCACCGTCGGGCGGTTCAACACGCTGGGTTGCGGCGCGCTGCTTGCCATCGCGGTGCGCCACCCGGGTTGGCTCGCGCGTGCGGCGCGGCCGTCCGCCTGGCTGTTTCCGCTGAGCGCGCTGCTGTTGTTAGCTTCGCTCGCATTCGAGGTGAAAGTCTGCCTGTGGAAAATCGATTCGTTATCGGTGCTGGTGCCGTTGTGTTTCGGCAGCGGCCTGGTTTGCGCGCTGCGACCGGAGGGCGGCGCGTGGAGCGGCTTGCTATCCACCCCGCCCATGCGTTTTCTGGGGAAATACAGTTACGGACTCTACGTCTATCACCACCTGCTGATGCCGGTGTGGGTCTCGTATTTATGGGTTGGCTGGATCACCCCCCAACTCGGCACCGGCCCTCTGGCAGTAGCCGTTTACATGCTTGCCGCCGGGGCCGCCTCCATCGCCCTGGCGATGTTGAGCTGGGCGCTGTTGGAAAACCCTTGCCTGAAACTCAAACGGTTCTTCAGTTACCAGAAGACCACGTAGAGCAGCAGGGTGATCAAGACGATGACCATGCCCCAGATCTTGGCACCCTTGGACGATTCCAGGGCGATGAGGTCGGTGGTCGGCATGACGACCGGTTGCCTGAGCGGCTTGACGAGGGTGACAATCGCCAGCGTGGCCATCACCACCCCGAAGCAGACGGCCATCCGGTTGAGGAAGGCCATTTCCGGCAGGAGATACCACTTGAGCGCACCGTAGAGCACCACGTTGATCATGATGCCCACCCAGCCCATGTAGCGCGGGGTGCGTGGCACCAGGAAACCAAACAGATAGACGCTGAGGATGCCCGCACTGATGAAACCCTGGAACTCCTGGATGAAGGTGAAAATGCCGCCGAATTTCGGATCACCGAGGCCCGGCGCAATGAGACAGGCAATCAGCACGAACAGCACCACGAAGACGCGGCCGCTGATGATCAACTGATTTTGCGAAAGCTCGGTGTGGGTCATTTTCCGGCCCACCTTGGCGACGATGTCCATGGTGGCGATGGTGGAGGCGGAGTTGAGCATCGAGGCGAGCGAGGAAACCACCGCCCCGAAAATCGCGGCGAGGACAAACCAGGTGATCCCCGGCTTGAGCAGGTTGCGCAGCAGCGTCGGGAAGGCGGAATCGTAATCGTAGCCAATCAACTTGGTGCCGGCAGCGATCTGTTCAGCAGCCGGGAGGTGGGAGTTGGCAGCCACCACGGCGTCAAGCAACTTGGTATTGGCTTCCACCATGACTCCCGGAGTGGCGTCCGGACCGGCCGTGACCGCCTGTTTGGAAACGGCGACATTGTGGGCAAGAACCTCCCGCGCCTTAGCGGGATCCGTTTCGGCGAAGTTCTCGGTGAACGGATAGACCTTATCCGTGGCACGGCCCATTTCCTCGAGAGTCACCGCATTCTTGCGCACGGCTTCCCTGCGCAGATCCTTGCTGTAAAGGTTGAACGCCAGAATTCCGGGAATCACCACAACAAACGGAATGATGAGCTTGAGACCGGCGGCGAAGACAATGCCTTTCTGCCCCTCGGCGAGCGATTTGGAGCCGAGCGTGCGCTGCACGATGTATTGGTTGAGGCCCCAGTAAAAGAAATTGGGAATCCACAGGCCGATGATGAGGGCGGTCCAGGGGATCTCCGGATCCTCCTTGGGACGAACCATGTGGAGCTTGCCGCCAGAGAGGTTTTCGCCGTTCAGCGCCGCCGCTTCACCGTCGCGGCCATCGTTGAGCAGCTTGAAGCGCTCCCACGCAGAGGCGGACTGCAAATCCTCCACCGTCGCCTGCGAGTTGGCCACTTTCGTTTGGATCAACTCGGCGGGATCGGCGGCCCGGAGGGCGGCAAACGCCAGCCACATCACCATCGCGCCGCCGAGAATCAGCGAGGTCCCCCAGATCAGATCGGTCCACGCACAAGCCTTGAGCCCCCCCACAAACACGTAAACCGCGGCGGAAATCCCAATAATCCAACAGCCGGTGGTTAGGTTGCCAAGATCCAACCCGAGGACCGCGTGGCCGGCGAAGAACACCGAAACCACCTTGGCCCCGGAGTAAATGACCGAGGCCGTGGGCACGCCGACCAGAATCACCAAGGTGGCGATGGCCATCACCGTGCGGGAAAACACGCCATAGCGGTATTCGAGGAATTCCGGAATGGTATAGATGCCGCAACGCAGCAGTTTGGGTAGAAAGACAAAGGCAACCACCACCAGGGTGATGGCGGCCATCCATTCGTAGGAAGCGATCGCCATCCCCAGCCAGTCGGCCGCCTTGCCGGACATGCCCACAAATTGTTCGGTGGAGATATTGGCGGCGATCAGCGAGAACCCGACCAGCCACCAGGTCAAGCCGCGGCCGGCCAGGAAATAGCCGGCGGCCCCGCCGTGGTCCACACCTTTGGTTTCCTTATTCCCTTGCCAGATGCCGAAGGCGATCACGCCGATCACGGCCACAAAGAAAAGGGTCATGTCAAGCGGGCCCATGACCACAGTAACAGGACTGGTTTGGGCAAGGAGGATGGCGGGCAGATGCATGGTGGTGTTTTTTTGAGTTGGTTGGTCCGGGGGACCCTGAGCCGCTCACCACCCCTTGACAAGCTCAAATTATACGCCCTGCAGGCCTACATTCCCCGCAATCCCGCTTCGGACAGAATGTCCGTCTGACTCAGTGCTCAGAATGAGCACGCCCCGGAGCGCCGACATCCTGTCGGCTATGTGGGACCGACATGCTGTCGGGCGGGCGTCCTGTGATGATCGATGGTTTTGTTTCACTTCCTTATTCGTGATCATTCGCGGTTTGAATTCTTACCGCCAGTCACGGCCAACTTCGCAGTGGACCGAAACGGCAACCTGAGGCATGCTCCGGGCCATGCGGAAGCACCAAGGATGGATTCGATGGGCCGGCGTCCTGCTCAGCGCGGTGCTGGTGGCCGGGCTGTTCCCGCCGTTCAATGCCGTGGGCCTGGCCTGGCTGGCGCTGGTCCCGCTGTTGGCGGCACTGTGGTCGCTGACCGGCAGCCACCGGGCTTGGCGGGGGTTCGGCCTGGCCTGGCTGGCCGGCAGCCTCAGCAGCGGCATCCAGTTTTCCTGGCTGGCGGAGGTTTCGACGGCCGGCGCCATCCTGCTTCCCCTTTATCTCGGGTGTTTCTGGGGGCTGTTCGGGGCGTACGCGGCGACCCTCGGCAATCCTTGGTCCCGCCCCGCCCCGCCCGCCACCGACTCGCGGACCGCGCACCGGGAGCGGCTGGCGGCAGCGCCCGCGGCCAAAGCCGGCAGTCCGGCATGGTCCAGCCTGCGCACGGCCGCCAGCCACGGCGCGATCTGGGCCGGCCTGGAATGGCTGCGGGGCTGGCTGTTCACCGGTTTCGGCTGGAATCCGCTGGGAGTGGCCTTCCACCAAACGCCGGTGATGGCCCAGGCGGCGGACTTGCTGGGGGTGCTCGGACTTTCGCTGCTGCTGGTGTTTTTCCAAGCGGTGCTGGTGCAGACCGCCCACCGCCTGTGGCAAGGAACCCGGGACGGACGGCGCAAATCGCGGCTGGACTTCATCGCCTCCGCCATGGTCGTCGCCCTCACCCTGGGCTACGGCATGGTGACCAGCTCGATGGAGCACCGCCGCGAGTCGGTCCGCCTCAAGGCCTTGCTCGTGCAGTTGAATATCCCGCAGGATGCCGCCCAAATGCAATGGGATGATCTGGAAATCCACCGAGCCTACGAAGACGACACCCTCAATGCGCTCGAAGCCCTCACCACGGCCAACGAACAAACCCTCCGGCAAGCCATGGAAAACACCACCGAAGGCCAGCTCGGCCTCAGTTGGCCCGACTGGGTGATCTGGCCGGAAAGCGCCCTGCGCGGACGGATTTTCCGCGCGGCCGACGGCTCCTGGGGAGCATGGCAGGAAAACCTCAACACCCTCGCGGCAGTCCGCACCGGCGGCACCTTCAGCCTGATCTACGGTGCCAACGAGCTGGAGGCCGTCGCCGACAACCATGGCCAACTGGTCCCGAAACCCGGCGGCAGGATATTCAATTCGCTCGTCGCCATGAATCCCGACGACGACCTCCAGTCCTACCGCAAAAACCATCTGGTCATTTTCGGCGAAACCATCCCCTTTCTCGATACCCTGCCATTTCTCAAAACCATCTACGAGCAGCAGTCAGGAGCCGAATACCTCGGTTCGTTCAGTTCCGGCGGTTCCTTCGAACCGCTGCGGCTTCCTGCCGCCGGAACCTCGATCGGCATCATCCCCAGCGTGTGCTTCGAGGACACCGTGCCGCGCCTCACCCGCCTGTTCGTCCGTCCCGGCCCCCAAGTCATCGTCAACGTCACCAACGACGGCTGGTTCAAGCAGTCGGTTGCCGCCGCCCAGCATTTCGCCAACGCCCGCTTCCGCGCCATCGAACTGCGCCGGCCAATGCTCCGTTGCGCCAACACCGGCGTCAGCGCCGCCGTCGATACCACCGGCTCCACGGCCCATCCCGACGACCCCCGCCTCACCCAGGTCGTCACCGATGCCAACGGCAGCCCCTTCACCCGCAAGTCGATGTTGGTCGAACTCAAGGTCCCCCTCCACCCCGCCACCTCGTTCTACTCGTTCATCGGCGACGCCGGCATCATCGGTCTAACTGCCCTGGCCTTGATCCATTCCATTCTAACACGCCAGCGTCGGATTCGCGTCGGATAGGCATTACCCACCATTCTTTTAGCAATATTTGCTTTGGGTGGTTATTTTCTTGCCCTTGGAGCCGGTTCACGCAGGTTTCGGCCATGTTTCAAACGCCGTACCCCCATCTGAATTTGACCAAGGACTCCATTCTTCCCAAGTTTGCCACATCCGCGTTTTGCGAGCCGTCCCGGAGGGTTGCCTCCGCCGCACGGCGGTCGGCGGTGTTCCACAGTGCGGTCGCCGCCGCCCTGCTGCTGCCAACCGCTCGCGCCGGCCAACCTGCCGAGGTGCCCGCCGCCCCACCCGAAAGTCCCTGGACCTTCGCCACCAGCATCGGGGCCAAAACCGGGTATGACAGCAACGTCCTGCTTCAGGATTTTGGCGATCAGGCGAAACGCGAGGCCTGGGTCAACTCGCTCTCGGCCACGTTTGCCGCGACCTATCAGACCAGCCCGCTGTTCAAGGCAGTGTTTTCCTACGCTCCCGAGGGGGTGGTCTATGAGGGAAACTCGGATGAAAACCACATCACCCACCGCGGCGCGATCAAC
Organism: Akkermansiaceae bacterium; assembly: GCA_021733795.1. Classification (GTDB taxonomy): domain Bacteria; phylum Verrucomicrobiota; class Verrucomicrobiia; order Verrucomicrobiales; family Akkermansiaceae; genus Luteolibacter. The sequence continues at coordinate 8,897 of JAIPKB010000089.1, read as the reverse complement.
CTGAGCGGCAAGAGTGGCGACACCTCCTGGGAATTCCTCAACGGCGTGACCCGCATCGACGGTGATGACCTCGGCCCACGGTTCACCCTCAACGGCGGCACCAGCGCCGCCCAGATCCCTGCCATCGGCGGCGTACCGCTCCGCGACCGCCGGGATGCGACCATCTTCAAAAACAGTTTCAAGCTCACCCAGACTTTCGGCCAGGCATTCGTGCGTCCGGTGGTCTCGTACTATCACCACAACTTCATGACCGAGCAGCATATCGCCACCGGCGACTTCCTCGGCTACGAAAACTACATTGACCGCCAGGAGGTAAGCGGCGGTTTCGACCTGGGCTATGAGGCATGGACCGGTGCCTGGCTGGTCGCCGGTTTCCGCGCCGGCCATCAGGAGCAGAGCAGGAACCAGTACGGGGTGTCCTGCCCCTACAGCAATCAATACTACCGGTTCCTCGCCGGGATCGAGGGCTCCCCGACCCCATGGCTGAAGCTCAATGTGCTTGCGGGTCCGGATTTCCGCAACTTCGACCACGCGACGCCAGCCAGCTTCGACGCCGACAAAGTATACGCCTTCATCGATGCCTCCGCCACGATCACACCCACCAAACAGGATTCGGTGACTCTCGGAGTGAGACGTTTCATGCAGCCTTCGTTCACCAGTCTTTGCCTCTACGAAGACATCGTTTATGAAGCCACCTATCGTCATCAGTTTGACAGCCGCTTCACTGCGGGTGTGGGTTTCAAGGCCTACGGTGGCGAGTTCCGCCCGCCGGTCATGCGCAACGACTGGATCTTCACTCCCAGCGCCTCGTTGAGCTACACCCACAGCGCCAACCTGAGCGCCGAGCTCGCTTATTCGTATGATTGGACGCAATGCGACTACAACGATGGCCGTGAATTCACTCGCCATTTGGTTTGGCTGGGCCTAAAATATGCGTTCTAGTCCATAACCGAATCCAACAAGTCCGAATCAATCACGATCATGAGTGACCTCGAAACCCCCGCCGTCCCACGGCCACCAGCCACCATGCGCCGCAAGGTGCTGGTCAACTTCGGCCTCTTCGGCCTGTTTTTCTTCATCTATCTGGGGGCGGCCTTCGTGCAGACGCCCACCTGCGCCAGCCTCGCCACCATGGAGACGCTGGGGATGCCCTTCGGATTGCTCGTCTCGCTGGCGGTCTTTCCGGTGTCCTGGATCCTCATTGTCATTTGGTTTGCCAAAGCCCGTTAACCGCCATGAACGTCTCCCTTACTTCTATTCTCAGTCCGTTTCTGGCCTCCACCAATGGTTCATCCCTGGATACCGGCATCGTCATCGGCTTCATCGGGTTCTTCGTTGCCGCCAGCATCGTCATCACCTGGTGGACCAGCCGCTCCACCAATTCCGCCAGCGATTTCTACGTCGCCGGCAAGGGCGTGCCGTGGGTGCGGGTCGGCATCGCCATGACCGGCAGCTACCTGTCCGCCGCCAGCTTCCTCGGCTGTGCGGGGGACATCGGGGTGTACGGCATCGACTCCATCTGGCTGTCGATCGGCTTCTTCGGCGGCTACATGGCGGTGTTGTTGCTGATTGCCGGGCCGCTGCGCAATGTGGGGTCCTACACGGTGGCTGGTGCGCTGCACCGCCGCTTCCCCGACAACCGCGTCAAGCTGGCCGTGATGATTTGCACGGTGGTCATCTCCACCTTCTATCTGGTACCGCAGATGCTCGGCGCCGGCCTGCTCTTTGAGCTGCTGCTGGACTGGAACTTCGTCTGGGTCACCATCGCCCTGGGCGTGCTGATGAGTACCTATATCATTTTCGGCGGCATGAAGGCCACCCTGGCCAACCAGGTCATCCAGGCCGTGTTCCTCTTTATCACCATGGTCGTGCTAACCGTGATGGCCTATTTCATCGTTGGCCACGGTTCGTTTGACGGTGTGCTCAAGCTGGCCCACGAAACCGTGCCGCCGATCCTGGCCGGCAAGAATCCGGAGGCGGTGGCCGCCGTCGCCGACCTGCCGGCCAGAGAGGCGATCGCCGCCGCGCGGGAGGTCATGCCCGATTCGAAAACCGTAATGACCATCGGCGTCAAGACCAACAGTTCCCTGGCGATGATCAGCACCGTGATCGCGCTGGTATTCGGCACGGCCGGGCTGCCACACATTCTCATCATGTTCTTCACCGTACCCAGCGCACGAGCCGCCAAAAAGGCGGTCACCCTGTGCATTGTCGCGCTTGGGATTTTCTATCTCTGCGCCATCATCCTCGGTTTCCTGCTGTTCCCCGCCATCTATCCGAAGTTGCTCCAGTGGATTTCGGAAGGCCCCACCGGGGTCGGCCTGGCCAAGAACATGGCCGTGCTGGAGATCAGCAACATCGTGGGCGGTTCCTGGCTCATGGCGATCGGCGCCGCCGGTGCCGTAGCCGCGATCCTGTCCACCTCCGCCGGCCTGATGATCACCGTGGCCTCCTCGATCAGCCACGACCTCTACAAGGTCTATATCAATCCGCAGGCCAGCGAGAAACAGGAACTCAACATTGCCAAAATCACCACCCTGCTCATGTCCGCAGCCGCCGTGACCCTGGCAGTCACCTTGAAAAACCAAAACATCGCTTGGTTGGTGATGCTGGCCTTCGGGATCGCCGCCAGCGCCCTGTTCCCTGCCATGCTCGCCACCCTGTGGTGGCCGCGCACCACCCGCCAGGGGATCATCGCCAGCATTCTAACCGGCCTCGCGGTGTCGGTGTTGTTCATCGTGCTGCTCTTCGTGCAGGGCACTAAATACACCTTCCTCGGGCTCCCGGTGGCGGGTGGCCCCGGGCTCTTCGGAGTGGTTTCCTCCTTCATCGTGCTCTACGTCGTCAGCATGATGACTTCGGACACCGGCAAGGACCCTGAGGCGTTCCTCGCCCTGGCTCACAAGCCGGACGGTGATTGAGGCATCACGTCCGGATCTCCCCGGCTTCGCACCACCGGAACCGGATCATGACAGGGCTCCCAGGGTAGGCGCGGTGCGCCAACCCTGGGCTATGGAACGAGGGGATTCTGGCGACCGGACCCGACCCAACCGGGGGATTCCAGCATTTTGTCGCTTGACTTTTGATGCGTGATGCGTGATGCTTTCCGGTATGCGGACGACTTTGAATCTGGATAACGACGTGCTGGAGATGGCAAGGATGCTGGCAGCTAAGGAGCGGAAGCCCTTGGGCGCGGTGATTTCGGCGATGCTCCGCCATGCGGTGGAACCTGCTCCGAGTCCACCTCGGGAGCGCAATGGCATCCCGCTGTTTCCGGTGTCCCGTGGCGCACGGGCCGTCACTCCTGAAATGGTGAAGGAGCTTTTGGATGAAGTGCCATGAACCGGATTCTTTTTGATGTAAACGCCCTGCTTGCCTTGCTCGATCCGATGCATGTGCATCACGATGCGGCGCATCAGTGGTATGCGGGCCAATCCCCGTTGCAGATGCTGCTTTGTTCCCACGTGGAAAACGGCGTGATCCGGGTAGCGAGCCAGCCAAAATACCCGAATTGCCTGGGAACGAGCGCCAGGGTAAGGCAGGCACTCGGAAACCTGAGTCTCCAAGTGAACGCGGAAGGCTGCAAAACGGAGATCTCCTTGCTCGACGACAGGGTGTTGCCGAGGCCCGACTTGCTGACTCCTTCGCGCGTTACGGACCTCTATTTGCTCGGGCTGGCGGTAGCCAATGGCGCCCGTTTGGCCACCTTCGACCAACGCATCCCGGTGGATGCCGTCACCGAAGGCGCGGATGCGCTGGCAATCATTCCGGTTTCCCCTCCGGCTGGGCATTGATTTCAGCAAGGCGTCGCATTGACACGGCCGCTGCCCAACACCATCCTCCACCTATGCAAGCTCCTGTCGGCAACCCTGTGCGGCGCGGCCCTCCGCACTGGCGGCATATCACCCTGAACATCATTTCACCGGCGATCCTGACCTTCGCCCTGTTTCTCGGGCTGATCTTTGCCGTCGTGATTCCCATGATGAAGCGAAACATCATCGAGCGGAAGAAGGAAATGATCCGCGAACTCACCCATACCGCGTGGAGCGAACTGGCCGCCACCCACCTCCAGGAAACCCAGGGCAAGCTCACCCGCGAGGCCGCCCAGCAGGCCGCCATTGATCGCGTCCGGACCATGCGCTACGGCCCGGATGGCAAGGATTACTTCTGGATTTCCGATCGGCAAACCCACATGGTCATGCACCCTTACCGCCCCGAGTTGGACGGCAAAAGCCTGCTGGATTACGCCGATCCGGCCGGCAAAAAGCTCTTCGTCGAGGTGACCCGGGTGGCGGAAGAACAGGGGGATGGCTACGTGGACTACCTGTGGCAATGGAAGGACGATGAAAAACTGGTGGTGCCCAAGCTGTCGTACGTGAAACGCTTCGAGCCGTGGGGGTGGATCGTCGGCACCGGCATCTATCTGGAGGATGTGCGGGTGGAGATCGCCGGCATGATCCGGCGGGTGTTGTGGATCTCCGTGGGAATTTCGGCAGTCATCGCCGCATTGCTGGCCTACATCATCCGCCAGGGCCTGCGGCTGGAGCACCAGCGCGAGGCGGCGGAAGCCGGCCTGCGCGAATCCGGCGAACGCTACCGTCTGCTGGTGGAGGAAACCTCGGAAGGCGTGCTGCTGGTCCATCAGGAACATCCGGTGTACGCCAACCGAAATCTGTTAGAAAGGCTCGGAGTTCCGGAAACCGCACTGCCAGGCCTGCATCTCGACCAGATTGTCGAGTTTTCCGCCGCCGACGGGGCCGCTGAGCCGGGCAGCGAACGGCATGCCCGGCTCATCGACAAAGCCGGTGCCAAGTCCGATGTGCTGGTGGCGTCCGCCCCGGTGACGATCGATGGCAGCGCCGGCCGGATTCTCACCATCCGGGACGTGACGGCCCGCCGCAACTCCGAGCAAACCATCGCCCGCCGGGTGGCCGAGCTCCAGTCCATGCTGCCCCTGGCCACCCGCCCGGTCCGGGCCTCGTCCTTACCGCTGGTCACCTGCGGACTGGACACCCCGATCCAACAGGCCGCAGCCGCCATGGCCCGCGCCCAGACCAGTTCCATTCTGGTCCAGTCCCCCACCGGTGAGCTGATCGGCATCGTCACCGACCAGGATCTACGCAACCGCGTGGTGGCGACCGAACACGCGACCGACCGGCCCGTCTCCGGCATCATGAGTGCCCCGCTGGTGCGCATCAATGACCATGCATTGTTGTTCGAGGCCGCCCGCGTCATGCAGGAGCGGGGGGTGCGCCACCTGGTGGTGGACGACGGTACGGGCACCGCCTGCGGAGTCCTAACCAGCACCGAAATCCTCCACGCGCAGCGTCATGCCATCGGCGCTTTGTTAGGCGAAATCCAGGAAGCGCGGACCCCCGGGGAGGTGCGCGACTGCCGCGCCAAGCTGCCGGTGTTTGTCAGGGCGCTGCTGGCAGGCGGGGCGCGGGTGGAAAACGTGACCCGGATCATGACCACGGTCTCGGATGCCATTCTGGCACGGCTCATCGAGCTGGCCGGAGCGGAGCTGGGACCAGCGCCGGTGCCCTATGCATTCGTCACGTTGGGCAGCGAGGCACGGGAGGAACAAACCCTGGCCACGGATCAGGACAACGCCATCATCTATGCCGATCCCGCCCCGGCGGACGCGGCGGACGCCCAGGAGTATTTTCTCCGGCTTGGCGGACAGGTTTGCGAATGGCTCGATCTTGCGGGCTACCAGCGCTGCAAGGGCGAGGTGATGGCCTGCAACGAAAAATGGTGCAAGCCACTGGCGGCATGGCGGGAGTTTTTCGCCGCTTGCGTCACCGTCGCGGAACCCCAGAACCTGCACGATGTGAATGTCTTCCTGGACATGCGCCGCACCCATGGCGACGCCGCGCTGGTGGCGGGCCTCAGGGAACACCTTTTCCAGTTGTTGGATGGAGATGCCCGGCACGCATTCTTTTTCCACCTGGCCCAAACCACGCTGCGATTCAAGGCCCCACGCGGGTTTTTCGGCAACATCCAGCTCGAATCCTCTGGGGAACACGGGGCCTTCAACATCAAGACCGCCATCATTCCGCTCGTCAACTTCGCCCGCATCTATGCCCTCCAACATCGCCTAACAGAAACCAACACCCTGGACCGCCTCGCCAAGCTGCGCGACAACGGCATTCTGCTGCCTTCCAGCCACGACGAGCTGGCCCAGGCCTTCACCACGCTCATGCAGCTCCGGCTAGCCCACCAGGCCGCCCAAACCGGCCAGGGGGAGGAGCCGGACAACCTGCTCAACCTCCGGGACCTCACCCCGCTCGAACGCTCCATGCTGAAAAAGATCTTCGCGGACATCACCGTTTTCCAGGCCCGCATGGAACTCGACTTCGCCCGCACTTCATAGGACCATGCGAGTTTTGTTAGTCGGCGATATTCACGGCCAGCACCAGGCGTTCGCCGCCTGCCTGCGGCGGGCGGTCGCGGATTTCAGGATCGGCGCCGCCATCCAGGTCGGCGACTTCGGTTTCTACCAAAACCTGTTCGAACAAGCCCGAGTGCAACGGTTGCGCTTCGCGGTGCCGGTGTACGCCATCGATGGCAATCACGAGGAACACCCCTGGCTGCACCGCTGCGTGGTGGACGGCACGGCCCGCAAATGGCAGGATACCTTCAACCTGATCTACCAACCCCGCGCGTCGGTGGCGACGCTCGGGGCATCGAAGGTCGGTTTCCTTGGCGGCGCCCTGCACGCCGACCGTCCGCAACAACGGGAGTGGGCGGAGGGTTTTCCGAATTTCATCCTGCGCGACGAACGGGAACGGGCGGTCGGGCTGTTCAACCGCGAGCAACCCGAACTCATCATCACCCATTCCTGCCCGTCCCGGATCGGGGTGGGGATGAAGGGCTCGCTGATGATGGAACCGTGGGTGCGGATGTTTATCACCACCGCGGGTTTCGACAGCGGCCCGCAGGATGACTGTGGCGAAACCGAACTCTGCCAGCTATGGCAAGGCCTCACCTATCAACCGCGGGCCTGGATCTTCGGCCACTTCCACCATTTCCATCAGGCACTCGTCGGGGCCACCCGCTTTGTCGGCACCGACTGCGACCTCGATTCCCCCGGCCGCACCCTGGTCATCTGGGACACCGAAGAGCGCCGGCTCCTCCTCTGCCCCGCCGACCCGAGTGGTGGCTGAGCCCGGACGCCCGCACCTACCCCCCCCACCCTTCCGTTCCGCACCGGCAGTTTTTGTTAGCAAACCCTTTGGGGGATCGTAATATAATCGGTAAAGCCGGTCGCCGGTTACGAACACCTCCCCACGGCGACCCTGGGCATGGCCGGCATCAAGGAATTTCAAGCCGGCGAGTCCGTCGTCGCAGACGGTCAGCTTGCCTCCGGACAGCAGGCATCCGCCGCCGCGCAGTGTCAGCGAAGCGGCACTCCCGGTACCGCAGGGCATCTGGGTCTCGGAGCAGTTGATCCGGGTCACTCCGCTGCCATCGAGATGGCCGTCGAGCAGCAGGCCGACCAAATACTACGTATTCTACTACACCGCCTCCTGGTGCGGCCCATGTCACCGCTACACCCCCACCCTGGTTGCCCTTTACAACAAGATCAACCCGGACGATTCCAAATTCGAGTTGGTACTGATTACCAATGATCGGGATGAACAGGCAATGACCGGCTACGCGGTCGAAGCCAATATGCCATGGTCTCAACTGAAACTCTCCGCAGTGCGGGACTTTGGCAGCAAGTTCGATCACGGAGTCACCGGCATCCCGTCCGTCGTTGTCTGCGACCTCGAAGGCAATATTGTGAAAAAACAAGGGATTGGGCCGAACTCGAGACATTGCTGAAATAGGGTCAGGCCAAGGGGGTGCCTGCCTCCCGCAAACCACGGCTCCACCTCCGCCCTCGCGGCGATCCTGCTGGCCCTCACCACGGTCGTCGGCAACACTCAGACACCGCCCGACCTGACGAGCGGATGTCGACATCAACCTGCAAGGTTGGCGCCGATATCCCCTGATTTCAGCAGTCACCGATTTTCAGACGATTTTTATTGACGTCGCGATAGAAGTTGCCAAGCTCCAGTTCATTTCCCTGATGCGAGCAACAGTCCATGTTTCTCTGATCACGGAGCTTCAACATGTCATCCAAACCTATCATGAAAACTTCAGTTGTCCTTCCAGTAGCAGGTTGCCTGTTTCTCACCTCCTCCCTGTTTGCGGATATTGTGGTTCCCGGGGCCGACGGGACGGATGGAGCACTTGCCATTACCGAAAACACCGTGATCGATCTGGGTGCCAGCGGTTCCTATGATCCCGACGAATGGGCGGTGGTGTTCCGCTACACCTCGGTGAATATTGCGGCTGGAGCGACGCTCGGTTTTACCAATCACCCGCGCAAGGCTCCGGTGATCTGGCTGGTGAGCGGTGATGTGACGATCAATGGCACCGTCAATCTTGGCGGGGCACCCGGGGGGGCACCGCCGTCACTTGCGGAGCCTGGACCGGGTGGGTTTGCCGGTGGGATGGGTCAACTGAACGGCACGACCAAGGTGTCGGCTGGCTACGGCCCGGGCGGCGGACCATTGGGATACGTGTCGTTCGCCTATCACGGAGTTGGGGGCAGCTATGGGACCCTTGGCCAGGCAGTGAACGGGGTGGCATCGCGCGATCCCTACGGGAACGCTTCGCTGGTGCCGCTGATCGGTGGCTCCGGAGGAGGGGGCTTGGGTGGCGGTGACAACCGCATCGGCGGAGGTGGGGGTGGCGGTGCTATTTTGATCGCAGCTACCGGCACGGTGACCATTGAGGGAAGCCTGAGGGCCATCGGCGGCGGCAGTGGCAATAGCGCGGGCGGCGGCAGCGGCGGCGGCATCCGCATCGTGGCGAATACCATCGACGGCGACGGCACGGTTTCC
>JAIPKB010000088.1 GCA_021733795.1 Akkermansiaceae bacterium | reverse complement strand
GAAAGTCTTCATCCTCGCCGGCCAGTCGAACATGGACGGGCAAGCGGATATCCGGACCATCGATTTCCTGGGTGAGGACAAAGACCCGGCGCGGGCCGCCTTGCTCAAGGTTTTCAAGCCCGACGGCACCACCCTGATCACCCGCGACGACGTCTGGGTCGCCAATGGCAACGTCTACGACAAACTCCAACCGGGATTCGGCGGCCGCAAGAACTACGACAAGCTCGGCAGCAAAATCGGGCCCGAGTATGCCTTCGGCTATTATATGGGCGAGGCGCCTGACGAGCAGGTCCTGCTCATCAAGTACGGACCCGGCGGCCAGAGCCTGCAGGTGAATTTCCGGCCGCCGGGTGCCGGACCGCTCCCCAACGTGAAGCCCGAGGACCTCGGCGGCCAGTACCGCGTCCTCGTCAACTACGTCCACGAGACTCTCGACAACCTCAAGAAGCACTTCCCGTCCTACAACGAGCACGACGGCTACGAGATCGACGGCTTCGTCTGGTTCCAGGGCTACAACGACATGTTCGATGAAACCGGCCGCCAGCAATACGGCCAGAACCTCGTCCACCTGATCAAGGACCTCCGCACCGAATTCAAGGCCCCCGAGATGAAGGTGGTCGTCGGCGTGATGGGCGTCAACGGCGTCAACAACGAGGTCGGCAAGCAGAAGGAGGTGCGCGATGGCCAGCGTTTCATCAACACCGTACCGGAATTCAAGGGCAACGCGACGGCCATCGAGACCGCCCCGTTCCTGCACTCCGACATCGTCGCCATCAAGACCGCGGGCTGGCTCAACAAGGATCGCGATCTGAAGCAGAACCCGGTGACTCCGGAGGAACAGGCGATGCTCAGCCGCGCCACATCCAACCTCGGCTTCCACTACTTCGGCGAGGGACGCTTCTTCATCCTGACCGGCAAGGCGTTCGCCGACACCATGCTGGAGCTCATGGGGGAGAAAAAGTAGCCTCCCGCCGGAAACAATCATCCCAACCTTGAGAATCAACTCCGGCTTCGCGCCACAACCACCCCCATGCAAACGACTACAAGACCCACCATGAAATCCCTCGCCGCGGGCATCCTGCTTTGCGCGCTTCCCGCGCCGCTCCACGCCTGGGAGCCGAATGCCAAGGATCTGGACACCGCCATCAAGTCCGGTGATTTCTCCGGATACCTGACGAACACCACCGCCTGGCTCGACCAGAAGACGCCGCCCAAACCGGGCGAGAACGCGTTGGGAGCCCTACTCAAGGATCCGGTCTTGCTGATGGTCCTGGACCAGAGACAGCTGATTGCCAGGACCGGTGCGGCCGAGCTCGGATCCTTTGCGAAGGCCGACCCAGCCAACCAGGCGTTTTTGACCTGGCTGCTCAGGAACACCCCCGCCATGGATCTGTATCTGGAGGGTTGCGTGCCGCTCGGACTCGCGGCCCGCGAACAGGACGCCTACACGCTGTCAACCGCCGCCCTGGAACGCTGGAAGGACATCCTCAAGGCCGACCCCGACGCCAAGGATGGCCTGTATCTGAAGTTGGCCATCGCCACCGCGATCGCCCCGCCCGGCACCGGCTCTCCCGGCGCCGGCCAGGCCAAGGTGCAATCCACTCCGGTCGACCGCCACCTGCATTTCAAGACCGCCCACCAAAACAAGGAGCTGTTCCCCAGCTTCGACCACCTGACCGTCTGGGAGTATTCCAAGGTGGTCCAGTCCGGTGCATCCAACGAGGATCTGGCCTGGGCACGGCAGATGATCAATACCTGGCGGCCGGACCTGAAGGTCAACGAGATGGTGGTCAACTCGACCAGCGAGGTGTGGCGGCGGAACTCGCCGATCCCCTTCGACAACAGTTACCAGAACGTGCTGGCGGGAGGCGGGAAATGCGGCCCCCGCTCGTCGTGGGCCGTCATGATCTGCCAGGCCTTCGGCATCCCGTCCATCGGTGTCGGCCAACCGGCCCATGCCTGCGTCGCCTACAAGACCGCCTTCCCGATGACCGAGCCCCAGCCCGGCAGCGCTTGGAAGGTCGGCTACGGCCGCGGATGGCCGTTCTCGAAACTCGAGGGCATGGGGGGCCTCGACTTCCTGGCCGCCGTGCAGGACCGCGCGCACGCGGTCGAGTTCTCGCAGGTCGAGCACCTGCGCTGGCTGGCCTCCGCGCTGACCAAGCCGGAAACGGCGACCGCAATCATGGAGGTCGCCCACAAGATCCAGAAATCGCTCGCCGAAGTGAAGACCGATGTCACGGCGTCCCTGAAGCCGGAAGAAGCCGAAAAGGAGGTGACCCCGGAGACCAAGGCCGCCAAGGAAGCCGCCGCTGCGCCGCAAGGGCCCGCCAAGGTGGCTACGGGCGCAACCCGGATCGAGGCGACAGGATTTTCCAGCATGTCCGGGGTGAAGGTCTGCGCTTGTTCCACCGGCGGCAAGCAGGTGAATTTCCAGAAGAACATCGAGAGCAGTTGGGTCGATTACCCGCTCGAGGTGTCGGCGGCGGGAACGTATTCCCTCGGGCTCAAGGTCGCGGCGGCGAATGTCGAGCAGGTCTTTGAGGTCAAAGCGGGCAACAGCGATCCCGTCACCGTCAAGGTGCCGTGGTCCAAGGGCTTGTGGGACATGACCCCGGCCGTGGATATCAAGCTGGAAATGGGTCCGCAAACCTTGCGGATCGCGGCCCCCTACCAGCGCGGAGTCGCCGTGCGCTTCCTGGAACTCAAGTCAAAGTAATCACGAATAGCTATCACATCCATTCCTCAGCAGGGGCCACGACGACGCTTTCAACAACATCAAGGTCTGGCGAAGCCATTAAGGACCACCTGACCTGTCGGCCGCCGCGCTCGGTGAAACGACCAACCCCGCGTTCTGGCTCCATCCCCTCCATGATTTCACCTCGCCACGGGCTTGCCAAAATCATTGAGCTGCGGGCAGCTTCAGGTGAAAGGAATGCCGAAGGCCAATCCTTGAACCCATTCACACTTCGATAGAAAGCGCCACAAAAATATGCAAACTAAACTGCTACTCCTCGCCGGAGCATTGCTCGCCGGCTCCACGCCTCACGCCTCTGCCCAGTATCCGGGCTGGCAGCATGAGGGTTCGCTGTTCATACTCACCACGCCCGAGGGGGCGGACTTGCCGGCCACCGCCTCGGTGGAGGGGTTTCCATTGCTGGTGCGCCTAACCTCAGCCAGCTTTGATTTCCGCCAGGCCAAGGCCGCTGGTGCGGACCTGCGGTTCTCCGCCGGGGGCAAGCCGCTGCCCTATCAGATTGAAACCTGGGATGCGGTCCAAGGCAGCGCCAGCGTATGGGTGAAAATCCCGCTGATCAAAGGCAATGCCCGCCAGGAGTTCAAGCTACATTGGGGCAAGGCCGACGCCGACACCGAATCATCCGGTGCCGCCGTGTTCAGTTCCGACAACGGCTACGCCAGCGTCCTTCACATGGACGACGCACTCAAAGATGAACTCGGCACGGTCACCCCGGAGGGTGGCGGCACCACCGTGGCCGCCGGCATCATCGGCAACGGCCGGCATTTCATTCCGGGCAATGGCATCAAGTGCGGCGACCACATCAAGAACTATCCGTTCAGCAACAACCCGTTCACCTCGGAATGCTGGTTCCGGGCGGAAATCGGCGGCACCTCGGTGATGTGTTGGGGACGCTATGCCAAGCGCTTCAATGGCAACACCGGAGACGGCAATCTGGTGGATCTGACGTTTGCTTCGCCACCGGCGCTGATGTGGAGCTCCGATGGCGGCGGCGGCACCAGGGCGGCCACCGTGCCGAAGCTCAACCAGTGGTACCACATCGCCGCGACCTTTGAGAATGGCGTGAGCCGGATTTATGTCAACGGCCGACTCGACGGAAGCAACGATGCCGGCGTCAACGCCATGTCGCTGATGAATGACATCTATATGGATATTGGCGGCCACCGCTCCGCCACCTTTGGCGGCGATATCGACGAAGTGCGCGTGTCGCGCGTCGCCCGCTCCGCCGACTGGCTGAAACTCCAATACGAAAACCAGCAAGACCACCAAACCCTGGTCGGCTGTGTGGTGCAACCGGGCAACGCGTTTTCGGTCACGCCCGGCAAGATCGAGGTCGAGGAAGGCAAGAGCCTAACCGTTACAGCGCAGGCCGGTGGTGCCCAGAAACTCTATTGGATCATCAAGCGCGATGCCGAAGATACGGTGGTCGCCGTTGACCAACTTGCCTACACCCTCAATGCCGGCCGGGTGGTGGCCGACACCGATTTCGTGCTGCAGTTCAAGGCGGTCTATCCGAATGAGGTCAAGGTCCAGAACCTGACTGTGAAGATCAAGGAAGGGATCCCCGAACCGGTGTTTTCTCTCAGGGGCACCGGCACCTGGAATGGCCGAGACCCGATCATAATCAGCCCGGACATCGCCAATTCCGCCGCCATGCAAGCCAAAGGCGTCGGCGATTTGAAATACCGTTGGACCGTCACCGGTGGGGCCGTGATCAAGGAGGTCGCCCCGGACAAACTCATCCTCAAGCGCTCGCAATGCAGTGGCAGGATCACCGTCAGGCTGGTACTCAACAATGGCGGCGCGGATTATGCCGCCACCACCTCCATCTTGGTGACCGAACCCAAGCAGGACGCATGGGTGCAACGCACGCCTGCCAAGGATGAGCAACCCGAGGACAATCAATTCTATGCCCGCGACGACAAGAACGAGGGCACGCTCTTCTACAATGGCACCTTGGAGCAACCTGCCGACTCGGTGTTCCTCAAGCTGTATGCCGACGACAAGCTCATCAAGACCGAAACCCAGAAGCCTGGCGCGGACCAGAGTTATGCGTTCACGGTTATTCTCAAACCGGGCCTGATCCACTACAAAGTCGAGTTCGGCACCACTACCGGCACCACCGAAAAGGTGACTAAAACCGTGAAAAACCTGGTTTGTGGCGACGCCTACCTCATCGACGGCCAGTCCAATGCCGAGGCCACCGGTCCTAACAATGGACCCGACGAAGACCCGGCCACGCCCGCCAGCGAGTGGATCCGCAGCTATGGCAACCAATTTGAAGGAACGACCAAAGGCGGCTGGGGCAACGCGGTGCGCACCCACATCTGGGGCAAACCCAATTATGGTGACCACCAGATCGGGGCCTGGGGCATCGAGCTCGCCACCAACCTGGTGGTCAAATACAGCATCCCCATCTGCATCCTCAACGGCGCTTATGGAGGCACCCCGATCTGGCAACACCAGGTCAATCCCGCCAATCGCTTTGACACCAGCGGCGAGTTCTACCGCAACCCCTACAAAATCTATGGTGGCCTGCTGACCCGCGTGACTGCGGCCAAACTCACTCACGGCATCCGCGGCGTCTTCTGGCACCAGGGGGAAAACGACAGCGGCGCGGGGGCGCCCACCGGCGACTGGAATTACAAGTCCTATCAACAATACTTCATGGACATGGCGGCGGCCTGGAAGCAGGATTATCCGAACATCAGGAACTACTACGTCTATCAGGTGTGGCCGCTGCCATGCTCCATGGGGCCCAAGGACGACGGAATCCGCGAGGCGCAGCGGACTCTGCCAAGACTCTATTCCAACCTACGGGTCATGTCCACCGTCGGCGCCGCTTCCGAACACGCAGGCCGCGGGGCATGCCATTTCGACCTGGCGGGTTATGCGAAATTCGCGGCGTTCATGAGTCCGCTCGTCGAACAGGACCACTATGGCCTGAAACCCGCCCACGAGGTCACCGCGCCCAACCTCAAGCGGGCCTGGTTCACTAGCGCCGCCAAAAATGAGGTCGCCCTCGACTTCGGCCAGCCCGTGGTCTGGAAGGACGAGGCGAAGGTCTCCCTCTATCTTGATGGCGTCGTCGCGCCGATCTCCTCAGGCTCGGTCGCAGGCAACGTCCTCACCCTGAAGTTGTCAAAGCCATCGAGCTCCGAAACCATCACATATCTAACTGGCAAGGACTGGGACGGCAAGCCCGAGCACCTGATCTTCGGTGCCAACAGCATTGCCGCGCTCACTTTCTGTGATGTCGGAATCGCGTCCTCGCCCACAGCCGAGCCGGCGCGGGTGCATTTTGAGCCGACAATGGAGTCCATGAAGCAGTATGAGACACCCGAATGGTATGCGGATGCCAAGTTGGGGATCTACATGCACTGGGGCCCGATGAGCATTCCCGGCGTGGCCACCACTTGGTATGCCCGCTGGATCTATGAACAGGGTTGCGAGGGCAACAAATATCATGTCGCCACCTACGGCCATCCCTCCAAGTTCGGCTACAAGGACCTCTGCAAACTGTTCACGTGTCCCAAGTTCGACCAGGCCCAGGCCGATCGATATGTCCAACTCTACAAGAAAATCGGTGCCCGCTATGTGGTTCCGGTGGCGGTGCACCACGACAATTTCGACATGTGGGATTCAAAGTACCAACCGCGCTGGAATTCCGTGGTGACCTCCGGCAAGGACGTCGTCGGGATGTGGAAAAATGCCTGCGACAAGGAAGGCATGCACTTGGGTGTGGCCTCGCATTTCGCCAGAACCTATCGCTGGCTGCAGCCGTCGCACGGCGCCGACAGCTCGGGGCCGATGGCCGGGGTGCCCTACGATGGTCAGGATCCGGCTTACGCGGACCTCTACGGTGAGAAATGGAAGGATAACGGTTCCTTCCCCGATTTCTGGTATGAGCAACGCAGCGACGTCGGCCCCCCGGCCTTCGAGAAGAACTTCGAGGACCGTCTGCGCGACCTGATGGACAAGTATCACCCGGATCTCTATTACACCGACGGCGGAATCCCCTTCAAGCAGGCGGGACTGAATGTCCTCGCCCATTTCTACAATGAGAACCAACAGTGGAATCAGGGCAAGCTGCAGGCCGTGGCCACCATCAAGCTCGACTGGACGCCCAATGTCGCCATCAACAACTACGAGTTCGGTTACCCCACTAGCGTCCAGCATTACCCATGGCAGTCGGACAAGACCATGGGTGCCGATTGGTATTGGATCCGCAATGCCACCTCACGCTATATGTCAGCCCAGAGCGCGATCCACATGCTCATCGACACGGTCAGCAAAGGCGGCAACCTGTTACTCAACGTCCCGCTGACTCCCGATGGCGAGTTGGAACCCGAGACCATCTCGATGCTCACTGAGATGGGAAAATGCCTCGACATCATCGGTGAGGCGGTCTTTTCCACCCGCTGCTGGATGGTCGCCGACGACGGCGATGGAGGCATCCGATTCACCCGCAGCAAGGACAACACCGCGCTCTATGTCACCAACCTGGGCTGGTCGAATGACATGATACGCATCAAGGTGCTCGGCTCGTCGCGCATCGACCTCACCACCTTGACTGGAGTCATGCTGTTAGGTTCGCCTGAGAAGCTGACCTACACCCAGGATGCCGACGGGCTTTCGATCAAGGTTCCCAAGGCCCCCTTCGAGTCACCCGCATACTCCTTCAAGCTGACCTTCAGCGGCCAGATCCCAACGCTCAAGTGAACGCTATGCAAACCACACAATGCATTATCCCGAATCCTTCCAAATTTCCCGCTGATCAATTCTCAGCAGGATAGCGTGACCGCCGCCGCGACCGGCCTGCCGCTCAGGTTTGTAGCGTACGAGTTGGGCGCTCGCCGCTGAACGTGTCAGAGTTCTTGCGCCCAACGACCGTCCCGGCATCGCGCTGATCGGCGGCGGCTGCACGGGCCGTTGCGACGCGGGAGAATGCCGGGGCTACGGCACTATCGCTGCGGTTTGCGATGTGGAAGTCGGTCACCGCTCCGCCTCGGTGTGTTCCTTGGCGCGATCGCGCTGGGCACGGAACTCAAGCATCAGTGAGACCCGGAGAAGGAGGTATTCACCGGCGAGCATGCCAAGGAAGGCAGCGAGGGATATCGGTATTATTGCGCCACAGGCACAGGCACAGGCACAGGCACAGGCACAGGCACAGGCACAGGCACAGGCACAGGCGCGGGCGCGGGTGCAGGCGCGGGTGCGGGCGTAGCCCCAGGCGCGGGTGCGGGCGTAGCCCCAGGCGCGGGTGCGGGCGGCGGCGGCTTGGGCAGGGTGTCCTGCCATTCGTGGAGTGACACACCGGCTCCCACCCCACCGATCTCGTTGAGCAGTTCATGACAGCGTTGCCGCCATTTGGTGTAGTCTGGTGGTCCGTGCGGGATGTCCGCGCTGCCGGGAAAGACCACATAACTCACCTTTAGATCGGAAACCGGCCGACTGTATGAACCCGCCTTCGGGTTGAGCTCTTTGGCCATCCGCAGCGAGCCCTCCCCCACCTTGTAGGTAGGTCCGCCATCCCCTACGATCGCTGGATAGAGATTGTCCCCGTGTACGACTACCGCGAAATCACCAATTTTCGGGGCGAAGGGATCGTTGCGCCCGGCCAGGATGGTCACGGGGATCACCACGAATGGATCGTGCTCGGCGATCAGGAAACTGCGGCTCTTCATATCCGCCACCCCCCGTTTGAGATAGGCCATCCGATCCCGCAGCCATTTTTTACGGGTGGCGGTGGTGCCGTTGGCCGCCAGTTCCTTTTCGGCATTTTTGATCCGGCGCTGCCAGCCCGCCACCATCGGATTCTCCACCTTGCCCTGCTTGGGCCAACCGTAGCTGGTGAACGGTTGGTAATAGGTGGAATCAACGATTTCGTCAGCCATCTTCGGCAAGCGGTCGCCGTCCGAACCATCGGACACCACGTCCATTTCCGCCTGGAGAAAAAACACCCGCCGCCCATTCTTGGCCTGTAGATTGAGCATGGTCTCACAATCGTAGTAGTTGTGCTTGGTCAACAACTCGTTGAGGGCTGTGGCGTCCCGGCGGATCCGCTGGGATTTGGCCTCATAGAGTTTGGCATACCACCCCGAAACCGTGCCTTTGGCGACCAACTCTGGCAACCCGGGCAGCAGCTTGGAGAGTTTGGGATTGGAGGACTCCAACTCCACCATCGTCCGCGCGGCGGCGGGCACCCGCAGACTCAGTTGATAGAACGCGGTAAAGCTCGCGGCATCGACCCGCTCCTTGGACGCGATCCCGCCCGGCTCCAGCTTGAGTTCGGTCTTGAACGGAATCCCGGCCCGCAGTTGGCGCACATCGCTCACCTTTCCCGGCACGGGGATGGGTGCCGGTCCCTGCTCCTCCGCTTGCTTGAGCCGCTTCTGGATCTCCGCCTCCGTTTGTTTCCTGACCACCGCCAGTTCCACCGCCAGTTCCCGCTCCATCCGTTCCTCGTATTCGGACCGCAACCGCGACTCAAGCTGCCGCCGCAAATCTGTTTCGTCCGCCTTGATCACCACCGGTTTCGGTGCCACGATTTCCTTGATCCCCCGCTTGATCTTCCCGGGAATTGGCGTGAAAAACAACCCGACCACGCCGCAGACCAACACGAAAAACCCCGCACGAAACCAGGGGAACCCACCTCGCGGCCGGTTGCCATATTCGTTGCCCTTTCCGCGATCCATCTCTTTCAACGCACCCATGGCCACCAGTGTAACACGCCCCCGGCATCCGGCAACCCCATTCCCGCCGGGAAATGGGTCACGACCACCCGGCGCCTTTCAGGCTTTCCATTTCCCGGATCTTCCGCCATAACCCGGCGCATGACAATCTACGACATGGCGCGCGAGCACGCAGTGATCAGTTCCGCAGGATCGATCGTCGGCTGGGATCAGGAAACCTACCTACCCCCGGCGGCGGCAAAATACCGCGCCTCCCAAATCTCCTGGATCGACTCCCGCAGCCACGACCTGGCCACCTCCGACGCCTGGCGCGCCGCCCTCGAAGACGCGGAATCCACCAACTCCGGCACCGACCCCAAACTCACCGCCAACCTCCGCGAACTCCGCCGCCGCTTCAACCGCGCCACCAAGCTGCCCACCGACCTTGTCGCCCGTGCCTCCGCCGCCTCCTCCCTCGCCAAACACGCCTGGGCGGACGCCCGCAAACACTCGGACTTCGCCACCTTCGCCCCCCATCTCCAGACCCTCCTTGACCTCGCCCGCGAAATGGCCGACCGCTGGGGCTACGCCAACGAACCCTACGACGCCCTGCTCGATGCCTACGAGCGCAACACCAGCACCGCCGCGGTCGCCACCTTGTTCGACTCCCTGCAACCCGAACTCACCGAGTTGGCCCGGCGGGTCGTCGAGATATCCGCCGCCCGCCGACCATCGCTGCCGCCCGGCCCCTATCCGATCACCGCCCAACAACAACTCAACGCGGAAGTCGCCGCCGCCATCGGCTTTGATTTCCAGGCGGGGCGCATCGACACCACCACCCATCCGTTCTGCACCACGCTGGGGCCGCAGGACGTCCGTCTTACCACCCGCTACGATGAGGCGGATTTCACCTCATCGCTCTTCGGCATCCTCCACGAGACCGGCCACGGGCTTTACGAACAAGGCCTGCCGGCGGACGACTTCGGGCTGCCATCCGGCAGTTCACTTTCGTTAGGCATCCACGAATCCCAATCCCGGCTTTGGGAAAACCACATCGGCCGATCCCCCGAGTTCTGGCAGCGCTGGTATCCCACCGCCCAACGTTACTTTCCGCAACTCGCTGGATTGCCGATGGAAAAATTCCTCCACTACCTGCATCGTGCCGCGTTTTCGGAAATCCGGGTCGAGGCCGATGAATCCACCTACGACCTGCACATCATCCTGCGTTTTGGCCTGGAGCGCCGCTTGCTCAATGGATCCTTGCCGGTGTCAGAGGTCCCCGCCGCTTGGAACGAAGCGTTCCGCGGGTTATTCGGGTTCTTCCCGCGCGATGACCGCCACGGCTGTCTCCAGGACATCCATTGGTCGATGGGCGGTCTCGGTTACTTCGCCACCTACTCGCTCGGCAATCTCAATGCCGCCCAACTGCATGCCGCGGCCCGCCGCGATCCGACCATCGCCGCCGCCAGCGACCGCGCCGACTACGCCCCGCTGCTCGCCTGGCTGCGCCAGCAGGTCCACGCCCACGGCGCCACCCTCGACCCCGCCGACCTCATGACCCAGGCCACCGGCACCCCGCCCACTCCCGAACCCTACCTCGTCCACCTCCGCTCCCGGATGACTGGCTAACCACCCAATCCCGCCGCCCAAAAATCACGCACATCCCGCAGATTTCCTCCCCACTCACCCCATGCAAGGCCTCTTCATCGTCATCGAAGGCATCGACGGCACCGGCAAATCCACCCAAGCCCGGCGGCTCGCCGCGTGGTATCAGGCACAGGGCCGCGAGGTCGTCGTGAGCCGCGAACCGACCGACGGCCCATGGGGAACCAAACTTCGCGAGTCCGCCGCCAGCGGCCGCTTGTCGCCTGCGGATGAACTCGAGTATTTCCTCAAGGACCGCCGCCAGCACGTCGGAGAACTCATCCGCCCGGCGCTCGCCGCAGGCAAGGTGGTTATTCTTGATCGCTATTATTTCTCCTCGATGGCCTATCAAGGGTGCCGCGGTTTCGATCCGACGGAAATCCGCCGGCTCAACGAAGCCTTCGCCCCGCGCCCGGATGTCCTGCTTATTCTGGACCTCGAGGTGGACCGTGCGCTGGAACGGATCGGCTCCCGCGGTGACTCGGCCAACGAATTCGAGCGCCGCGATTCACTCCAGCAGTGCCGGGAAATTTTCCTTTCCCTCACCCCGGAACCCTTCGCCCACATCATCCCCTGCGACTGCCCGCTCGACGAAGTCACCGCCCGCCTCCAACAGGTGCTCATCCGGGTTGGCCAGGCCACCGCCCCACCCGGTGCATGACCTCCATCATTCCTCCGGAAACCCTCCTCCATGCCTACGCCAACGGCATTTTCCCGATGGCCGACGACGGTGGAATCGGATGGTATCGCCCGCAGCGGCGGGGCATTCTCCCGCTGGACAACCATTTCCACATCCCGCACGGCCTCAAGCGCGCACTCCGGGGCCGCCCTTTCGATCTCCGCTGGAACACCGACTTTGCCGACGTGATGACCCGTTGCGCCGAACGCCCGGAAACCTGGATCGATCCGGTCATCCACGCCAGCTACTGCCAACTCCACCACCTTGGCTTCGCCCACAGCGTCGAGTGCTGGGACGACTCCGGGCTCCAAGGCGGACTCTACGGAGTTTCACTCGGCGGTGCCTTTTTTGGTGAAAGCATGTTCTCCCGCAAAACCGATGCCTCCAAGATTGCGCTGGTGGAACTGGTCCGCCACCTGCGTGAAGCGGGTTTCGCCCTGCTCGATACCCAATGGCTCACCCCCCACCTCGCGCAGTTCGGCGGCTATGAAATGCCGGCCAAGCGCTACTCGGAAACCCTCGCCCAAGCCATCGGAATCCAACCGACCATACCATTTCCGCGCTGGATTGGAGCGTGAGTGCATGGTGGCGTCACTCACTGTCGCATCCCACTTGACGCCCCCCCATCCCGCGTCCCATACTCCCGCCATGCCAGCCCGCGAGGATCTGCAACACCTGTCACTGCTCGGAAAGTCCGATAGCCGCCTCCCCACCAGTCCGGATGAGGCGCGCTTGGAAACATTTCCCAACCTCCGCCCCGGCCGCCGCTACTGGATCACCCTCAACTGCCCGGAGTTTTCCTCACTTTGTCCGGTGACCGGCCAACCGGATGCCGCGCGGCTGGTGATCCGCTACGTGCCGGGCGAACGCTGTGTGGAAACCAAGAGCCTCAAGTTCTACCTCGCCTCGTTCCGCAACCAACCGGCGTTCAACGAGGAAATCGTCAACCGGATCCTCGATGACCTGGTCACCGCACTCAGCCCGGTGGAGATGGTCGTCCGCGGGGATTTCGCGCCGCGCGGCGGCATCCAGCTCACCACCGAGGCCGCCTTCCCGGACAACCTGTGCACACCCTCATGAAAGCCTGCGTGCTGCTCAGTGGCGGGATGGACTCCGTCACCGCGCTTTATGACGCCGTGCGCCAGCACCAAGTCGTCGCCGCCCTGTCCTTCGACTACGGAGCCAGGCACAACTCCCGCGAACTGCCGTTTGCCGCCCACCATGCCGCGCTCCACCAGGTCCCGCATGAGATCATCCATCTGGATTTCATCCACCGCCATTTCACCTCCCATCTGCTGAAAGGTGGCGGCCCCATTCCGGACGGCCATTACGCGGAGGACTCGATGCGCCAAACCGTGATCCCCTTCCGCAACGGCATCATGCTCGCCATCGCCGCCGGATTCGCCGAAAGCCACGGTGCCGGAGCCCTGGTCATCGCCGCCCACAGCGGCGACCACGCGATCTATCCGGACTGCCGGGAGGATTTCATGCAAGCCATGGGCGGGGCCATCGCCGCCGGCACCTACGCCCGGATCCAACTGCTGCGCCCGTTCATCGCCATCGACAAAGCCGCGATCGCCCGCCTCGGTGCCGGTCTCGGCGTCGACTTCGCCACCACCTGGTCCTGCTACAAGGGCGGCGAACTCCACTGCGGCACCTGCGGGACCTGTGTCGAACGCCGCGAAGCCTTTATCCTCGGCGGTCTAACCGACCCCACGGTCTATCAACAAACCCCGCCGCTGCCCGCGCCGCCGGCATGACCGTGAGTCCATGAAAATCGCCGAAATTTTCTACTCGATCCAGGGCGAGGGCGAGCTGACCGGCATTCCCTCCGTCTTCGTTAGAACGAGCGGCTGCAACCTGCGCTGCAGTTGGTGCGACACCCCCTACGCGTCCTGGAATCCGGAAGGCGAGGAAATGGCGGTGGCGGAGATCGTGGCGGCCGTACTGCGATTCGGCTGTCCGCACGTGGTGCTCACCGGTGGCGAACCGATGATCGCCCCGGGCATCCGCGAACTGGCCGCCGCGCTAACAGATCACCGGCTCCACCTCACCATCGAGACCGCCGGCACCATTCCGCCGGACGGCATCGCCTGCGATCTGGCCTCGGTGAGCCCCAAGCTCGGCAACTCGACTCCGCCACCAGATACCTTCGGTGCCACCTGGACCCGCAAACACGAACAAACCCGCCTGCAACCGGCGGTGCTGCTCGAATGGCTCGGCGGCTACCACTGCCAACTCAAGTTCGTCGTTTCCGATCCCGTCGATCTCACCGAGATCCACGCCCTGCGCGCGATCCTGCCTAACAGCGTCAAACCCGCCACCATTCACCTGATGCCGGAAGGCACCACCCCCTCCGTGCCGGCCGACCGGCGGGATTTTGTCCTCGCCGCCTGCAAGCGCTTCGGCTACCGCTACTGCCACCGCCTCCACCTCGAACTCTTCGGCAACACCAAAGGCACCTGATCCCCATGCCCTACCGCATCAGCAAATCCATCGAAATCGAAAACGGCCACATGCTCAGCCGGCACCCCGACAAGTGCCGGTTTCCCCACGGCCACACCCGCAAGGTCGAGTTTGTCCTGGAAGCCGCCAAACTCGACGACCACCAGATGGTCTGTGATTTCAAAATCATCAAGGAGGCCGTCGGCGAATGGCTCGACCGCTTCGATCACGCGCTCTGCATGAACACCGCCGATCCGGCCTACGCCGACTTCAAACAACGCTTCGGCGAGCGTGTCATCGGCTTCGAACAACAGGATCCCACCACCGAGTTGATGGCACGCGAGATCTTCGACCACACCGCCACCGCACTCGCCGCCTACAGCGCATGCCCGGACCATCCCTATCCGCTCCGCGAATCAGTCAGCCTCATCCGCGTCCGCGTTTGGGAAACCTCCTCCTCCTGGGCCGAATACGGTGTTTGATTGTCACGGTCATCCTTCTTTCGCCCATAAGGAGCGGCGACCTTATTGTCGCCGTGCGCAAGCCCTGTCCATGAGGAGCGTCCGAGCGTCGACATCCTGTCGACTGAGCCGAGACATCGGGCAAGTCGAATTCCCGTAAAGGTAGGGAGTGGCGACGTTGTCAGCAGAACAAGAAGGCCATCAGGCTGACCATTTGACCTCCGGTCCATCTCCTCCTTCGCCAACTCACGCTCGCCGCACGGATGAGCGTTCCAGCCACACGGCAAAATCCGCCGCGCCGGTTTCTCCGGCGGCCAGAGCCAAGGTCTGCAGGACGGCCTCTTCTTCGGGGGGGCAGAAAACCCAGCCGTTTGATTCGAGGAACAGGGCTGCGGCCATCAGCCCGGACCGCTTGTTGCCGTCGATAAACGGATGGTTTTTCACAATGCCGTGCGCGTAGACTGCCGCCAGTTCGAAAATCGTCGGATTTTCGTAGTGGAAGGCTTGCAGCGGACGACCGAGAGCGGACTCCAGCAGGCCTTCATCACGCACCCCGGCAAGACCGCCGAAACGTGCCAGTAACGACTCGTGGAAACCCAGGCAGTCTTCTTTGTCGATCCAGGTCGGTTCGTTCACTTGGCCAATTCCCTGAAAGCGTTGCGATAGCGGTTCATGAGGCTGTCGGCGATCTTCATCTTCTCCTCAAAGCCCGGCTTCTCCGCAGTGATTCTCAGCGCGCACTGCGGCGACTCGGTGAGATAGAGGGCATCGCCTTCCTCCACTTTGAGGGCGAGCAGCGCCTCCTTGGGCAGCACAATCCCCAGGGAGTTCCCGATGCGGCGGACTTTCGTTTGAATGGCCATGGGGGAACAATCGTTATAACATCCGTCCTTGTCAAGCGCTGAACTCGAAAAACGCCCGAGATTGGCGAACCCGTATAGCCCTCCCCTCGCATTCCTGCATCCCCTCCGGCTTTCCGCCAGGTGTGGAGCGTTGAAAGTCTCAAGAAACACCCTCCTTCTGGGCGGAGTACGGAGTTTGATAGTCCCCCGGAAATCATCACTTCATCCCCGCCGCGATGTCATCGGCCAACCGGGAGAGCAACCGCGACTGCGCCGCCACCAAAGCCTGGTAGCCGTCGCTCGCGAGTTCCTCCCGCGCCACAAACGTCCGCGACGCCTTCAGCCGGCGCTCGGGAAATTGATAGACCCGCCAACCGGCCTCGATCACCGCATAGCCGTCGGCCCCGCCGTGGAATTGCCGGATGTCGAGCGTCACCTGATGGCTGATCTCCTCATCGCGCTGCCACGGGTAAACCCGGACATTGCCCGTGCCGAGGCGGCGGCCGAGATTGGCCGCCGTCACCCGTTCGATCGAAGACCCGAGGTCCCCGGCCCACCGGTGATCCTCCGCCACCGCCAACCGGTTCGGAGCCTCCTGGAGCACCAGGTTCGGGCGGTCGATGTATTCAGCCAGCACCACCGGCCCCACCCCGATCCCCGGCCCGCCGCCCGAAGGCGTTGGCCCGTCGGCGGTGAGCATGTAGAATGACCGTGGAGTGGCGCAACCGCCGAGCAGCGCGGCTGACAGGGTGGCGATGAAGATTCTGAACATGATGAAAATCAGCGGTTGCCCCGCGGTGCCCGCGGCGTGGGATTGCCCGAGGATTCGCGGCCGAAAATCAACGAACTCGGTTTATCGTCGATCGTGGTGGAAAGCGACTTGATGGAACGCAGCGAGCCACGCAGTTCATCCAAGGTGCGCAGCAAGTCCCCTTGGATCGCCCCGTCCGGGCCGATGCTCGACACCGCCTGCTGCAGTTTATCGAGCGTTACCCGCAGGTCGGCGGGAAGCGCCCGCATCTCCGGATCATCGAGGATCAGCCGGGCCGCCGCCACCGTGGTGTTGATCTCCTCCAGCGAAGTCCGCGCGGCAACCACCGTGCCGGCCGCCTCATCCGCCGCCTTGCCGATGCTCGCCATCATTTCCTCCAGCGGCAGCGCATCCAGCTTGTTCATGAGCGAGGTGAGCCTTTCCTCAAGCTGGGCAAACCCTGCCGCCACCGTGGGCAACACCGGGACCTCCCCCAGCATCGTCACTTCCTGCGCCGGCAGCTTCGGGTAGCGATCGAAGTCCACATACAGCCCGGTCACCAGCATACTCTCACTCTTCAGGGCGGCCCGCAAGCCCTTGCCGACCGCGCTGTTCCACCACTTCGGATCATCGGCGCCCCCCGGACATTGCAGTCCCCTGCACAAGATCGAGGAATCCACCTCCACCAGCACCGGAATCCCCGGCTCGCTCCACCAGCTACCAGTTAAGTCAAACGAAACCTCCAGCACCCGACCGATGTTGATCCCCTTGTAGCGAACCGCAGATCCCTTTGCCAGCCCCGACACCGACTGATCGAACATCAGCAGAAACCGGGTGTCCGGGCGGAAAAGGGTGTTTTTCGCCTCATCCTCGTCGTCATACAGCCGAAAAACCGACCCGTCGGCCGTCACCCGCTTTCCCGGCGGCAGGCCATAGGGCACCCCGAACGACACCCCCCCGGAAACCATTGCCGTGAACGACGGGGTTTTCACCTTGATCCCCGTGGCTCCCGCGCTCAAATTCACCCCGCTGCTGTTCCAAAACCGGGTGCTTGCAGTCACAAATCCCATGAATTCCTCATGAATGAAGGCATCGTAAACCACATCCCCACCATCCGGCCCCAGCTTCCGGGTTTCGATCCGCCCCACCTCCACCCCACGGTAATACACCGCCGATCCCACCGCCAGGGAACCGGCCTCCTCGGCCTTGAGAATCAATCGCCTTCCCGGCACATTGCGATTGGTCGGCGGGGGCTCCTCCAGCCCCACAAACCGGGTGGCTATTCTGGTTTCGGCACCCGGATCCAACTCGATGTAGGCACCGGTGAGCAAGGTCCCCAACCCGGAAATATCCGCCCCGGAAACCCGCGGCCGCACCACCCAGAACCGGCTGTCCTCTTTCAATAGCACATTGCCTTCCGGCTCCATCTGCAGGGAAATCGTCACCGAATTGAGATCCTCCCCCAGTTCCACCTTCTTGACCTTTCCCACCCGCACCGAACGGCAGCGCACCTCGGTCTTGCCAGCGTCGATTCCATCGGCCGTTTCAAACGTCACCTGTGCCACGAGCCCCTTCGAGGCATAATTGCGATAAACCAGCCAACCACCGATCAGCAAGGCGATAAACGGCACCACCCAAACCAAATTCCAGCGCTGGGCAGCGCGGAATTCCGGGCTGGCTGGCTGGCCTTTTGGTTGATCCGGGGATTTACTCATTATCAGGGAGCGCCGGAATTGTATCCGTTGCTTGTTCAAGGTCAAGCTGATCCCACAACAACCGCGGATCGAAGCTCATCGCCGCGAACATCGTCAACACCACCACCCCCCCGAATGCCAGCGCTCCGGGCCTCGGCTCCACTGTCATCACCGTGCCGAACTGCACCAGCGCCACCAATATCGACACCACGAAAATATCCACCATCGACCACCGCCCCAACAACTCCGTGAACCAGTAAATCCGCCCCAAAACCTGCGGCGACGGCTTCACCCGCCCGGTGGCTGCGGCACACAGCCAACTGAGGGCCACGATCTTGATCAGCGGGATCATGATCGACGCGACAAAAATCACCACCGCGATCGGGTAGGCCTCCCGCTTCCAGAACTCCACCATTCCCTCCAGAATGGTCGATTCCATCACATCCCCCCACTCGGACATGACCATCACCGGCAGGATATTGGCGGGCACATACAGGGCCGCCGCCGCCAGCAGAAACGCCACCGTCCGTTGCACGCTGGCCGGCTTGCGGAGGTGCAGTTTCCCCCCGCAGCGCGGGCAGCGCCCCTCGCTCACTGCCGCCACCTTGCCACAGGTGTGGCAGCCTGCCAGCCCCTCATCGCTCGCCTTGGGCAGTCTCCGCCTCATTCCCCCGCCACCTCCAGCCGGTCCCACAGTTCGTTGCGATCAATCCCCGCCACCGCCGCCGCCATGCACACCATCAACGCGGCGAAGGCCCAGAATCCGGTGCCGAATTCGAGGTCCGCCAGTTGTCCCAGCTTGAGCAAACTCACCAACACCCCCAGCAGAAACACCTCTATCATATTCCATGGCTCGGTCAGCGAGATCCACCGTGCCACCACCCGGGCACCGGGCGCGGCGCGGCCGAACAACAGCGGCGTGCAGACGTAAAGCATGCCACATGCCATCATCAACGGGGCCACGATAGTGCACAGCCCGACTCCCCAGCCGATCACCAGGCTGCCCTCCTTGACCAGCTCGTGAGCCGCCCGATAAAGGCTCAACTCGGTTTGCATCCCGCCCGCCCGCATGATCAGAAACGGAAACCCATGAACGATCCCCATCAGCGCCAATGCCGCCAGCGAAAACGCGGTGGTCCGCACCAGCGAGGCCGGCCGGTTTTGATAGAGCACCACCCCGCAGCGGAGGCAGCGCGCGGCGGTCCCTTCCGGCACTGCCGGTGCCTCATGCAAGGTGTCGCAGAAGTGACAAACCACCCGCTGCATCCCGCCCGCGGGTTGCGGCCAGGTGGTTAGATCGACTCGGGTTCTGGACATCGCACGGATTTGTTAGCAACACGCCACCACCCGGTGGTTCAGCTCGCCCAGGCCCTCCACCCCGCACTCCACCCAATCCCCCGCCTGCAAATATCCCGGCGGGGACATCCCCATCCCCACGCCCCCGGGCGTGCCTGTGGCGACCACATCCCCCGGCAGCAAGGTCATGAAACGGCTGATGTAGCTCACCAGAAACCGCACCGGATAGATCATGTCGCCGGTCCAACCGTTCTGTCTCAGTTCGCCATTCACCCTGCACCACAAGCGCAGCGCCTGGGGCTCTGGCACCTCGTCCGGCGTCACCAGCCAGGGTCCCATCGGCGCGAAGGTATCCGCACTCTTGCCCTTCATCCACTGCCCGCAATGCTCTTTTTGAAACGCCCTTTCGGAAAAATCACAGAAGGTCGAGTAACCGGCCAGATACCCCAGCGCGTCGCACTGCGGCACCCGCGAGGCCGTCCTTCCGATCACCAGCGCCAGTTCCACCTCGTAGTCGAGCTTCATCGCACCCGGCGGAATCACCACCTCGTCCTGCGGCCCGCTCCACGCGCTGCTCGCCTTCATGAACAAGGTCGGCTCCTCCGGCACCCCTTCCCCGAATTCCAAGGCATGGTCCAGATAGTTCTTCCCCACGCAGACAATCTTCGACGGCCTGGCCACCGGTGGCCCCAAGCGGACTCCCGCATCCACCTCCGTCCCCCCCGGAGCACCCTCCGCCACCCATACCGCCAGCGCCTCCAAGCCCCCCATCGCGAAAAATCCCTCATCGTAATCGTTGAACTCGCCGCCGGCATCCACCACGCGTCCATCCGCCAGCAGCACGCCGGGCTCCTCGCAGCCTTTTTCACCGTATCGCACCAATCGCATGACCGCCAGTTTACCATCAGCCACCCCACTTGCAACCCCAATTACTAAGGATGCGGCAGCAAAGAAGCGGCCCGACTGATCATCCTAGGGGGAAAACCCATTAACCCCAAAGGCCTCTCAGTCGGACCGCCTGTAATGTCGCGACGCGGGAACCATCTTCTCTCCTTGCCACCTTGTCAAACCAAAAATTAAAAATATTTTCCAGGCAGCACCATTCGGCCTTTCACACCAAGAGCCGGGAATGGGCTCGGTGGCAAACAGAAACCCGCTGACAGCCTTAAAAAACCACTGATTTAGTCACAACCGCCTGGCCGAAAGTTCCGCTAAAATCACCATTGACCCCATCCCCGGCCTCACGCTAGCTTGCTCGTCCATTCCCAACCCCACCGCATCCATGTCCAAGGTTCCCACCATCATCTATACCCAGACCGACGAGGCCCCGGCGCTCGCCACCCATTCGCTGCTGCCCATCGTCCAGGCCTTCACCAAACATGCCGGGATCGCCGTGGAAACCCGCGACATTTCACTCTCCGGGCGCATTCTCGCGGCATTTTCCGACCTACTGCCGCCCGCGCAGCAAACTCCGGACTCGCTGGCCGAACTCGGCGCCCTCGCCCTCAGGCCCGAGGCCAACATCATCAAACTCCCCAACATCTCCGCGTCAGTCCCCCAACTCAAGGCTGCCATCGCCGAACTCCAGGCCCTTGGCTTCCCGCTCCCGGAATTCCCGGACAACCCGCAGACCGATGCCGAAATGGACCACCGCGCCCGTTACGACAAAGTCAAGGGCAGCGCCGTCAACCCGGTCCTCCGTGAAGGCAATTCCGACCGCCGCGCGCCGCGCGCCGTCAAGGACTACGCCCGCAAACACCCCCACTCGATGGGTGCCTGGGAACCGGACTCCAGGACCAACGTGGCCACCATGGACGCCGATGATTTTTTCTGCAACGAACACTCCGTGACCGCCCCCGCACCCACCAGCGTGCGGATCGAACACCTCGCCACCGACGGCACCCTCACCCCGCTCAAGGCCGCCACCCCGCTGCTCGCAGGCGAGATCCTCGATGCCACCGTGATGCGGAAACGCGCCCTCACCGCCTTCTACGAAACCCAGATCGCCCGCGCCAAAAGCGACAACCTGCTGCTCTCCCTCCATCTCAAGGCCACCATGATGAAGGTCTCCGACCCCATCATCTTCGGCCACGCGGTCCGCACCTTCTTCCGCGACCTAACCACCAAACACGCCGCCGTCATCGAGCGTCTCGGAGTGGATTTCAACAACGGCTTCGGTGACCTCGTCGCCAAACTCGACCAACTTCCCGCCGCCGAAAAGACCGCCATCGAGGCCGACATCCAGGCGGCCTATCAAGCCGGCCCCGACCTCGCCATGGTCAACTCGGACAAGGGCATCACCAACCTCCATGTGCCATCCGATGTGATCGTCGATGCCTCGATGCCGGCCATGATCCGCGCCGGCGGCCAAATGTGGAACGCCGCAGGCAAAACCGCCGATACCCTGGCGCTGATCCCGGACAGTTGCTACGCCGGAGTCTATCAATCGGTGATCGACTTCTGCCGCAACCGCGGCGCGCTCGACCCCAAGACCATGGGCAGCGTGCCCAACGTCGGCCTCATGGCCCAGGCGGCCGAAGAATACGGGTCCCACAACAAAACCTTCGAAATCCAAGCCGCCGGCACCGTCCGCGTGGTCGATGACACCGGCCGGGTACTGCTCTCCCACCAAGTCGAGCCCGGCGACATCTGGCGCGCCTGCCAAACCAAGGACGCCCCGGTCCAGGACTGGATCAAGCTCGCTGTCAACCGCGCCCGCGCCAGCCACACCCCCGCCATTTTCTGGCTCGATGAAGCCCGCGCCCACGACGCCCAAATCATCGCAAAAATCAACCAATACCTCCCGCAACACGACACCACCGGGCTGGAAATCAAGATCCTGCCACCCGCTGTCGCCTGCACCTTCACCCTCGCCCGGCTGGTCAAGGGACAGGATACCATCTCGGTCACCGGCAACGTCCTGCGCGACTATCTAACCGACCTATTCCCGATCCTGGAAGTCGGCACCTCCGCCAAGATGTTGTCGATCGTGCCGCTGATGAACGGCGGCGGACTGTTTGAAACCGGAGCCGGCGGCTCGGCACCCAAGCACGTCGAGCAGTTCGTTCAGGAAAACTACCTCCGCTGGGATTCGCTCGGTGAGTTTTTTGCCTTGGCCGCATCGCTCGAGCATCTCGCCGAGACCCAGGGTCACCCCAAAGCCCGGGTCCTCGCCGAGACCCTTGATGCCGCCACCGGCCAATTCCTCGAACAGGATCGTTCGCCCGGCCGCAAGCTCGGCACCATCGACAACCGCGGCTCGCATTTCTATCTGGCCCTTTACTGGGCCGCCGCCCTCGCCGCCCAAACCACCGATCCCGAGCTGCAGGCGTGCTTCGCTCCAATCGCCGCCCGGCTCGCCGGTGCCGAACCACCGATTATCGCCGAACTACTGGCGGTCCAGGGCCACCCCGCGGACCTCGGCGGCTACTACCGGCCGGACCCCGTCAAAGCCACCGCCGCGCTCCGTCCGAGCCCCACCCTCAACACCATCCTCGCCACACTCTGACCGGCGATAAGGAGGGTGGACCTTACTGTCCACCCGCCAAAGAGGCGTGAAAGAAGCGTCCAAGAGCAGCCCGGCAGGGCCGGTGTTTCGGTGTTTCGGTGTTTCGGTGTTTCGGTGTTTCGGAGAGAGAACGCATCGGTGCGCAGCGACTGGCCCTTTTTCTCTCACCGAAACACTGACCTACTGAAACACCGAAACACCGACCTGTCACCCGGTTCTCAGGGAACCGGCCCGATCCCTGCCAGATCACGGTCGGTTAGAGCGGCTTCGCGGTAGGACTCGTCCATGGCGATGGCGCGCCCGAGGTGGGTGCGGGCCCGCTCCTGTTCGCCGAGCGTCCAATGATAACAAGCGAGATTGTAGTGGAAGATCGGCATTTCCAACAGACCTTTGGGGCCGCTGAGGAGCTGGTTGCGGGCGGCCAGGGTGTCGCCGGTCTCGTGCAGGCAGAAGGCGGCGTGAAGAAAATATCGGGCGTGGGTCGGCTGGCGCACGCAAAGCACCCGGGCCAGATCGGCGGCGGCGTTCCACGCCTTGATTTGCATCTGTGCCTGGAGCTTGAGTTCTAGCGCATCCTGAAGATCCTGGTCCTGCGGTGCGAGCCGTTCCAGCTCCTCAAGCGCCCCATCCGGCAGTCCCAGATCGAGCCAGCCACTGGCGGCGACTAACGTGCGGATGGCATCCATCGGCGGGGCGGTCACCGGCTTCCCCGGTTGGTGGGGGGGGCCGGTTCCGTCTTCGGTTCCGTCTTCGGTTCCGTCTTCGGTTCCGTCTTCGGTTCCGGCTTCGGTTCCGGCTTCGGTTCCGGCTTCGGTTCCGGCTTCGGCACCGGCTTCGGTTCCGGCTTCGGCACCGTCACGGGCTTCGCGGGCTTCCAGTCCGGGAAATCCATCTGAAGCTGCTGGCGGTATCTGTCAGCGGCGGCTTTGTCACCCTGTTTTTCGAGCACCTCAATCAGCGCGTGAAGCGCCTTGGGCTTGATATCCTTGTCGTCGTGGAACTCGACCACAATCATGTATTGGGCGGCGCCCTCCGCGAGATCGTTGGCGAGGACCTTGAGATCGCCGGAGAGCAATAGGAGCCCGGCCTTGGTGCGTCCTTGCGGGCGGAGCAGCAAACCCTCGTCGGTGGCGGCGCGAGCCTCCTTCAGCCGGTCTAACATGAGCAACGCCCGCCCCCGGTCCAGCAGGGCATCGGCCTTCCAACCTGGATTATCCTCCACCTCCAGCACGTTGGCCACGGCAATCAAGGCACCCTGGGCCTCACCAATTTCAAGCCTGGATTTGGCGAGGTAGCGCCAGACTTCCTTGGGGGTTTCCCGAGGCTCCTTGGGATTGGCGATCAGGCTTAGAAACCTTGCCGCAGCCGCATACCCCTCGGCGTTGTAGGCCTGCATCCCGCCCCATTGGAGGATTTGCTCGGGAATATCCGTATCGTATTCCTGCTTGATGGCCAGATCAATCTCAGTCCCCAGCTTGATCGCATCCTGCGAGGCAAAATAACCGAGGATCAGCAGCAATCCGGCGTGTTTGCCGTAGGTTTCCGGGCGGAGGGTGCGGGCTTGATTGAGAAACGGGATCGCCTCCTTGGGCGCGTTGGTCTTGGTGAGTCCCTGCCCGATCCAGTAGTTGGCTTCCGCCCGCAGTTTGGGGTTCAATGCCTTGACGTTCTCCAACAACGCCTGGTAGCGGATGATCATGTCGGCCAGATTGCCCTCGGCACGCCGCAGGCGCGCGGATTCCAACCAAGCGAACGAGGTGAGATCGGCCGGCATGCCGGGAACGGTCAAGCGGTCGAAATCCTTGATCGCCTTGGCCGATTCGGCGGCTGCGGAGTAGGCCTGGGCGCGCTTGGCCAGCGCCGAGGGCACCCGGGC
>JAIPKB010000087.1 GCA_021733795.1 Akkermansiaceae bacterium | reverse complement strand
CCATGGCGTCGGCTTCCAGCTTGCAAGCGGTGCCGATGAGGCTGACTTGACTAGGGGGAAGGTGTCACTTCTCATTTCACAGGCAAAGCCAATTTGCCGGTCCGCGCCACCGCCAGCCAACCCTTGTAATTGCGCCATCCGGGCGAGTTCCAGACCCTTCCTCCCTACCCCCGGAGATCGAGAGTCCTGGGCCTGTGGCCCGCCATCTGGACCACCGGCCACGGGCGCTGGCCCGAGGGTGGGGAAATCGACATCATGGAGTTCTTTCGCGGCCAGATTCTCGCAACTTTGTCAAGGCTAACCGCTTCGGCCGCGACGAGTGGAACTCGTCCCATCATAACATCGAATAATTCGGCAAGGGTGACTGGGCCGGGAAGTTCCACCTGTGGGTGATGGAGTGGGATCAGGATAAGATCACAATCCATCTCGACGGCCAACGGCTCAACACCCATGACCTCACCCGTTCCTTCAATGGCAACAACTCCTCGCATCGGCCCTCTGCGGCACCCTGATCGTCGCCGCCGGTGCCGCCGAAACTTCCAACCCGGTGGCCGATGCCACCAGCGCCCTGGGCCTCGATCTCTGCCACCAGTTTGCCAAGGGCCCGGGCAACATCTGCCTTTCCCCCTACTCGATCCAGGCCGCCTTCGCGATGACCACCAACGGGGCGGCGGGCGCAACGCTGGCCGAAATGCAGAAGGTGCTCCACCTCCCGACGGAGATGGGGACCTTCATCGCGGTGGAGGAGAAGGGCACCGCGGCGGCCGCGGCGACCGCAGTGGTAATGTCCATGAGAAGCGCTGCCCGGCCAGAGGAGCCGGTCGTCGTCAAGGCCGATCGGCCCTTCTTCTACGCGATCATGGACGGCATCTCCGACCTCTCATGCGCAACACCCCTGGAACGCCAATTGCCTGGCAATCAGAGCTGATATTGCCAAACCAGCAGGAAGGATAGTGCGATCCACATGATGAGCAGCAGCGGCGTGCCGACCCGCAGGAAATCCGAGAACTTGTAGCCACCGGCGCTGAAAATGAGCAGGTTGGTTTTGTAGGCCATCGGCGTGGCGAAGCTCATATTGGCACCGAAGATCACCGCCAACACGAAGGGCGCGGGCGGCAGTCCGAGTTGCGTCGCGATGCTGACCGCGATCGGGGTGCCGATGACGGCCGCGGCGTTGTTCGAAACAATGTTGGTCAGCACGCCCATCAACAGCATGAGCCCGCTGAGGATGACGGGATTGGGCAAACCCGAAGCGCCCGCGACGTAGAGTTGGGCGAGGTAATCCGCGCCGCCCGTCTTCATCAATGCCAGCCCGAGCGCCAGGCTGACCGCGACGATCAGGATCACCTGGGTGCTCAGCGCCCCCGCCGCATCGTCCCAAGTGATGCACTTGGTGAGCAGCATCAGCCCCATGCCCGCGAGGGCGGCCACCACGATCGGTGCCAGGCCGGTCGCGGCGACGGCGACGACGAGGAACATGATGCCGAGCGCGAGCGGGGCCTTCCGGGTGTGCGGGACGTCGGTGGTGGCGTCGAGCACGAGGAATTTTCCGCGCTGCTTCAAGGCCGCGAGGCTTTCGGCACCACCTTGGGCGAGCAGCACGTCGCCGGCCTGGAGGACGATATCTCTGATCGCGCCCTTGCCCTCGGCTCGGGATCTGCGGGCGCGATGCAGCGCGAGCACGACCAGTCCGGTGTGTTCGGCGAAACGTGCCCGGCGGAGGGTGGTGTGGTGCAGTCGCGAGTTTTCGGTGATCACGATTTCCGCCAATTGCTGGTCATCGGCGGCCAGGGGGTGATCCTCACTGACGAGCGCATCGCCCGCGTCGTAGAGGGTCGCGCCGAGCGCCCGTTCGAATTCCTTGAGCCGCTGAGGGGTATCGCGCACCCGCAGGCGGTCGCCGGCCAGCAGTTTCGCCTTGGCGCGCCGGGTGAGCGTGAGTCCTTCGCCCCGCGCGATGGAAATGACCGTCATGCCATCCGCCGCGGCCAGCACCTCCTCGACGGTCTTGCCGTGAGCGAAGCTGTCCTCGTTGATATTGAGCTGGGCGTCGAAGACACGCTGGGACGAATCCGAGAGCAACAGCTTGCGCTCGGGCAACAGCCGCGGGGCCACCAGCCAGAGATAAAGCAACCCGATCACTCCGGCCGCCGCCACGGGCAGGGCGAAATCGAACATCCCGAACCGGGGCAGCCCGAGGTCCACGGCGATCGACACGACCAGCAGGTTGGTCGAGGTGCCGATGGTGGTGGCCATTCCGCCGAGGAGGGTGGCCAGGCCCATCGGTAGGAGAATCCCCGAGGCGGCCTGTTTCGCGCGGATGGAAACCCCGATCAGGACCGGCAGCAGCATCACCACGATCGGGGTGTTGTTGAGAAAGGCGCTGAACACCGCGCCTACCAGCAGCGTGGTCAGGAAGGATAACCGTGGACTGGCCGTCCAAAGCCGAGCCAACAGTGCCGCCAACGGTTGCAACGCACCGGTGGTCTCCATGCCCTTGCCGACGATCATCAGGGCGCAGATCGTGATCAATGCCTCGTGTCCGAAACCCAGGAAAAAGTCCTCCGCGTGCAGCGTGACGCCGTCACGCTGGTAAGGGAACGCTTCGAACCCGACCACGAGGGCGATCAGAATCAACAGCGACGAGGTTTCGAGCTGGATTTTCTCCCTGGTGAAAAGCACAAAGGCAACTGCCACCAGCAGCATGACGGCGAGGGCGTGCGGTTCGGGCAGGGGAGGCATGGTGTGGTGGGGAGGGGTGAGTCGGTAGGCAGGCGAGGCGCCATCTTGGCATGCTCACCGCAAGCGGCAAGCCCTGAGGCTCTGTCTTGAAAATGGGGAGCGCCGGCGTCTCGCCGGCCGAGCGCGGCATCCTGCCGGGCGCTCTTTCCGTGGCAACGGGGTGATGCTGGAGCACCATGGCAACCCGAGTCCATTTGGCAGACAGGCCCTGAGGCATCCGAATTCCGCAACCGGGCGATTCGTTTCGTGAGCGGAAACTCCGCCCGCAATTTCGGCAAGCCACCCACCACGTGGTTCCGCAGTTCCGAGCCTGCGCTCGCCGGCTCGATCAATGAACGGCAACTCACGCGCTTCTTCCATACCCCGGTCGGACAGCAGGAAACCCGTCAACTGGTGGCCATGATCGGGAAAGCCCGGCCCAACCCCGAACAGCATATTCCTAACCATGTCGGCGAAGACCGATGAGTTCCTCTGCCGATCAACAAGAATGCATCCGCGCAAAACCGCTAGAAATGCGGATTCTGCTTGGCAACGGCAATGGAGAGGTCATTTTCGCCGTTGTAAATGCTTCCTACCAACCCGCCATCATCCCCATCAGTAAACGAGTCTCCGGGATTGCCGGGCACGCGGGCGAGACGCTGGTGGTGGCTCGGGTGGGTCCCCGCGGTTTGCGTAGCTGATCAACTGCCCCAAGCCGCCTGACAGGAGTTCCCGCACCCTTCACCTGCTGGGCCACACCGATGTTTGGGAAAATGGTGACGCCGGGAAGCTGGTGCTGCCCGATGTTGCGCTTGAACTTGGAACCCGATTCGAACTCGAGAACGCCGGGATGGAGATCGTTGCCGCCGACTACGGCAAACCGGGATCCTCCGACGAGGCGAGTTTCGAATTGCGCATGCAGGGTGAAGGAGTGTTGCTTGAGAGCATCGAGGCGCGGTCCGCGGATGGGCAAACCGTGCGAACCTGTCGCCACGGACATGCGTCGGACCGGTGATCGGGGTCGGAAACCTCAAGTTCCTGCCCCGCCGGCTGGGAAGCGATTTTGTCGAGTTCAAGGCGGTGGGCAATCTCGGGATCATCCGTGAGATCACCGCGCTGGACGGAAGCGGCACGGTCCTTGGAACCGAGACCATCCAGCGTCATCCGTTTCACAGCAAGGAGTGCGGGTTCTACCTCAATCTGGAGCAGCCCGGGGAAATCCGGGCGTGGCGGATCAGCTACTACCGGAAACTCACCTGGGTGGACCGTCCGTTTGAGTTTGCCCCCGCCGGCCTCACTGCGGCGGATGAAGCCGAAGGGCGGGCGCATTGACGACGTGGCGACCGGAGCACATCCTACGGTCTCACAGCAGCGCGCCGTGTTGTTCCCAATCACACAACTCTCTGATTTCAACTATTCGATTAGCGTCCATTCGCGGTTGCTAGGATCATGCGGGCGCGGGTTGGCAGGGTGAGCACGGCGGAGGATGCGAGCCGAGTCGGCGGGCATCCCGATCTCCGCCAGTTTGGCGCAAGCGGCGATCAACGGCTTGCCGCCGGCGGCGGCGAAGAACGGATCCGCCGGTGCCGGGGCGTTGGTCTTGAGTGTGAGCCACTCCTGCCGCAGCAGTCCGTCCTGACGGCTGAACACCAGCAGGTCCCGCCCGACGAAGGCGGCGTGCTGGATACCCCCCTTGTCTTTCCAGGTGAGGATGGTCATGCCCTCGTAGGCGGCTTCAGAGCAGGCATCGGCGGCTTTCATGACATCCTCGATATGCGGTCGGTCGAATCCGCCGTGGATCAACACCACGGCATGGTCCGGCTTGCCATCGCCGCAGAGCGTCACACCATGCACGTCGTTGAGGAGATGGATAGGGAACATCCGCTTGAAGGCCCGCAGCTTGGCACCGTGGTCGGCTTCGATGCGCACGAAAACCGCCTTGCCGGTTTCGCTGGCGCGCATTGCGTCGAAGTTGGCATGCAGCAGCCATTTGGCCGACGCCGGGACTTGTGCGGGGACCAACTCGCCGGCATTCAACGAGGCGGCCAGCGGGAGGAGGAAAATGGAGGTGTTTTTCATGTTTCCAATTTGGGGTTCACCAGGGAGCACACCTTGGGGTGGTCAAAAGGATACATCTGTGCTTTTCTCCCGGTCTCCGAACCTCTCTTTCGCCCCTCATGCGCACCAATACTGAAATGCAAACTCCCAGCAGTAGCACCCGTTGCCCCCCCTCTCCCCCAGCCGCCCACTCACCCCAGCCCCCCGGCCCGGCCCGGAGCCTTGACCCAACAACGGTTTCCATTCAGTTGCGGAGGGGCGCGATCCATCGCAGCTTGAGTCGACGACCTTTTGTTTGGGCTTGCCTATGCTTGTTTCTGGTGTCTTTGGTGAGCGCGGGAAACTCAGCGGAAGTTGCTCGAAATCGGATTGTCGCTGGCGGTGCCCGCAAACTGTTTCCCCAGATAACCGACGGGATTTACAACGCCGCAGGGCAACTGGTGATGAACTGCCGGATCGGTGCGGACGGCCTTACGGTCACCGACCGGGCTTGGTCGGATTTCGTGCCGCCGGCAGGTAAGGGCAAGCGCTGGAACTTCAACCAGACGCCCTACTCGGAGCAGCCGTTGGTTGACTATCGGTTCGACGAGGCGTTTGCCGGCCTGCAAGTGAATATCACGGTTGAGATCTTTGATCGCGCGAATCCGTGGACCGTCTCGGAGACCTATCAGGAAGTCCTGCAACTGGGCGGAACCCCGCGACTCGTCCTGCCCAAGTGGTTCCACGTGCCGCAGGATCGTCTGGCGTACGATTTTGACGAGGGAACGTGGTTTCCCGCCGGCTGGACACTGCCTCGCGGCAAGTTCGCTTGCTGGGAGGGCGCCGCGAAGTTCAGCCAAGCGGACCGCAACGGCCGACATCCGATGTTGGATTTTGGGTTCACTCAAGTTGCCGAGAATACGCTGTCGGGCGGCGGGCATGTCCCGGACTGGGAGCACCAATGTCGCGTGTTTGGCGACGCCGAATGGCTGGACATGGGCAACGGCGGTGATTTCACGAAGTGGCATAACGACGGTTGGAAAAACCGGGGTAGCTCAATGAAAATCGTCATTCCCGATTTTGAGAATGGCGAACAATGGAGATGGACGCCCGGCCACTACAACGCCTTTCGGGCAATGGTGACCGACTTCAAAAGGGAACGCCCGAATTGCCTGTTGGGCTGCTGGGGTGTGGGCGTCACCAATGCCTCGCTGCGGATCTTCGACCAGATCGACGATTCGGGCAAACCCACCGGCGTGGTGGATCTCACTGCAGCCAAGCAGTGGCGTGACAAGTATGGGCAGCCCGGGAAGGAACTGAATCCAATCTTCGACCGTTGCGGCCTGAACTTTGGGAACCCCAGCGTGTACTGGATCAATGGCGGCAACCCGGCCCATTTGTATGCCGTCGTTCAGGAGTGGGAGGTCGGCAAATTGGCCCGGCCCGGGGTACCGAATGTCGTATCCACTTGGATCCAGACGGAATTCGTCGACCGCTATCCACTGTCAACCTACCGTTTTCAGGTGCCGGACGGGACGTATCAGTGGCGGGGCATCAAGCATCAAGCACCGCCTTCGTTGGTCTACGCCATGTCGCTGTTTGCCCATTGCCGCATGGATGGTGCCTACTGCTGGGAAACCGGAACAATGTACTCGGAGGATGCCGCTGACGCCGGCGATTTGGGCGAAGGTGGCATGCAGCGACCCATCCGAAAAACAATCGACGGCATGACGAAGGACGTGACTTACTATATCAAATACTTCGGCTTCTATAACTACCATGTCCTGGGCATGTGGCAGGCGAGCCAGCACAAGGACATCATCGAGGCCGACACCGGATGGTTCATGCCCGAGTTCATCACCAGCACCGGTGACGTCTGGAGAACCGGTGATCAACGCTATCCCAGCTTCTGCAACTTCCATAAAGAGCCACTCATCCGGGTGAAACCGAGCGCCGACGGCTCGCAGTGGTTGGTGATCGCGTGCAATCCGTACAATCAAGGCGTTCAGAAGGTGCGCGTGCGATACCCTGGCGGGAATGTGACCCGACATTTTGAGTTGAACGGGGACTATCCTGTGATTGAGCGATTTGACCTCAAACCTTAATTCCGCTGCTGGGGGCCAGCGATGGCGCCGCAGGCTGCTACGCGTCACGCTGTCAGGACGGCCTAACCGTAGAGCTCGAGCGGGGCGAGCGGGAAGCCGGGGAAAACTTCCGTTAGTGAGGCGGCGGCGCCGTGCCGGGCGAGGATCGGGGCGAGGATGTTGCGGTAGTTGTTCCATACCGGCAGGTCGCCGGGGCCCTCCAGGGTTTCGGGCTGCAGGCCCGGCCAGCCACCGAGCACGCGGCCGCCGCGGATGCCGCCGCCGAGCACGAACATCGCGCCGCCGTGGCCGTGGTCGGTGCCGAACGCGGTGTTTTCCCCGACGCGGCGGCCGAACTCCGTCATCACCACCACGCTGGTGGTCGCCATGCGCGGGCCGAGATCCTGGCGGAACGCGGCCAGGCCGTTGCCCAACCGGAGCATCAGCGGCTCGATCAGCGTCTGCTGGGTGAAGTGGGAGTCCCAGCCGTCGAGGTCCACGCAGGCGGCATCGAGACCCAGGTCCGCCTTGATCAGCAGGGCGACCTGCCGGAGCCCGCGGGCAAAGGAATCGCTTGGATCATACTCGGCACCATGATCCGGGCCGGCCTTCGGGTCGATCCCCTCGATCCGCCGCAGGGCCTCGAAGGTGTTGGCCGCCGCGGTACGCAATGACTGGTCCTCGGCATCGTACAGCCGCCGCAACTCCCGCGCGAATGCCGGTAGGGTCTCCGCGGCCCCGCCTGCCATCAGCGAGAACTCGTCGAGCGAGCGGAAGGCGGCGGCGCTCGGCGCTCCGGACAGGCTCGCCGGCAGGGTGGGGGCGAGCGCCACGGCGGAAAGCGGACTGCTGGCCGGGCCGCGGGCACGCAGGAATCGCGCCAGCCATCCACCGGCGGTCGACCCGCCGTGCTCCATCAGGTCCTGGGCCTCGAAGTGCGAACGGGTGTCGCTCTCGCCGCCGGCCCCGTGGGCGATCGCCAGGTCGCCATCCTTCCAGGCGGCCTCGAGCGCGCGCAGGTTCGGGTGCAGGCCGAAGGTGCCGTCGAGCGGAACCGCCGCGGCGGGCTTCACCGCCAGCCGCGGGCGCAGCCGGTGGTAGTTGTCGTCGGCGATTGGCGCGACCAGGGTGAGTCCGTCGGCCGCGCCGCGCAGGAACACCACCACCAGGGTGCGCGGGTCGTCGCGTTCATGTGAGAGGTTGCCGATGGTTGCCATGGGGGTTAGCAGCGTTGGAAGGCGGGTGAGGCGAGCAGCAGCGCGAGGTCGTCGCCGGACTTGAGGCAGGCGTCGCTTTCGATCGAGCTGGCCTGGCGGTTGAGCAGGGAGGCCATCAGCGCGGCGTCACCGCCGAGGGCCTTGGCGAGTGTTGCCCGTTGGATGCGGGTACCCTTGATCCGGTTGTTTGCCAGCGCGATGGCGAACTTCCAGCGCCACAGCAGGGTGGCGTGCCAGTGGCTGGCCGCCGCCGGATAGCCGTCGGGCGTCGGGTAACCGAACGGCACCTGGCCCATCCGCTCGAGATGGGAAAGGATGCCGCGGTCGGCGTCGGTCGCCGCATTGGTGGCCCGCAACGCGGAAACGATGAAGTGGATCGGCCGCTTGAATTTCAGCCCCGCCGCGCCGCGGAATTCCGGCGTGGCGACCAGCGTTCGCAGGGTGGCCTTGAGGTCGCCGCCGCTGTCGGAAAACGACTTCGCCACCGCCTCGACGGCCGCTGCCGGAGGTTCGTCGGCGATGAAGCGGATGCAGAGTTTCCCGGCGATGAAGCGGGCGGTGCTGGGGTGGCCGGCGACGATGTCGATCACCCGGTCGAGGTCACCCTCGCCGAGGCCCGCCGGGATCTCGTGGCCGAGCACCCGCTTTGGCCCGTCGTCGTGCGCCTCCTGGCGGAACACCACCTTGGCGCGGTCCTTGAACGGCGACAGCAGCTTGCCGGAGAATCCGTCGTCCTGCTTGGCCAGGATCGTCCAACCGGTCAGGCAGCGGGCGACCTCCATCACGTCGGTCTGGGTGTAGCCGCCGTGGATGCCGAGGGTGTGCAGCTCCATCAGCTCGCGGGCGTAGTTTTCGTTCGGCCGCTCGCCGGGGGTGAGCCGGGTGTTGGCCCGCCCGTCGAGGTACCACAGCATCGCCGGGCTCAGCGCGCTGGCCCGGAGCATCGCGCGGAAGCTGCCCAGCGCGTGGCCGCGGATCACCCGCCGGTCGTCGTCGATCTTGGTGAACCGGCAGTCGCCCTTGCCCGGATCGATGTTGAAATGATCGCTCCAGAACCCGCACATAACCTCCAGCAGTTGGCGCCTGCTGTAGATTGCCCGCAGCAGGGTCACCCGCCGCAGGATCGGGGTTAGGGCCTCGGCCGACTCCTCGTAGGCTTCGCCGAGCGGTTCCCACCACGCTTCGGCGAAGCGGGCGATCGCCCGGTCACAGAGGCCGTCGTCGATCGTTTCGGGCGTGAGTTGCTCGTCGAGGTAGGCGTCGATGCCCATCGCGGTGACCCGCGCGTGGTCGCCGGGCACCGGGCCGAAGGTGAACCGGTTGAGCAGGTGGGCCACCGGATCGATGTCGGCCGCGGCGGGCGGCGTGAGCGCACCGGTGAGTGGCCGGGCGAGGTTGTGTCCGGCATACTGGCCGGCCTGGCCGAGCCAGCCCTGGACGCTCCTGAAGATCGCCGTGCTCAGGGCGACCGCGCCCAGGCCGGTGACGACGAACTCGCGGCGGTTGGTGGTGCTCAAGGTTGGAGGGTGTCGGTGGCGGGCGGCGGCGGAAGCTCCGGCGACGGCTTCGTTTGCCACGGGCGGGCGAGCAGCAAAGCGCCGAACCCGCTGGCCAGACCAATGTGCAGCAGGAACAGCGAGCCGAGGACCGGCGTGATGAACACCAGCGCCAGCGCCACGCCGCCGCGCCGGGCCTGGGCCCAGCGATCGGCACCGGGACTGAGGTTGCACCCGATCTGCAGCGCCAGCCCGGCACTGCCGATGAAGGCCAGCAGCAGGACCCCGAAGCCGCCGAAGACGGCGATCAACTTGATCAGCGGATTGCCGATCTTCGCGCTGTTGAGCAGCAGCAGGAACAGCGGGCCGTAGGTGAAGATGCCAAGCAGCGTCGCGCGGACCGGACGCGTCCGGTATTGCCTGGCAAAGGCTTCCACCGCCTTCGGGAACAACCCGGCGGCAGCCAGCCAGTGGCCGAGCAGAATGAGAAACGCAGCCGCGTGCAGGGCGACGATGGTGAGCACGATTCCAGT
Organism: Akkermansiaceae bacterium; assembly: GCA_021733795.1. GTDB lineage: Bacteria > Verrucomicrobiota > Verrucomicrobiia > Verrucomicrobiales > Akkermansiaceae > Luteolibacter. The sequence continues at coordinate 14,572 of JAIPKB010000087.1, read as the reverse complement.
GTACGGCATGTCAAAAGGAGACTACGCCGGCGGCAGCCGGAAAGTTACAGGCGGTGCAACGTGGCCGGCCCCCGCCGTGTCAGCGGGCCGCGAACCGGCGGGGGAACCTCGCCAATGCGGAAATGCCGGGACGCCGGATTTTGAGAAGAATTTACCTAGCGAGGCTTCGCCTCAGACCCAAGACAACAAGACCCAAGACGCAAGACGAAAAACTTGACCTAACGACAACACATTCCCGGCTTCAAGGAATCTAGCGAGGCTTCGCCTCAGACCAAGCAGAACACCAAGAGGAATGATGATTATCGATTTTTGATTTTTGATTTCCGGATTCTTCTCCCGGTTGAGTTCTTATGTCAGGGATTTTCCCTTGTCGAAACAACTTCGTAGGATAAGGCTTGGGGTTGGCATCCAACGCCTATGAGTGACATTTCCCAAACGATTGATCGCCGCCTGAGCCAGGTGCCGCCGCCCTGCACGGCCCGGCTTGGGCGTTTGATCATCGGTTTGTTGGACCTGGTTTCCGGAAGCAATCTTAACCCCGGGGGGGGCGTCAGGAAATGCGCGTCCCGGGCAACGGCCTGTTGGGGAACCCTGCTTCTCTGGTCCGGTCTGCTGTGCACGGCAACGGCCGAAGCCAAGCCAACGACCGGCTATCGCTTCACGCTCGACGGTCACCCCATCACGCCGGAGATCACCCCGGTCTATGGCCGGGAAGGTGCTCCGTCACCTGGTGACGTGGTTCGCGTGGCTGATTTTCTGCTCGTCCTCGGTCCCGCCGGCGATCACGAATTCCGCCTCGATGGCAAGGACCGCTTGCTGGGAAAACTCCCCGCAATGGATGCCGAGACCTGCGTGGCCGTGCGGATCCGCAAGACTTTGGGAGAGAACAACGCGTGGATCACTAGCGATCCGCTCAGTCCCATGACCGCTGCCGAAAAGGGCCTTCTCCGGGGCTTGATGATCGAAGACCGACCAGACGATTTGGACAGCGCCTTGGAGGGAATCCACTGGGAACACACCCTGCTCGCGGTCGATCATGGCATCACTGTGGCAGGGAACAGCGAAATCCTGCCACCCCTGCCGGCGGACCTGCGCTATCTCGATTTCGAGCTGACGATGATGCCGAACTTGCGGGATCTCCGCTCGCTCAACCCCCTCCGGAATTTGGTTTACCTATCGCTGGGCGACCGCGCTGAACTCGACCTCACACAACTGACTTGCGGCCCAAACTTGCGTTTCTTCGACATTCAGGGGGCGACGCTGACCCATCTTGAGGCAATTGCCGGGTGGACCGCCATCCGGAACCTCAACCTGAGGGACTGCGACGAACTGAATACCATCGATTTTTTGAAGGGACTTGGAGAACTGCGGACATTGAACCTGTCGCGGAACAAAAACCTCAAGGACATCGGTCCGGTCTCGACACTCCCGAACCTCACCTACCTCAACATCGCCTCATGGCACATCGCCGACCTCTCCCCGGTCGCCGGGCTCACCCATCTGACTCATCTCGACTTGGGCGGAACACAAGTGCGCGACCTTTCCCCGGTAGCAAACCTCTCCAGTCTCACCGATCTGGATCTAACAAACACCAAGGTGACCGACCTCTCGCCTGTCGGCCGGCTTCCCAACCTTGAAAAGCTGGCCGCGGACAACTCGGCCGTGGACACCCTCCCGTCCAATCGATCCGCCGGATGGCCGCCGTCATGTTTTCCCGTAAATGCTGCATGATTTCCTGCAACAGGTTCTCCTGCGCCACCGGGTTCGTCGGCACTTTTGGCGCGGATGGCTGGGCTTGGCGGTTGCAAACCGCCGCCACGGTTGGGACGCGGGGCGGCCTTGGGTCGGAGGGTGGCGGGCTTTTCCAGGTTAGGGAAGCCGGACATGCGGAACGCTCCAATGGGGTAGCGGCAGCCTGCCGCTGCCGGTCGTCAAGACACAACGGCCAGAAGCCGCAGCCACTTCCGGGAGGTTTCGCATCGACGCTGATAGAGCACCGCTACAGTGCAGCGCGGGCGGCCGGCTCGCCCAATGCTGTCAACTTAAGCCCCCCCCAGACGGACTTCGCGAAGAATGGCAACTGGCAGAATGCCCGCGCCACCGGTGGTCCGGGCATTCTGCCCGAGACCGGGATGGGCGGTTGCAGGTGCAAAGTTGACAGTGTTGGCCGGCCCGCCTATGGCAGTTCGAATACGGAGATCGAATGCAGACTGTCGGCTTGGTTGGGGCCGTAGGTTAGGTCAATATTGGAAACATAAACCTTCTTGCCATGCCGGATGCACTCCGAGGGTGCGTCGAGCCGGCCGTCCTTGCCGTCGCCCGGCTCGTTCTTGGCAATGATCTTCACCGTGCCGTTGGGGCAGATCCGCGCGATGGCATTGCCGAGGAAGTCCGCAACCCAAAGGTGGTCGTCGGCATCCACCTGCAAACCGTCGGCGGATTCCAGCCCCTGTCCCTTGCAAAACAGTGCCTTTTTTTGCACCTTGCCGTCCTTGCCGAACGTCACCTTCCACACCTCGGCGTCGCCGAAATTGCACACAAACAGGTTGCCCTTGGAATCGAATCCGACCCCGTTGGCTCCGACCTGCTGGTCCTTGTTATTTGTCTCGAAACGCGCGATCAAATGCGGGTCGTCCAAGCCCTTGGCCTGGATCGGCTTGCCTCCATCCCCTTGCTTGAGTTCGGCCACCGTGAACCGATAGGTTCCGGATTTGAGCGGATAGTCCTTGGCGATGGCGGTGTCGTTCACCACGATCAAATCACCGTGCGAGGAAACGCCGTTGGCCATCGTCATGCCGGTGACCACCACGTCGGTGCCCACGGCCTTGCCGTCCTTGATGTTGACCCGCAGGAGCCGGGACATGCCGGCGTCCTCGGTCACGGACGCCTGGTTGTCCGCCACGTAGAGATTGCCGTCGGAGCCGAAGGCGATGCCAAGCAGGCTCGCCTTGCCGGTCTTCGGATGGGCCGGCAGGTCGCTGAAGACCGAGACCTTGCCGTCGGGGGAGATGCGCCCGATCTTCGCGGGATGGGTCTGGTCGCTCACGTTGTTGATCGATAGATAGATCAATCCGTCTTTCCCGATCGTCATGCCGTCCGGGCTGTTGAACTCGTCCGGCAGGGTGATCATCTTCGCCGGGGCCAGCATTTCACCTTTGATGCCACCGCAGGTGCAGGCGGTTTCTTTGGCGTTCACTCCGTGGGCGGCCAGCAAAGCGCCGGCGGTGGCAACAATCATAGCGGGTTTCCATGTTTTCATTATCGTATTTTCTGGTTGGTTTAATCGATGGTGTTGGTCAGCTCCAAAATCCGTCAAGGGCGGCCACTGCCGCCTTGTAGCGGGCATATTTTTCCGCATAGACCGCCGCTTTGGTCGGGTCCGGTTCGTAGCGCCGGGCGATTCGCGTCATGCCCGCCACCGCCTCGCGGTAGCCGGGATAAACGCCAACTGCCACTGCAGCGGCGATCGCGGCCCCCAGCGCGCCGAGTTCTGAGCCGGCCGGAATCTCCACCGGCAATTGGAAGCAATCGGCGAACATCCGCACCCACACCTCGCTGCGGGCCACCCCGCCGGTGAAGCGGATGCACTCGGGCCGGTCCCGGAACTGCAGCAATCGTTGCAGGTGATGGTGGTGCGCGAAAACGATGCCTTCATAGATCGCCCGCAACACGTGGGCCCGGGTGTGCCGGCCATTGAGGCCGAGGAAGCTGGACTTCGCCGCGGAATCCTCGTTGGTCCCATAGAGAAAGGGCAGGAACAGCAGGTCCGATTCCTCCGGCCCGACCGAAGCCACCTCTTCATCGCAGATCTTGAAGACCGGTTTGCCGGTGGTCTTTTCCTCCGCCATGAAGCGTTCCACGAACCACTCGAGGTTTCCGGCGGAGGTCGGACTGCCTTCCAGCATCAGGTACCAGCCTGGAATGCTGTAGCAGGAGGTCATGAACAGTTCCCGGTCCACCAGCGGCTCGCGTGCGATGTACTGGTTGTTGCCCCAGGTTCCCGCCACCAAGGACATTTGTCCGGCATCAATGATTCCCGAGGCCAGGCAGCAGGCGTCGATATCGAACATGCCGCCCGCCACCGGGGTGCCTTCCGCCAACCCGGTCCGGGCGGCGGCTTCCGCCGTGGCCCGCCCGCAGAGGTCGTGGGTCATTCGCAACGGCGGCAGGAGCCGTTTCATTTCGGCAATGCCAAACGCCGCGAGTACCCGGTCGTCATAGTCGCCCGTCACCACGTTCATCAGGCTGCTGGCAGACATGTCCGTGCGCTCCATCCAAATTTCGCCGGTCAGTTGGGTGCGGATGAAATCCTTGGCAAACTGCACCCAGGCGGCCCGCGCGAGAACCTCCGGTTCATGGTCGCGCAGCCATGCCAGCAGTGCGTTGGGCTGCGCCGGCCACAGGCACTGGGTGGTCATCGGCAGCACTCGGGCGTCCACTCCGTCCGCGATCCATTGGTCGATGTAGCTTGCCGCCCGGGCATCGGTGGAGTTGATCGCATTGCGCACCGGGTTGCCCGCCTCATCGACGAGGTAGAGCCCGTTGCCGTGTCCGGTGCAGGCAATGCCGGCAATATCCGCCGGGTCCATGCCGGCGGCGGTGATGACTTCCCGAATCACCTCCGCCGTGTCATCCCACATGGCCGCGACATCGCGCTCGGACCAACCGGGCCGCGGTTCGAGCCTTTCAATCTTGCGGGCCGCGCTGGCCAACTCGGTCCCATCCTCCGCAAACAGAGCCGCCTTCGACAACGTGCTGCCGTTGTCGATTCCCAGGAGGTATCTGGTTTTAGTGCGTTCCATCGGTTGGTTCAGGAATCCGGTGGAGTCTCCGGTGACCCGTCCGCAACGTCGCCGACCCGGGTCTGGTCATTGAAGCCAATGCTGAAGATGGCGATGATCAGCGCGACCATGCCGATCGGCCAGAGCCAGATGGTGGACCATGCGTGGGCGTCCTTGCCCAGGGCATAATGATCAACCACCCAGCCGGCGAGGTAGCTGCCGCAGAGCCACCCGAGCCCGAAGGTGATCAGGAAAAGGAACCCCTGGGCCTGCGAGCGGATCTCGCGAGGTGCCTTCTTGTCGGTGTAGAGTTGGCCGGTCACGAAGAAGAAATCGTAGCAGGGGCCGTGCAGCATCAGGCCGAGGACCACCAGCATGGCCGTCGGAGTTCCCCAGACACCGAACGAGAAGCAGAGGAAGCGCGCGACCCAGGCAATCAATCCCAGCAGCAGCATCTTCTTGACGCCGAAGCGCGCGAAGAACCACGGCATGATGAAGAGAAAGACCATTTCCGTCATCTGCCCCGTGCTCTGCCAAGCCGCCGCCCCCTTCATCCCCGATTCGTTCAGATAGAGATTGGCGAAGGCCCAATAGAACATCCCGGGAAACAGGATGAGAAACGAGGTCAGTGCGAACACCGTGAAGCCCCGATCCTTGAACAGCGCAAAGGCCTTGACACCGAGAATGTCGCCGAAGGTGACCTTCCCGGCCGCGCCCTGCGGCGGGGTGGCGGGCAGGAAGAAGCAGAACAACCCGGTGACCAGCCCGATCCCGGCTCCGAAATACAGCGGGATCACCGACTTTTCGAACGGCTCGGAGGTTCCCAGTAGATCGTTGATCTGAACACTGAAAAGGGTCGTCATGCTCACCACGATCCAACCGATCGTCCCCCACACCCGGATGCGGGGGAACTCACGGCCTGCGTTTTCCATTTGCCGGAATGAAATGCTGTTCGCCAACGCCCAGGTTGGCATGTAGCAGACGAAGTGCGCGAGAAGCACCCAATAGAACGGCCCCAACACCGGTTCGCCCGCCGCGTTGACGTGGGCCAGTCCGTCCGGCCCCACCGAGAGCCTGGCCGCCAGTAGCAGCAGGCCCGCCGCGAGCAGGATCAGCACCGCCATGATCTTTTGGGCGGAAAAAAACCGGTCGGCGACCATCCCGACAAAAAACGGCGAGACAATGCAGCCGATCGCGAAGGTCATGTAGGCCGAGCCGATGTTGGCGGCGGAATACCCGACGCTGTCGAGGTAGGTTCCCAGCGGGATGATCCAGATCCCGTTGAACGCGAAGATCAGGAACATCATCGTCTTCAGCTTCAAGCGGTTGCTTGCTGTCATGGCCATGGAGTTTTGGAGTGGTGGAGTTTTGGAGTGGTGGAGTTTGGGCCGGTCGTCCGGCGGTTCATCGCATCATCAGGCCGCCAGTGGCATCAAGGGTCGTCCCGGTCATGAAACTCGCCGCGTCGGACGCTAGAAACGTGATGATCGACGCGATCTCCGCAGGCTCCGCGATGCGCTTGAGTGGAATGCGCGAAAGGTAGAAGTCAAGGTTCGCCTCCAGTTTTTTCTGCACCATCTCGGTGCTGACCATGCCCGGCGCGACCGCGTTCACATTGATTCCGTACGGCGCGACTTCGCGGGCGACGGCCCGGGTCAGCGACACCACCGCCCCTTTGCTGCTATCGTAGGGCAGGTGACCCGAGGTCGAGCCGAGAAAGGCGGCCTGTGAGACCACGTTGACGATTTTGCCCTTCACCCCGCGTTCCCGCCAGCGTTTGACCGCCTCACGGCAGGCAATGAAGCAGCCGGTCACGTTCACTGAAAAGGTGAATTCCCACTCCTCCTTGGTGTAGGATTCGAGTGGGCCGCTCGGGCAGTAGGCCGCGTTGTTGACCAGAATGTCGATTTCTCCGATTTCCGCTTCGAGCGCCTCGATCAAGCCGATGATCTCAGATTCGCGATCAAGGTTGCCCATGAGCGCGGCCGCCTTGACTCCGAATTCATCCCGCAGTTCGGCCGCCAGGCGTTCCGCATCTGCGGCACTCGTGTGGTAGTTGATTCCGACGTTCACGCCCTCTTCCGCCAGGTCGCGGCAGATGGCGCTGCCGATACCGCGTGCGCCACCGGTGACGAGCGCCGTCTTGCCTTTCAAATTCAACTTCATGCTCTCTGTTTTTCTATCAAATTCAGTGGGTTAGGGGATCAGGACGACCCGCATGGACTCGCCGCTTTTCATCAGTTCGAATGACTGATGGATGCCGTCCAACGGGAGCTTGTGTGTCGCGAGCAGATCCATCCGTAGCGCCCCGCCGGCAATCATCTCGACCGCCCGGCGGACGTGCTCCGGGGTGGAATCGCTGCTGCCCACGAGCTTGATTTCGCCATAGTGCAGGAGCCGGCTGTCGATCCGCAGCTCGCACTTGCCGACCGGCAGCGAAGCGAACAGGCAGACGGTGCCCTGCTTGCGGACGATGGCAAGCGCCTCCTCCTGAGGCGGGGCCGCCGGGGCCGCCACGATCACCACATCCGCCCCCACGCCGCCGGTCTCGGCCAGCACGATCCGCTTGAGGTCCTGCTCGCCCGAGTTGACCAGCAGGTCCGCGAAGGGTGCGCATTTTGCGAGGCGGTCCGGGTTGATTTCGGCCATGATGATCCTGCCCGCACCGAATTCGCGCGCCGCGCAGGCATTCAGGATCCCCATCGGGCCCGCGCCGATCACCACCACCGTGTCGCCTTCCCGGATGTTGCAGTTGCCGCACGCGTTGACCGCACAACTCAGGGGTTCCGCGAGCGCCGCGTGCTCCGGCTTCACTCCGGCCGGCACCTTGATCACGTGGCCGTTACGAATAGCGAGGCCGGGAATGACCAGATACTCCGCCATGCCCCCCTCGTAGCTGAATCCCATCGGCGCCAGCTTCTCGCACAGATTGCGGTAGCCACGCCGACAGTAGAAGCATTCGCCACAGGAAACCGAAGTGGCCATCACCACGCGCTCACCCGTGGCAAAGCCATCCACCTCCGCACCGACCGCCTCGATCAGGCCGGTGAACTCGTGGCCCATCGTCCTCGGTGCCTTGATCCGCGGGTTGCCGGAAACCATCGATTTCAGATCGGTTCCGCAAACCGCGCAGGCATCCACCTTCACCAGCAGTTCGTCCGCGCCGCACACCGGCATCGGCACGTCCTCCACCCGGATGTCGCCGGGGGCGTGATAGACCACCGCCTTAATAGTTTCCATCCGCTTGGCCTCCTTCGAGTACGGCTGCGGTGGATCCCACGCCGAGACGATCAGCCCCCTGCCGGAGATAGGCGACGGCGGTGTCCCAGTCGCGGATTCCTCCGGAGGGTTTCACTCCCATCGAGTCGCCGACGGTCTTGAGCATCACCGCGATGATTTCCGGTGTGGCGGGACCCGTGTTGAAACCGGTCGAGGTCTTCACGAAATCCGCCCCGGCCTCCCTCGACAACTCGCAGGCTTTGGCGACCTGTTCGAGCGTTAGGAACCCGCTCTCCTGGATGACCTTCACTTTCACCCCGGCCGCGTGCGCCACCTCCACCACCGCCCGGACGTCCTCCCGGACCGCGTCGTAATTGCCGGAGAGGAACTGGCCAATGTTCATGACCATGTCGATCTCGCTCACGCCGTCCGCGACCGCCTGCTGCGCCTGGAACGCTTTCACCGGGGTGGCGTCCGCGCCGTGCGGGAAGCTCAGGACGCAGGAAACCATCACCGGACTGTCCTTGAGCAGCTCCGCGGCGAGTTTCACGTCGCAGGGACGCACGCAGAGGCTGGCGACGCCCCACTCGGCGCACAGCCGGGCGTGCTCGCGGACGTCCGCCTCGGTTTGGTCCGGCTTGAGCAGGGCGTGATCGATCTTCGAGGCCACTTCCGCGACCGTGTAATTCGTTGGTGTTTGGGTACTCATGTTGGTTTGAAATCCGTTTCTGTCTCAGTGCGTGTCTGGAAAATGGGGAGCGCTGGCGTCCCGCCGGCTGAGCCCGGCATCCTGCCGGGCTCTCTTCCCGTGGTAACAAGGTGTTGTTGGAGCACCATGGCAAATCGATTTCATTTTTCAGACAGGCTAGTGCATTTCGCGGCCGCCGGTGACGTTGATCGCCTGGCCGGTCATGTATTCCGCCGCGTCGGAACAGAGGAAGCAGGTAAGGTTGGAGACATCATTGAGATTGGCGAGGCGCCCCAGCGGCACCTTGGAGGTGAAGGTCTTCACCACCTCGTCGCGGGTGGCGTTCATGGTCTTGATGTAATCGCCTGAAACCTTGCTCCACACCCCGGAATTGTCGGTGATTCCCGGGCAGACGCAGTTGACGTTGATGTTGAACTTGGCCAGCTCGAAAGCCAGTCCCTGGGTGAAGGCAATGATCGCGCCCTTGGCCGCCGAGTAGGGCACCATCAGCGCCGACCCCGTCTTGCCCGACTTGGACGAGTAGTTGAGGATCTTGCCGTATTTGGCCGCCTTCATCAACGGCACCACGTGCTTCACGAAGAAGAAGGATCCCTTGCAGTTGACTGCGAAGGCGAACTCCCACTCCTCCTCGGTCACGTGCTCGATATTGCTCCCGGTGCCGGCGCTCCCGGCCACATTCACCAGAATGTCGATCCGGCCTCCCAGAAACTCCTTCGCGGCCGCCACCACCGCGACCACCTGTGCCTCCCGGGTCACATCCGCCGCCAGCCCCCGGCATTCGTTGCCCACCGCCGAAACGTCCGCTGCGGCCGCTTCCACCGCCGCCTGATCCAGATCGGTGATGAACACCGTGGCCCCCAGTTTGTTCAGATCCGCTGCCACCTGCCTGCCGATGGCCCCGGCGGCCCCCGTCACCAACGCGGTCTTTCCCTTGAAGTCGATCATACTTGTCATTCGTTCATTTGTTACTGTTTCCGGGATGGCGCAGCCCGGCCCCGAAGCCGGACCCGCGCGATTGATGCACCGGTCCCCGCCGACTACGGTTTCACCCCCAGGCGATCTTTCAGCGTTTGTGCGACACATTTTCTGATAAATCAATAAAATAATAGACAGGTTCGCCGTGCGGCTGCGTTTAATCCCTATGACTCATCATCCATTCCGCGTTGTGTCCGGGCTCATGCTTGCCATCCAGCTTTTCACCTCCCCCGCATTTTCCGCCGAGGCAGGGCCGCACAAGCTCACCGACTGGAAGCTCGGGAGCTCGTTGTTTGGGGACAAGGTCAGCAAGAGCTCTCTCAAAGGGCAGGTGGTTCTGCTCGAATATTGGGGGGTGAATTGCCCGCCCTGCATCGCCTCCCTGCCGCATCTGGCTAAATTGGACAAGAGTCTTCGTGACAAGGGTTTGCGGATTGTCGGGGCGGAGAGCCAAAACAGCAGCAAGGAGCAAATCAAACCGATCATCGAGAAAGCCAAGGTCGAGTATTCGATCGTTGGCTACACCTCCGGGCCGATCGCGGTCAACGGGATCCCCCACGCCTTCTTGTTTGACCGTAAAGGAGATTTGATCTTCGATGGTTCGCCGTTTGATGGCGAGCTTGAGAAATTGATCAAGAAATCCCTTCGCGAGAAGACCGAAAGTGCCGCGCCGGTCGTTGCCAGCGGCCCGCTGATTCCCACCCGGACCTGGACCAACGCCGAAGGCCGCGAAATCCGCGCTGCGGTCAAGAGTGTCGACGAGACCAAAGTGGCTTTCCTGATGACCAATGGAAAGCTGGTTTCCTATCCGTTGGAAAAACTTTCCGAGGAGTCGCGCGAACTGATTCTTGAGGCCGCCAAGCCCCAGCAAGAGACCGCCATCGACGAGGACGCCTGACGGGCTCGCGGGTTTCAACTCCGCCGCGCTGGGCCTCGGATCACGCCGCGGTGGGTGCCTCCTTCCGCCACACATAGGGGTTTATCTTGTGGCCGTTCAGGTGCACGTGATAGCCTTGCCTGGCGCCGGCTAACGTTGAACGCGGGGTCTGAGGGTGTAGTTGCGGGAGATTATCGAAACCGGGCGACTGGTAGGGGTCGGTCTGGTGCGGCATCACTCGTTCTTGACCCGCCAGAAGGCTTTGCCCCACTCAGGATCGAGGCTTTCGAACCATGTCTTTTCGGTGTCCGAGGCTTCGAAAGTTTGGAGGTCAAGCCAGTCATCGGGCTGAAGAGTGAGGGAGCGCTGGATGGTGTAGATGCTTCCGGGGTAGAGGTCGGCTATCGAAAGCTCCACCCGCTGGCCGGGTTGATCGATGGCGATGCGAACGATAGCGGCCAGCCCGGGGTGGGCCTTTCTGACGAAGACATACACCCCGTCCTCATTACCCCCAATGGCGTTGCCCTCGCCCGCCACCAGCCCTTTTGCGGGATCCATGTGCATCGTCATCTGGGTTGTAACACCATCCGAGTCCTGCATGGTGCCGGTCACTCTGCCGGTGTCATCGATGGCCAGCGAGCCGCCAACAAGACTGTAGCCCGGCGGCGGCCCATCCGAGCCATTGATGCTGCCGCCCGTGACGGAGCCGTCGCTGGAGAGCACAACGTTCCCGTCCCAAGTGTGATTCCCCTGAATATCTGATCCGCAAAGGAACCAGTCCCCAGCCAAATCGGCCGCCACGAACCCGGTCGCCTTCCTGACCAACATGAATACCCCGTCCTCACGACCCACCAAGGCGTTGCCCTCGCCCGCCATCAGCCCTTTTGCAGGATCCATGTGCATCGTCAACTGGGTTGTAATACCATCCGAGTCCAGAATGGTCCCGGTCACTCTGCCGGTGTCATCGATGGACAGCGAGCCGCCGACAAGAGTGTAGGGATTCATCCTGCCGCCCGTGACGGAGCCATCGCTCGAGAGCACAACGTTCCCGCCCCAGGTGTGATCCCCTTGAATGTCCTCTCCGCAAAGGAACCAGTCCCCAGCCAAATCGGCAGCCACGAACCCGGTCGCCTTCCTGACCCACACGAATACCCCGTCCTCACTACCCACCACGGCGTTGCCTTCGCCCGCAATCAGCCCCTTTGCAGGATCCATGTGCATCGTCATCTGGGTTGTAATACCGTCGGAGTCCTGAATGGTCCCGGTCACTCTGCCGGTGCCATCGATGGCCAGCGAGCCGCCGACAAGACTGTAGCCCGGCGACCCATCCGAGCCATTCATACTGCCGTCCGTGACAGAGCCGTCGCTGGAGAGCACCACATTCCCGTCCCAGGTGTGATTCCCTTGAATATCCGATCCGCAGAGGAACCAGTCCCCAGCCAAATCATCGTTACTTGCGAGTAGGGATCCAGCAAACAAGAAGGCGGCGGTGACGACTTCAACCAGTAGCGTGCGGTTCTTTTGCCGGATTCGCGTGCTTTGTTCCGCTCTCATTATTGCATCTCAAGTAGTGCCCGACAGTGTTATTGACCGGCGGGACGGTTTTGGGGTCGTAACACCAGTCGCCGGTGTTCTGGTGTAACAGCGGCCCGGGAGTGCGGACTTCGTCCACGGGCCTTGTGATCCGGCGTTTTCATAGCGCACCGCCTATCAGGTGAGGCCGGGCGGAGTCAACACAAATCGCCCACAAGAGGAGAACTTCTGTTACTCACTCCCAAAAAACTCCAAGTCCTCCATCGCTGCCATGCCGCTGCCCACGGCCCCTTCCGCGGTCTGGCGGGTGATTTCCAATAGTATTACGCCAAAACTGAGGCGAAAATCAACATGGTGCGCGCTGCAGGGTTCGAACCTGCGCGGCAGCATTGAAAAACCTCACTCTATCCGACTTCCCCGAACAAACCCCGCAATAACGCTTGCAGAGACAGTCGAAAAGCACCACAATGCAGCCATGAGCAAGCCGACGAAACGAACACGGACACTGGCAAGCAAAACTTCCGCCAACGGGATCACGATCAGGCCATACGTTGACAAGCAGGGATACGTTTCCTATTTGGTCCAAGGCTGGAAGGAAAACAACAAATGGCAGCGCCGGCAATTCAAGGAACGCGCCGAGGCCGAGACCTTTGCCAGCACCAAGCGGGTGGAGATGGAGAATAAGGGACGCGCCCAGCGGATGATCCTGTCTCCGATGACCCAGCAGCAGCACGACGCGGCCCTTGCCGCGGTGGACAAGCTCGGTGGCACCTATGCGCTGACCGAGGCGGTGGAGTTCTTTCTCCGCCACCACCGGGCGCCTGATTACACGATCCGGGTTTCCGATGCGCTCAAAGTATTCATCGACGAAAAGGAACGCGACGGGCTGAGACCGCGCACCCTGGCCGCCCTCAAGCGGAGCCTTGAGCGATTTGCCGAGAAGATCCACGATCCCTTTACTCACGAGGTCACCCATGAGGCGGTGGCCGGTTACCTCCGCCAGCTCCGGACGGCCGACGGCATGGCCAAGGCCTCTTTGAAGTTCTGGAACAATTCCAGGAACGAACTCAACGGATTCTTTGCTTGGGCAACCGAAAAGGACCGCGCCACCAGCCGCCCCTTCACCTTTGAAAACCCGGTGGCCGCGGTGCGAGCCTATTCCGCGCGGCAGGTCCGGGAGCAGCAGGCGGCAAAGCCCATGACCACGACCCCGGCCGGGGTTCGGCGCATCCTTGGCGTGATCATGCGGTGGCGGGGCGGTGCGCTGGTCCGGTATTACGCGCTCGCATACTTCGCAGGCATCCGGCCGGAAGAAATCCAGCGGATGAACGGCCGGGAAAAGGAACTGATCAACCTCAAAACCCGGACGATCACGATCCCGGCCAACATCTCGAAAACCCGTCAGGAGCGCCAGGTGATGATTTCCAACAATCTGGCCCAGTGGCTTTCACGCTTCCCGGCCCCGGTGATTCCGACCAACTTCCGGCGCATGAATGCCAAGGTGCGCAAACACTTCGCGATTTCACACGACGAGGCGCGCCACAGCTTCATTTCCTACCATGTGGCAGTGCACCGCTCCGTTGGCGACGCCGCGCTCCAGGCCGGCAATTCCGAGGCCATCGTCAAACGCCATTACCTCAACCTCCACCCTCGCGAGGAGGGGGCGGAGTTCTTCCGCATTGTCCCAGGGAAGCGCCGTGCGGTGCTGGCCGCCCCTGAAACCACCGCTCCGCAGCCACACCTCAAGGCAATCTGAACCATGACACCAAAACCAACGCCTGGCCGAGATCGGAATGACAAGGCTTTGCTCGATGAATTAGAGGAGGTTATCTTCCACGACCGCGCCGTCGAGATCCTGGACAACGGGTGGCTGCACGACAGAAGCCTCCCGATCCCATCGCCGAACCTCACGCAGTATCTAGCATTCCGCCTATTGGCCGGCCATGGAATCAAGATCGAGGCAGCGGAGGCAGCCACCAGGAACGCGATCATTGAGGCCGTCGTCGGGGCCTTCAAGAAAGAGAGCGCCAAGGAACGAATCGAATCAATCCGCAGAACCATGGAAAGGCTCAAATGCTACCGCTTGTTGCAGGCCGGAGCGGATGACAAGTATCCGAATCACTATGACCACGAATGGAGCGCCGTCCTTTGGGCTTTCCTTTATCCACCCATGCCGGGTATCGACCCTGAGTCCACCTCTCTTTCAGCGGGGACCAGAATGCTGGCGAGGGGGATTCTCGAAAGCATGATGCTACAGGCGGCTTTCAACATGAATCCGGGCAGATTTGAATCCCTTGCGCGTGTCATCCGCAGGATGAATACCAAGGATGGGAGCAAACCCATTCGCATCAACCTAAGAGTTCTATGAGTTTGCAATTGAGTGACAAACGCTTTCGCTTCTGGCCTTGGAGATGGCGCGGATCGGGTTTAATTTCCCCCAGATCCGTAAGCTTTCGCAGCGCGACGAGACGGGCGAGG